>CBFDDU010000035.1:0-23022 GCA_965603655.1 uncultured Candidatus Electrothrix sp. | reverse complement strand
ATTACATCCGCATTGATGAAAAACAAAAAATTATGTGAGCAGACACCGGGTGTTGTCTTTACTGAATATCATTAAGGCCAGTAATAAGCGAAATGATAAAAATGTACGAATGACTAGAGAAAACTCGGCACCGAAGGAAACAGCCCCGGATCAGTATGGGGAATAAAGCGGGACCCGGAAAAACGGATCATGAATTCCTGGTTCACATTCAGCTCAATATAGGTGATCTTACGGGCGATCTCCTGCGACCGCGCAAAGGCGGTATGATCCAGCAGAATCATCTCAGCTCCGCGCAGGGAGCTGTTGCCCACCGGCTGAAAAGTAGAAAGAGGCAGATCCGGCAGCATACCCAGGGTAATGGCCTGTTGGGGATTGATATGCTTGCCAAAGGCACCAGCAACAGCAATCCGGTGCAAATTGCTGAATTCCAGCCCGACCTGACCAATCAGGGTCACCAGGATCGCATACATGGCCGCTTTAGAACGCATCATGGCATCCAGATCCAGCTGACTGAGCACCACCGGCTCCTCATTGCCCGCCTCTTGGGCAGCAACCACCAGAAAAACCTGCTCATTGTCCAGCTCCAGCAGCCGCTCCGCAACAAAACGCTTATGCTTTGCTGACTGGTCCGGAAACGTGGATTGGAACTTACCCCGTAGATCAACAATGCGGGCGAGATAGAGCTCCGCCACCAGATCAATCAGCCCGGAACCGCAAAGCCCCAAAGGCGGTCCTTCACCAATACTGCGCCATTTGAGCTGCCAATTTTCCTGATCAATAGCCACATGCTCGACCGCTCCGGCTGCGGCCCGCATTCCCATCCGGGCAACCCCGCCCTCCAGAGCCGGACCCGCAGCTCCGGCACAGGCGATCAGCCATTCGTTATTGCCCATCACCACCTCGGCATTGGTGCCCACGTCAATGAGCATGCAGGTTTTCTCTGTCTGATCAAGGCCGGTGGCAAGGATGCCGGAGATCAGGTCGCCGCCAAAATAACTGCCCCGCCCCGGCAGCACCCGGACCGTTGCCTGTTTATGGAGCTTCAACCCGATTTCTCGGGCTGGCAAGGGATCCGGGGCATTCACTAGGGGGATGTACGGTTCCCGACAGATATGGCGCGGACTGAGCCCAAGTAGGAGATGAACCATAGTTGTGTTGCCGGAGATGGCCACAGCCTGAACATCCTCGGGTCTCACCCCAGCCTCTCTGCACAGCTCATCAAGCAGCTCATTGATAGAGGCGATAACCGCATCCTGGAGAACAGGAAGCCCCTCCCCTTCCCTCTCGTTTCCGCCGCCCTTTTTGCGCTCGGCAAAATGAATCCGACTGAGAATATCTGCGCCGTGGCTGACCTGACGGTTCAAGGTAGCGTTGCGTGCAAGGGTTCTGCCGGTTAAGAGATCCAGCAGGGTTGCCTCAAGATGGGTGGAACCGAGATCTAGGGCCAAGGCAGGCAAGAGATTCGGTGGTTCCGCGACAAAGTCGACGAGAACAAGACGATCATGCTCGTAATGGACCACGGCATAGCCCGTAAAACCGGCATCCCTGAACGAGGCAGCAATTTTCGTCATACAGCTAAAGGGAATATGGAGAGAACAACTGCGTCTGCGCAATTGCTCTGGCAGGGCTTCGGCCAAGGCAGATTTCAGTCGATCAAGATCAGCCGTGTTATCGTGCAGGCTGGGCAGGGTCGCTTCCACCCGGATAAGGGAAACTAAAGGACATGTTTTCAACAAAAAAAGACCTCCATCGGCAAAAGAACATTTTATATAAACTTCCATCCCGGCTCAGGGACCGAGCTAAGGGCTATATGAAACCACCCTCTTTCATATTGTGGTATCCTTCGCCAACGGGGAAGGATGAAAGTTACAGGGGCAGGCACTCCTGTGTCTGGTATGCGGTACGTCGGGTTCGTAGAGATGGCTACGTAGGGACACGGCATGCCGTGTCCCTACAAAGTCCCTGACTGAGTAGGCCAACAATCAACAAAAGTTATCCCTTGTGTACCGGTAATGCTTGACTGAACATCCTGCAACGGGTACTTACTGTACTAGCGTGTCTCAGCAGGAAATAATTTTCCGCTGCAAGCAGCAAAGCATGCTCCTCGGAGCTTTTTTGTGAGCAACGCGCTCCTGAAAAAACAGGAGGGTACTGCTCATTGCTGCCCAATAAACCATAAAAAAACAGGTCAGGCAAACAGGATCAGGATCATGTATACTGCAACCGGACAAAAGAGAACAGCGTCTCTCCGGTCAGCCTGCTCCCTTGAGTAACTCCAGCAACCTGTGTATCCCTATTTTTCCAAACTTCTGCAACACTGTGAATCTTCTCAAACGTTATATTCTGCTTCAGTTTTTCAAAAACATCATGATGCTCGTCCTGAGCTTCATTGCCATATATCTGCTCATTGATTTCTTTGAAAAAATTGACAATTTCATGGAAAAGGGCAAATCCATGGCCTTGGTCGGCAAGTTCTTCCTGCTCTCCATCCCCTTTATTGTCGAACAGATGGGGCCGGTCTGTATTCTCTTGGCCGGGGTTGTGACCTTTGGTGTGCTCAATCATTCCAATGAGCTGATCGCCCTCAAATCCTGCGGTATTCCGCTGAAAAAAATCGCAGCCCCGATCATTGCCGGAGGCATGATAGCAACGCTGCTTCTTCTCTCCTTATCCCAATTTGTCCTGCCCAAGACGGTTTCACAGACCAACAGGATTTGGAATAAAGAGGTCAAGGGCAGAGTATCTCTGGGTATCTACCGTAACGGTCGCTATTATTACCAGGGCAATGATCATTTTTACTCCTTTGCCCGGCCAAACCCGAGTCAGAATATCTTTCCCTTTTTCTCATATTCCTCCTGGAACAGTCGCTACGAGTTAACGGCCCTGGTCTCATCCGAGCATGCCTCCTGGAGAGACGGTACTTGGGTCCTGGAAAACGGTCAGGTGCAGTATGCCAAGGGAGAAGAAATTTTTAAAACAGAAATCTTCAGCAAACGCAGCTTTAACTTTACGGAAACACCGGCGGATTTCTTTATCCCCCAGTACCGGAGCAATGAGCTCTCACTGGTAGAGCTGTACACCGATGCCCTGCATAAGGAGGCACCGGAAGAACGCACCGTGGCCTGGGCTGATTTTTACGGGCGGATCTCCTATGTTCTTCTCGGATTACCTCTACTCATGCTCGGTCTGCCCCTGCTGCTGATGGTCTACCGGAAATGGGGCCGCGACCTCTCACTGGCTGTGCCGGTCAGCTGCGGCTTGGCCTTTGTCTGCTGGGGATTCTGGGGAACCCTGCAATCGCTTGCCAAAACCGGCTACATCCCGCCCCTTGCAGCGGCAATTTCCATCCATATCGCGGTGGGGCTCCTGGGCTTTATTCTGCTGCTTCGAGAGGATACCTGATGGGAAAAATAATCGGCATAGTCGGTGTACCGCCGCTGGATATTATCCGTCAGATCAATGAGGAACAAGGCAAAATTGTTGACCTTGATGAACCGCAACTTCCGCTGGCCATGAACAGGGAGACCCATCTTCCCCAGGTCTATTGCGCCATCCTGCGCACGGTGATGCTCAATGCCATGAATATGCCCCTGGATAAGGTGTATATTGATGTGGGACCGGGGAAATGCGACTGCGCCCTCCATGTTGCCACTGTTTTACAAAACTTTCTCACCATCCCGGTTATCACTACCCGCAACCGAGACAGTGAAGGGTTTGGTTTTCCCATCTGCCGGAGCAACCTGCCGTTGCTTGAAAAGCTCCAGGCCATCACCCAAGGGGTCCAATCCTGCGAGCCCTCTCCTGATTCCCCTCCCTCGGTTCCCACTGCTGGCTTCTGGGGGGTACCGCCCCGTGATTTTTCCCTCCTCTCCTTGTTCCCGGACAGCACCCATGTCTATGGCTGGGCCCGCTGTATGGAGAATAAAACCCCTGCTGATATGGACCTGGAATCCTCTTGTAACCCTGCGGTGCCTACAGTTTTCTTTGCCCAATCCTTTTGCGCCAAAACAGCCTTGGCCAAACATTTGGCGGAACGCCATCCCAAAGGGCTCTATGTAGACTGCGATGTCAATGCTGGCTCCAGTGTCCGGGCAAAAATCGAGGCCTTTCTCGAGCTTTCCCGAGACGCCGCCTCAGCCGCTCCCGCAGACCCCACCGCTTCCATTGATAACGGTAACCCAGGAGACGAGCATGCTGCTGGCTGATTTCGGGACCTCGTATACCAAGCTTTTTACGGTGGCTGAGGAGAGCGAGCCGCGTATTGTTCCCACCCGTGAGCTTGGCCCCACATTTATGGCTGATCTTGCCACCGGCCATAACGCCAAACGGCGGGGCAGGGAGTCTGTTAATGAATTGATCGCCTTGGCCAAGGGCGGACAAGGCCTGATTGCTGAGCCGGATGCCGTCCTGCTTGACTGCGGCAGCCGGGATATCAAGTTTATTCGTTATCAGGGATCTGAAGTCGCGGATATGGGCTGGAACGCGGAATGCGGCGCTTCAATGGGGTTTACCATTGAATTGCTGGAGAGCTATTACAAGGTTGATTACACCACTGTGGCTGTACCGAAAACAGGCTTTTCGGTTACCTGCGGGGTCCTCGGCATGAGCAATATTTTTGATGCCGTGGTCACGGGCAGCTCCGAGACCGAGGCGGTGGCAAAATTTGTGCGCGGCATTGCCCGCAATGCCTTTCGCTTTGCCGGTTCCCCGGACAGGCTTTATCTCTCCGGCGGGCTTTGTGACAATCCGCTTTTTCTCGGTTGCTTTCCTTGCGAGGTCATTCCCTTGGGACGATTTGTGTTGCTGGAAGGGTTGAAGGAGCAGCTGCGCAGTAGGGAAGGTGCATCTTCATCCCTGTAATTTTTCAGCGGTGCGGGGAAAATTAAGGGACAGGCACCTGTTAGGTTGAGGGCCAATCGTTGCATATAATGAGTACAACGTAATTTTTAGAAGATGGAGAACCACATTGGTTGCAGAGGATAAAAAGCCGCATGCGGAGATTAACCGCACTATTCACCGCAAACAATGCGGAGAATAAAAATGTATATTTACCAGCAGCCTGATTGGCCACATTTCACATGGAATACAGATAACATCCTGCCTCTGTTGACAACGGTGCGAAATTTGCAAGGACGAGTTGTCGGCAAAATGGGTGCATTAGGGTTTGAGCTGAAAAATCAGGCAAACTTGGAAATCATAACGCAGGACGTTCTGAAATCAACGGAAATAGAGGGTGAAGTATTAGATGCGGATCAGGTGCGCTCATCAGTGGCCCGCCGATTGGGTCTGGACATTTCAGGCCTGGTGTACTCTGACAGGGATGTGGACGGTGTGGTTGAAATGATGATTGACGCCACGGAAAAATTCAACAGCCCGCTGAACAAAGAGCGACTTTACGCTTGGCATAACGCTCTGTTCCCGTCAGGGTACAGCGGAATGCATAAGGTGCTTGTCGGTCGATGGCGAGATGACTCCAACGGCCCTATGCAGGTTATTTCCGGTCCTATCGGGAAAGAAAAAGTCCACTTTGAAGCCCCTGCCGCTGATGTGCTGGAAGCAGAGATGCAACGTTTTTTCTCCTGGATGAATGAGCGTCAACAGATGGACTCGGTCATAAAATCCGCTACTGCGCATCTTTGGTTCGTCACGCTGCATCCGTTTGAAGACGGCAACGGCAGGATAGCCCGAACAATCACTGATATGCTCCTGGCCCGGTCGGATAATCAGTCGTATCGATTTTACAGTATGTCCGCTCAAATACGAAAAGAAAGGAAAGTGTATTACGATATCCTTGAACGAACACAACGAGGGAAAACACAACGAGGGAAAATTGATATCACAGATTGGCTGGACTGGTTCCTGCATTGTTTACTGAACGCCTTGGAGGCTTCCGAAACTATCCTAGAAAAAATACTTCGCAAGCAGAGCTTTTGGCTTATCAACACCAATAAGGTGAAAAATGAACGACAGCAAAAGCTGCTCAACCGCCTGCTTGACGGATTCAACGGAAAACTAACCACCTCGAAATGGGCAAAGATTGCCAAATGCTCACAGGATACGGCAACCAGAGATATTCAGGACTTAATCGACAAAGAAATTCTCTATAAACTTCCGGGAGGAGGCCGCAGTACCGGATATGACCTTGTGGATAATTGTTAAATACGGGGCATGAAACGGAAGAGTTAGCAGAGCCAAGCGAAACCAGTGCCGCCTTGAGTAGTTTGCCTTATGTCCTTTCTATCTCTTTTTCCGTAACTTCTGAAAGGTATACACCGCCTGGTTATGTTCTTTCAGGGTTTTGGAAAACTTATGACTGCCGTCATTGCGGGAGACAAAGTAAAGATAGGATACCTTGGCCGGAGCCAGCACCGCCTTGATAGCTGCTGCTCCGGGATTGCAGATCGGACCCGCAGGCAGGCCGGGAATCACATAGGTGTTATAAGAGGTCCTGCGTTGCAGGTCAGCCTTGGTCAGGTTGCCATTAAAATTTCTGATACCGTAGATGGTTGTCGGGTCCGACTGAAGGCGCATGCCCTTCTGGAGGCGATTATAAAATACCCCGGCAATGACATCCCGTTCCCCGGCTGAACCGGTCTCTTTTTCCACAATAGAGGCCAAGGTGAGCAACTGCTGCTGAGTATATTTTTTCCCTGATCGACCTTGCCCCTGCTTTCCCCGTGTGGCCGCAGTAACCTCCTCCCAAACAGCAAAAAAACGCTGTACCATCATCTTGATAAGCTTTCGTTCATCAATCTCACCGCGCACCAGTGTATAGGTCTCCGGGAAAAGGTAGCCCTCCAAGGAGCGGGCCCGAATGCCCAGTTCCTTGAGAAAGGTACGATCCCGGCAAAGCCGAAGAAAGGTCTTTGAGTCCACCCAGTTCTCTTCGGCAAAGATGGCCGCAATCTCTGTCATTCTTTTTCCTTCCGGCACAGTTACTCGGTGCCGAACAGGCTGGACTGTATCCAGAAAACGAATAACCTCCAGCGGGGTCAATCCCTGGGCCACCCTGAATTCTCCTGCCCGCAGCCGGGGCGGATGATCAATAAGCTGAAAAAGCCGAACCAGTGCCAGAAAACGAATATCATCGGCAATAATATCTTCCTGAGCAAGGAGTTCCTGTATCTGCCGGACACCGGCTCCTTTGGGAATATGAATAATTTGTTCCTCTATGCCCGGCGAAGGCGTGAGAACGTAAAAGGCAAACCAGCCTCCTCCTGCTAAACCAGCAAGAAGAACGAACAAGAAAAGAAAAGAGCAAAATGAGCGCATGAAAGTATATCGGTCGTGATTTTCGGACAGATTTTTTAACTGCCGGACTGTTGTTTTGCCCACCACTGCGGCAGTTCAGGATTGATCTGTTTCCAAAAAATGCCGTGATAGGATGGCTGCCGCATGTGCAGCACGGTGAGAACGGCGGTGATTCCCAGCATAATCAGAACAGTACCGAGCCAATTCGGCATACTAAACAATATAGTGTTCACAGAGAGGAGAAGAAAGAGCGCAGCCCAGATCAGCTCGAAACGACGGCACATACGGAGCACATTACAGAACAGGAAAAAATGGGCAAGGGTAAAAAAGACTGCCAAGCCCAGTGGATTTCCCATGCCGTGCAGCAGGACTGACCCGATTGTCCCGACAAACAAGACCATGACATCGCTGACAGAAAGCCTGAATCCAGGGCGAAACACCGGTACAGTCATCCTCCCTCCTCCTTCTCAAACTTCCAGTAAAACAAAGGGCAAACACACAGGTTTTGCCCCTACAAGTCCTCAACGCATCAGATGCCCAGCAACCGATACACCGCATCCATATCCATCTCCTGACGCACCACCGCAGCCAGCCGATCCAGAGCCGGTTCCAGGTCATACTGAGCACCTTGGCCGCTGAAAGGCGGCAGGCCTTTACCCTCTCGTAGCGTATTGATGAACCAACGACGAAAGGGATCAGAATCAAAGATGCCGTGCAGATAGCTGCCCCAGACCCGGCCTGTCCGATCTGCGGAGCCGCAGGAGGCACCATCAGCAAAGGTCAGCAGGGGTTCCGAGGCAGTACCGTTCCCGGCTCCACAGTTCTTGCTCCTACCGGTTTGGCCGTGATGGATTTCATAACCATGTACCGGCTGACCGGACGGGAGATGCAGGCCCTCGCGGCGGGTCAGGGTCTTGTCCGCAGCCAGTTCCGTGCTCAGGTCCAGCAGACCCAGCCCATGCAGCAGGCTGCCCGGCTCGCCCTCAATGCCGTGGGGATCAGCCACGGTTTTACCGAGTATTTGAAAGCCGCCGCAGATACCGGTTATCTGGCAACCCTGCTCAGCCAGTCCACAGATCGCCTTATCCAAGCCGGTTTGGGCAAGCCACTCCAGATCCGCAACCACGTTCTTGGAGCCAGGTAGGATCACCCCATCCGGTGTGCCCAGCTCATCGACCCGGCGTACCGTGCGCAGCCAGACATCTTTTTCCTCCAGCAGCGGCTCCAGATCGGTGAAATTGGAGATATGGGGCAGGTCAATCAAGACGATCTCCACATGCTCACCCGCAGGTTCTGCGCTGTCGTAGAGACCGGCCTTGAAGCTGACTGAATCCTCCTGAGGCAGCCCCAGGTTGTTCAGCCAGGGAATTACCCCAAGAACCGGTTTAGCAGTGCGCTGTTCAACAAAACTATGGGCATCCGCCAGCAGGGAGGCATCCCCCCGGAAACGGTTGACCAGGAAGCCGGCCAGCAGCTTGCGTTCCCAAGGGGCCATCACTTCCACATGGCCGATAAAAGAGGCATAAACCCCGCCCCGGTCGATATCACCCACCAGCAAGGCCGGAGCCTGACTGTATTGGGCCATCCTCATATTAACAATATCATGGGATTTCAGGTTGACCTCGCCCGGACTGCCTGCTCCTTCCAGAATAATGCAGTCAAAATCCGCTGCCAGCGCATCATAGGTGCGACAAACCTCCTGCCAAACCTGCTCCTTATAGCGGACATAGTCAAGCACCCGCATAGTACCGATGGGTTTTCCATGGACGATGACCTGGCTGCCTACATCGGAGGATGGCTTAAGCAAAACCGGGTTCATGCGGACATCCGGGTCAAGGCGGCAGGCCTGGGCCTGCACCACCTGGGCTCGCCCCATTTCGCCGCCGTCCCTGGTCACGTAGGAGTTCAGGGACATGTTCTGGGCCTTAAAGGGCGCCACCCGCACCCCGTCCTGCAAGAGCACCCGACAAAGCCCGGCCACCAGTACGCTCTTGCCCACATCTGAGCCTGTGCCGAGAAACATCAGCGAAGGCGTTTTTTTGATGCGGGAGCCGCATCCTACGAAACTTCCTGTTTCCTGCCCAGGTAGCAGAATATCCTTTAACGCTGCAACGAGGAGGTTATTTTCCTCTTCCGAACGCACTGCCACCCGGAAATAGCGTTCATCCAACCCTTCATAATTGGCACAGACCCGGATGGCGATTTTTGCCTGCTGCAAAAGCTGATCTGCCAGTTCAGCGGCGGTGATCTTGCTCTCCAGCCGAATCAGGAGAAAATCTGCTGCTCCCGGAACGATCTGGAGTGCAGGGATTGCGGCCAGATCCCGGCATAAGGTTTCTCGATTCTGTTGAACGATTTCCTGGGTTTTGCTGATATAGTCGGTATCGTCAATCATGGCCTTGCCAGCAGCCTGGGCCAGGGCATTCACCGACCACGGGGCAAGTTGTCCCTTTATCGCATTGCATAATTCTTCGGATGCAGCCAGAAAGCCGAGCCGCAGGCCGGGCACAGCAAAGAGCTTGGTCAGAGAGCAGAGGGTGATAATATTCTCCCGGCAGCCAGCCAACGAAGTATATCCCGCGATAAACCCTGCAAAGGCCTCATCCAAGAGGAAGAGGACTTTCGGATGTTGATCTGCCAAGGCCAGCAAGGCCTCTCGATCATTGATCCTGCCGGTGGGATTATTGGGCTGACCAAGAATGAGTACATCCCCGGCTTGTAATTGCTCAGAGATCTGCTTCAAATCCGGCTGAAAATTATCATCCGGCGATAAGGGCAGCGGCACGACCTCAATACCGGCCTGTTCGCAGGCTTGGCGATAATCAATATAGGCAGGAACCGGGATGACGGCCCTCCGTAATCTCTCTATAGGTTGCAGGGGCAGGTCCCTGTGCCTGCCCGATGTACAAGGGCGAACACAGGGGCTCGCCCCTACGGTGCTCAGGGCACGAAGCGTTGCATAGAGGAGATCCGAGGTGCCGTTGCCCGGCAGAATCTGTTTCTCAGGTAATCGATACTGTTCAGCAAGGGCCTGAACCAGCTCCCCAGACTCCGGGTCAGGATAATGCACGATATCCTGCATGCGGGCGGCCAGCACATTCCAGAGAGCATCAGGAGGACCAAGGGGATTGATGTTGGCACTGAAATCCAGGATTTCATCCGGCAGGCAACTCAGCCGGGCCGCCATCTCCTTAATATTGCCGCCGTGCCCGCTGGGTGTGATCTTCTCGCTCATTATACACCTCCCAGTCTGAGGACAAAGACCAGAGCAACCACGGCTTCAGCCAGTTCGCAGGCTGCGCCCAGGGTGTCCCCGGTCACTCCGCCGATCTTTTGACGACAGAAAAGGGCAAAGAGGGCCGTCATGAGCAACACCGCAAAAACCGCCAAAATCCCCGGAGGGCCTGCCGCTGCCCAGGCGATACCGCTGAAGACCAACACAGCGGCCCCGGCCCGAAGCCGAGATTGATGCGTATTAAATGAATCCTTGAACAAGCTGCCCAGCCCACCTTCCGCTCGCGCATAGGGCAACATGGCCATGAGCAGCAGGATGGCAACGCGTCCGGCAATGGGCATCAGGAAAACAGCGATAAGAAGCTGGTCATGCATAGAGGCCAAACAGGCGATCTTGAGGGAAAGGAGCAGGATCAAGGCCATCACTCCCATAGCTCCAGATGCTGAATCTCGCATGATCTCCAGCATTCGTTCTTTCGGACGGGAGCTGAAAAAACCGTCTGCGGTGTCGGCCAGCCCATCTAAATGGAGCCCTCCAGAAAAGGAAAGGAGGATAAAAACGGTGAGCACCGCTGTCACCGCAGGAGGCAGGACTAGACTCAGACACCAGGTCAGGGGCAGGGCGATACAGGCGAAAAGCAGCCCGACCAAGGGGAAAAAAGGCACTGATCTGGCCAGTTCCCCCTCGCTGGTACCGAGGCTGCCTGCAAAGGGAATTATCGAGAGAAAACGAAGAGCCGCGACAAAGGAACCGATCGTATTGATGATGGTCCTGTTCAGCGGTCGACGGGTCCTTGGCTCGGTATTTCTTTGCTGACTTTTTTTCTGTTCGGGAGCTCTTTCCTGGAACCGCGATGTTTTTTTTCTGCGCCTATTGCCGGAGCCGCGCCTGTTCAACAAGCTCATTCGGTCGGTGTTCCTGTCACCCCGGCATCAGCAAAGGTGGACACTTCGGTAAGCACGGCCACCGCAGCCTCAACCACATTCATGGCCAAAGCAGCACCGGTGCCCTCGCCCAGGCGAAGGTTGAGATCCAGCAGCGGTTTGCAGCCGAGCTTCTCCTGCATGACAGCGTGTCCCTGCTCCACCGAGCGATGGGCGCAGATGATATAATCCCGCACAAAGGGTTCCAGCTTGCAGGCGATCAGAGCCCCGGCAGTAGAAATGAAGCCGTCCACCAGCACCGGTTTCTGATGGGCCGCAGCCCCGATGATCAGCCCGGCAATGCCGCCGATCTCATAACCGCCCACCTTGGCCAGCACGTCCAGCCCGTCCTCGGCATCGGGTTTATTCATTTGGAGGATCCGGGCCACGATCTCTTTTTTATGCTCCAACTGATCGTCATCAAGGCCGGTTCCCCGCCCGGTCAGCTGGTCCAGGGTTTTATCGGTCATGGCGGCGACAATGGCTGTACTGGCCGTGGTATTGCCGATCCCCATATCACCGGTGGCAAAAACATCCACCTCCGGGGCCATCTGTGCAGCCACCTCAATGCCCGCCTCCACGGCCAACACCGCCTGGGTGCGGGTCATGGCCGGGCCGTGAACCATATTTTCAGTCCCGGCGGCGATCCTTTTAGAGATGATCTTACCCGCTTTCACCAGATCAGACAGGTCCTCAGCACAACCCATATCCACCACAGAGACCTCAGCCCCGGCCTGACGAGCCAAGGCATTAATGCCTGCGCCGCTGTTCACAAAATTATAGACCATCTGGGCCGTGACCACGGAGGGATATTTGGACACCCCTTCTGCGGTGACGCCGTGATCGCCCACCATAACCACCACCCTTTTTCGCTTTACCGGCGGATGCATGGAACGGGTCATCCCGGCCAGATCCACAGCCAAATCCATGAGGTCTCCTAAAGCCCAATGGGGCATGGTCAGCTGCTCAAGCCGGGCCGTGGCCTTGTCCCGGTATTCGCTGTCCTGCGGGAAAATTTTACGAAAAGTGGCTTCAAGATAATCAACGTTATCCGGTCGGTTGGGTGTATATGTTGTCGGCATGGTCATTGAATTTGGTGTAGGGGCAGACCTGCGTGTCCGCCCTATTTTTCATAAATAATTCAAGGGCGAACACAGGAATTCGCCCCTACGGATTGAGGGCTTGAACGGGTATCGTAAGGGACACGGCACGCCGTGCCCCTACAGAAGGTTCGATTATTTTAACCGCATCGGGATTCCGCAACTTACCAGAAAAACCTGATCAGCAAAAGCAGCAATTACCTGATTGCAGCGTCCGACCAGATCACGGTAGCGCCGGACCAGGGGATTATCCGGGACAATACCCAGTCCCACCTCGTTGGTAACCAGGAAAACTTGGCCCTGATGATGACGGGCGGCACAGGCCAATTCTTCGGCCAAGGCGGAAATCTGATCCTCACTGATTTCCTGCTCTTGCTGCTCAGCCTCGTACATCAGGTTATTAATCCAGAGGGTGAGGCAATCAATGAGGACAGTGGTTCCGGCCGGGGTGCGCTCCAGCTCTTCGGCAAGACGGAGGGGGACTTCGGCGGTCTGCCAACCCAGTCCTTCCCGGTCCTGCTGATGCCTACTGATGCGTTCGTCCATTTCCGGGTCAATGCGGGGACAGGTGGCGATAAAGAGGCGAGGGGTGTTGATTTGCTCGGCCTGCTGCTGGGCAAAGGCGGATTTGCCGGAGCGACTGCCGCCGGTTATGAGGGTGAGATCAGCACCCAAAACAGATTTTTCTTGTTCGTTTTTTTGCTGTATCGTTTTCATCAACATCTCGTTTTGTATTCTCAGTACACAAGCTTTTAAGACAGCGCAGATAAGTTAACCGGGGATTCTACTTGTCCTTTTCACCATCTTCAAGCAAATATGCTGTGATAGCAAAATATCTCCTTTTGCCAAGCTGGCAGAAAACTGTAAGTCCGCAAGTTGCCTTCCGGCTCGGAAGCAGGTAAACTAAGGGTGAATTTCAGGACATAGACGATCCAGACCGCTCGTCGGACTATGCGGTCTGCGGTCAAAAGCCTTCTTCGGAGCAGAACAATGACTCTTCCACAAACGAAAATCGACGAAAAATACAGCTACGCGGATTATTTATGCTGGGATGATCAGGAACGGTGGGAACTGATCAACGGGGACATATGGGCTATGTCACCCGCTCCTTCAAGATTGCACCAGGAGATCTCCATCCGACTCAGCTCATTACTGTATCAGCATTTCAAGAAAAAGGACTGCGCTGTTTACGCTGCACCCTTTGATGTCCGCCTGCCGGAACAGGATGATGCAGAGGACGATGCTGTAATCACCGTTGTCCAACCGGATATTTCGGTCATCTGCGACCGGAACAAACTCGATGAACGAGGCTGTGTCGGCGCACCTGATCTTATTATCGAGATCCTTTCCCCTGCCACAGCGGCCAAAGATCTGAAGGTCAAAAGAGCCCTATACGAACAGCACGGGGTGATGGAATACTGGCTTTTTCATCCCACCGATCGGACAGTGATGGTCTACCGGTCAGATCAAAACGGTGAGTACGGTAAGGCCGAGGTGTTCACAAAGGACGATAGGCTCAGCTCAGAACTATTTGCGGGGTTGGAGATAGAGCTGACGGAGATTTTTCTGGAAGCCTGAGAAGGGGAAATTGATGTCCCTCCGGGTCAAGACGAGTACCCGAAGAGACAGAGCGGAGTAGGCCGGGTTTAATACCTCGGCGGAGGCGGTGCGTAACCGTCGTTAGGCCAGAAACGATTGCGCGGCGGTTGCGGAGGCATAGGCGGCGGACAGGCAATAATATGCTTGCGACACAAGGTCTCACGCCATTCATATTTATAAAAATGTTTTTCTAGGGCATAGGGTTCGGGACGGAATTCCACCCGCACCGAAGAAGAATGCTCCCCTTCGCCGTATCCGGTGCCAGCAGCTGAATCAGCTGATTCAGCCGACTTTGACTTGTATTTCCGGCTGCTCGGTGCCGCAGGGGCGGCCTGATTTGAGTAACGACGCGCTTCATACTTCAGGCGGGGCATCGGTCGTTGCTTTTCCGCAAACACAGCAAGCGCGATCACCCCCATCGCACTCTGATCTCCCCAGGCTTCGGCATAAGAATCACTCGATTCCGTGAAATAGAAACGGTGAACTTCATCCTGCCCGGTCCGCCAGCCACGATAGACGGCAACACCGTAGGGTTCCAGGACATACATCCTTTCCGTGTTGCGCAGGTAGGACTTTTTCCCGGAAATGATATTACGCCCGTCCACAGCCACAACTAAACCGACCCGCCTGTCGGTATGGTTTCTGATGCGGAGGCCGTAACGGGCATTATGTTCCGCCTGAACATAGGCCCGATAATTCCCTGGAGATGCGCTGACAGGGTATGCCGGAAAGATATACCCCTGATCGGCAACCACTTCCACACTGACATTTCCGGCTGCTGCCGTGCTGACGAGCAGCAGCACCAGACCGGCCAGCAAAAAAAACACCTTTTTCACGGCAATACCTCCTTGTTGTTGAAAAAATCTGACAGGACCTCTCTCTATGCGTTACGCATTCGGCCATGTAGAGATGGAAAAACAAGAAAACGTCGGGTAATAGCGAAATGAGGGGACGACAGCCAAGTCAGGCATTGCCGACAATATTGCTGAAAATAGAAATATTAATACCGTATCGACGGGCGGCCTGTTTCCACTTCAGATCATCCGGGGTATCAAAAAGGACATGCATATCACCGGGCACGGTCAGCCAGGAGTTATCCATCAACTCGGCCTCCAGCTGCCCCGGCCCCCAGCCTGCATATCCCAGCAGGAACATATAATCCTTGGGTCCCTCGCCTTTGGATATTTTTTCCAGCAGCTTTGCTTCACGGGAAAGATAAATATTAGGCGTGACCTTGAGAGATTTGCCCGCCTCGAAATCCGAGCTGTACAGAATAAATCCAGCTTCCATTTCCACGGGACCACCACTATACACCGGCGGCAATGGTCCTTCCGGCAGAGGAATATTGGTGCCGAGCAGCACCTCCATCATGGATATTTCCTCATTGGGCTTATTAATGACCACCCCCATGGCACCTTCTTTATTATGTGCGCAAAGCAAAATCACCTGTTCCTGAAATCTCGGGTCAGGCATCTGCGGTGTTGAAACAAGGAAATGTCCGCTTAAATCTTCCATTCTGTAACCTCCTTCAAGGTTCTTGATATATCTTCATGTTAGCATTGCTTATGATTGACAGTCAAGAGGGAACTTGTAAGATAGAAAGAACAAAAAAAAGCGCGAAAGCAAAACAATGGATGTTGAGCAATATACGATGAACAACGGAGAAGACTTATGGGAGAACGCCACACAGCAGCCCTGTCGACCAATCTACAAAAAGCGGTACAATGGGTCGGTGACATCATGCAGGAGCATCCGGAAAAGCAACGTAATCAGGTTGTCAATGATGCCCAGCTTCGTTTTGATTTGACTCCGGCGGAAAGTGAGTTCTTGAATCATAATTTTAAAAAGCTGGCTGTCGGCAACGAAAAAGGCAACAGGTGAACCGCTCCAATGTATTCGTCCTCAAATCCCACCCATATTGCCGAAAAAGTCCGAGGCATTGTCCAACGCATCACCTACCATAATGGGGATAACGGCTGGTCGGTGCTGCGGGTCAATCCCTTTGACAGCCAAGGCGAAACCGTCACGGTCACAGTCCATCAGATGCAGGTCTTTGCCGGGGCTACCATGGAGTTTTCCGGCTCCTGGACCGTCCACCCGAAGTTCGGGCGGCAGTTCAAGGCGGACGAGGCAACTGAGCTGAAACCGGCCTCAGCCGGGGCTCTGGAAAAATACCTCGGTTCCGGCCTGATTAAGGGCGTCGGCCCCAAGACTGCCCAGAAGATTGTCCGTCATTTCGGCAAGGAGACCCTGGAGGTCTTTGAGCAGCGGATCGAACGCCTCACCGAGGTGCCCGGTATTGCCAACAAAAAACTGTCATCCATCAGCGCGGCCTGGCAGGAGCACCGGGCCATCCGGGATGTGATGCTCTTTCTCCAATCCCACGGCATCTCCACCCTCTTTGCCGTGCGCATCTATAAACAGTACGGCGACAACTCCATCGCGCTGGTCTCGGAGAATCCTTACCGCTTGGCAGCTGATTTTTACGGGATCGGCTTTTTCTCTGCTGACAAGGTGGCCTTATCCATCGGCTTTGCCCCAGACTCGCCCCTGCGCATCACCGCAGCCATCCGTCATGTCCTGTCTGCCAGCCGGGAACAGGGGCATTGCTACCTGACTCAGGAGCAGATTGGCAAGCAGGTTACCAAGTTGCTTGAGCTGAATCTCTCCGATCAAATCGCCCTTTTTCTCCATGAGATGGAGCAGGATGATGCCCTGCGGGTCAGACTACTGGTTACCCGTACCGACCCTGATACGACGCAGGAGCCGGAACGCTGCTATTATTCCAAGAGCCTGTATTACGACGAAGATTACGTGGCCACCCGCCTGCGCAAGCTGACGCGCCCTCTGGAACATGATTCGGCCAGGATGACCTCCTGGCTAGAACGCTACGCTAAACAAACCGGGGTTCTCCTCTCCGAGGAACAGGCTGCTGCGGTTCGCTCCATTGCCAGCTTCCAATGCGCCATCCTTACCGGCGGGCCGGGTTGCGGCAAAACCACCACTACCAAGGTCTTGGTGGCTCTGCTCCAGGCGATGGGTCGTTCCGTGTTGCTGGCCGCACCGACCGGTCGCGCCGCCCAACGCATGGGGGAGGTCATCGGCATGGAGGCCAAGACCATCCATCGGCTGCTGGAATTCCAGGGCACCGGCTTTAAGCGCAATGAAGAAAATCCCTTGCAGACCGATGTGCTCATCCTGGATGAATGCTCCATGCTCGACATCAGCCTGAGCGCCTCCCTCCTCAAGGCGGTGGGAGATAATACGGCGGTGCTGTTCATCGGGGATGCCGACCAGCTGCCCTCTGTCGGAGCGGGTAATGTGCTCCGGGACATGATTGCCTCCACGGTTATCCCCACCCACACCCTGAACACCATTTTTCGTCAGGCCAAAGAATCCAAGATCATCACCTATGCCCATCAAATTAACCAGGGGGAATCGCCGAGGATTGATTCACCTTTTAAGCAGCCTGGATTATGGAAGGAGACAGACTGTTTTTTCATTGATTCCGATGAAGCCACCAAGGCCCAGCTGAGCTTCATTGCCCGAACCAAGCAGCATCTGCAAACCATTGAGGAACGGGAAGACGCAAGCGCAGATCCCTTTGCCTTTGATGCGGACTCCTTGGAGACCTCGTACCAGCGCTTCGAACTGCCTGAGCAGTTCAGCCATGTGAACCTCCAGGCCCTGACCACGGCAGAAGGCCCTGCCGGCGAGCTGGCTGTGGTGGCGAAGAAAGTCCATCCTTGGTCTTCGCTTTATTACGGTATGACCGCTGTGGATGTGGTGCAACGGCTCTACACAGAGTGGATTCCCAAATACTGCGGCCCGAACTGCGAGATCCAGGTCTTGTCCCCCATGATCAGGGGCAGCCTGGGCACGGCCTCTCTCAATAAAACCCTCCAGCAGGCGGTCAATCCGGGCCAAGCGGGTCGGGCTGAAATCATGGTCGGGGAAAAGGTCTTTCGGGTCGGTGATCGGGTGATCCATCGACGGAACAACTATGATCTTGGCGTGTTCAACGGAGATATCGGCAAAATCTCGGCAGTGAATAACGAGGCCATGACCCTGCGGGTCTGCTTTCTTCCGGATCAGCGAGAGGTGGAATACCAACGCGAACAGATCACTGAGCTGGAACTGGCCTATGCCGTCACCATCCATAAATCCCAGGGCTCGGAATTTGAGGTCGTCATCCTGCCGGTGCTGACCCAGCATTTTCGGATGCTGTTTCGTAACTTGGTCTATACAGGGTTAACGAGGGCGCGGAAACTGGCCGTGTTTGTCGGTACGAGAAAGGCCTTGGCTATGGCGGTGCATAATCAGGATACGGGGTTGCGGCAGACTGCCTTGCGGGAGTTGATACGAGAGCGTATTTGAGCAGGAAATGCATCATCTTTCCAAGCTCGACATATCCGGGCATGAGTGTTATATCTTTTCAGCAATTCTTCTTCTGATTCTCTACTGTTCTCTACCATGCCTAATAAAACAACTCGCCTACTCGAATATCTTGCCGCGCTGACCAAACTCAGCACTAAAACTGTTTTTCATCTTGATGAATACGAACAGATTTTCTGGCTTCACAGCTTACCCCGTGAATCGCCGCTCTGCTTCTGCCGGGCGTGGAAAAAAGAAGAGCAAGGAGATGACACCTGGCTGACGCTCAAAAAAGCTCCGCCGCGAACCGCCGCACCTCAACCTCCTGATGATTGCATTCTCTGGCTGCGGCAGGATGCGCTGGCAGATTACAAGCAACCGCCCGAGCTGGAGCAATCCGTCACCCTTGACTGCGCGGAAAAAAACGAACCAAAGAACGACATAAAACCAGCCAAAATACTGTATCTGAAAGACTTCCCTGCGACAAGAGAGCAATGGCAAATATACCTTGAAAAGCAGTGGCTACCTTGGGCGGAAAAGTGCCGCCTGCACGACCCTATTCGGCGGGCGTACAAAGAACTGTTCCTGCTGCATCAGGAGCTACAAAAAAGCGGCGAACAGTACGAATTGATCTTGGGACTAGGTCTGCTGCGCTGGCAAAGCAACAAACGAAAAATCAAACGGCACTTGGCGGTTGCCGGGCTTTCGTTAGCCTTTGAGGCGGAAAAAGGACTGTTCACGGTACAGCAGGACAGCGACAAGGCCGAAATTGAGCTGGATATGCTGAATGAACAGCCGCTTGATGCTGGCAGTCTGATTAATGAAGGTCGGGCTGCTGTCAGCGTAGCTGTTTATGACTGCGCCGAGCTGGATGCTGTTCTGCACAAGATTGCCCATTCTTTAGGAACTGCCGGACAAGGGGAATATTATCCTGATCAGCTGGAGCCAGCACCGCAGGCAGACGGAGAAAAACCGCTGTTGGAATACGCGCCAGCTTTGATTTTGCGGAAACGCGGCCAGCGGGGACTGGATCAGCTTCTGACCGAACTCAAGGCCCAGCATGATGATGTTCTGTTAAGCGGCTTCCGACAACTCTGCGGCATTCCCCAGGAAGCGAAAAGCCCAACTGACAAACCTGCGACGCTGCCCGGCGAGCTGTATTTTCCTTTGCCCGCCAACGAAGAGCAGCGAAAAATCGTCCGCACCTTGGACATGCAGGCCGGTGTGTTGGTACAGGGGCCACCCGGCACCGGCAAATCGCACACCATTACTAATCTCATCTCTCACCTACTGGCCACCGGCAAGCGAATTCTGGTGACTGCGAAGACCAAACAGGCTTTGCAGGTGCTACACGACAAATTGCCGGAAGAACTGCGGCCTCTCGCCATCAGCCTGCTGGGAGAGGATAAAAGTTCGCTAACCCGAAGTGTCGAGGGCATTCTCGCCAAATGGAATGTCTGGGACGAAGCCGAGAACCACCGCCGCACCGACGAGCTGGAAGCGCGGCTTCATGCTGCACGTAAAGCCAAGGCTGCTGCTGAACAACAAATTCTCGCCCTGCGAGAGCAGGAAACGTTCACTCATCATCTTGCTGAAGGTCGATATTCCGGCACTGCGGCCAAAATTGCCCGTCAACTTAGCAAAGATGCACACAAATACGCTTGGTTCACTGATTCCATACCGCCGGATACGCTGCTGCCCTTGTCACCTCAAGAAGCCAAGTTTCTTCGTCAATATTTTGAAACATCTTCCCCGGCTGACGAAAAGGAGCTGGCTTTACAGTTGCCTGCGCTGGAGCATCTGCCGCCAGCCAACAAAGTAGAAATAGCTTTTTTAAAAGAGAGCAAGGCCAAGGAAAAGGCTGCGCTGGGAACTAAACGGCTGAAAAGCGGGTCAGGCGTGACCCTTCTCAGTACCGGAAAAAACGACAAAGAGGCAGTACGATCTCTGCATCAGCAGGCGCAGGACATGGCGGTAGCTTTTCGCAGTCTGCGGCAGAAGCCTATGCCTTGGACAGACAAAGCGACTGCTGAAGTATTGTCTGGTCAAAGCAGGGTTTGGCGGGAGCTGCTGCAACTCTCGCAGGAAAGCATCAAGGGGCTGGAGGAGCAAGTAGGCAAGTGCAAGACGGTTGATATTGATATTCCGCCGGATATCAACCAAAAAATGCTGCTGGCCGATGCTAGAAGGTTACATGAGCATTTCAAAGCAGGCGGAACAACAGGCCGGTGGTTTTTCAAACCAGAAGCAGTACGCAAGCACGGTGACACGGTCGGTCAAGTCAAGGTGGACGGACAGGAATGCCTCAGCCTCGAACCGCTGGACAAGCTCGTTACTTGGCTGACTGTTGAACAACAGCTCGATCAAACCTGGTCGCTCTGGGATGGCAGAGCAAAGCGCACTTCCGGGCCGTTCCGCTTGCAGCTTGTTCAACTGGATGAAATGCACAAGGCATTGAAGAACATGCTTCAGCTGCACCAGAGGCAGGAGCAGATGCAGACAACGGCAGAAGCCTGTGGGCTGAATATGGAGCAGTGGACGGAAACGACAATACTGGAGTTGGCCGAGGACTGCCGAGCAGTCCTTGCTTGGCTTGCTTATGACCAAATAAGAAATTCCGTCAACACGTTGCATCGTCGCTTCGCGGGATTAACCAAAAATTCCAAAGCACATCCGTTGGCCGGACAGCTTGCCCCCAGCATTGAGGAACGAGACAGTACCGCTTATGCCCGCCTCCATGCGGAACTGGCTACTCTGCAAAAGAAGGCGAAGCAAATGCAGGCCAAACAACAGCTCATTGCCAAACTGGCTGAAATCGCGCCCGCTTTGGCGGCAGACCTGAACAGCGGGCATGACTGGCAGCTCTGGGCGCAGCGACTGGCAAAGCTGGAAGAGGCATCGGCTTGGGTGCAGGTTTCCTCATGGCTGAAGGATTTTCTGCAAAGCGACTTGGCTGCCCTGCTGCGGCAGAGCCAGCGGCTTGACGAGGAAATTCAGCGGGACTTGAGCAAGCTGGCAGCGGAAAAAGCATGGAGCTGCTGCTTTGAGCGGATGAGCGAGGCGCATCGCCAGCATATAGTCATGTGGCAGTTGGCAATGAAAAAGGTTGGCAAGGGCACAGGGAAAAATGCCTCTGTCCACCGAAGAAATGCCCAGCAGCACCTCAGCCAGTGTCGAGAGGCAGTGCCTGCGTGGATCATGCCACTGCATCAAGTTTACGAGACCGTCAACGCCGGGAGCGGGCTGTTTGATGTTATCATTGTGGATGAGGCTTCGCAGTGCGGCCCGGAGGCCCTGCCGCTTTTCCAGCTCGGCAAACGGCTGATTGTGGTCGGCGACGACAAGCAGGTCAGCCCGGAAGCGGTGGGTATAAATCAGGAGCAAGTACAGCAACTCATGCGCACATGGCTGGCCGACTTTGACCATGCGGACTCCTTTGGCCCGGATACCAGCCTCTTTGATCACTGCCGAATTCGTTTTCAAAATCGCATCAGTCTGCGAGAACATTTCCGCTGCATGCCGGAGATCATCCGCTTTAGCAGCACACTCTGTTACATCGACAATCCTCTGATTCCTCTCCGCCAATATACGCCTGACCGCTTGGAGCCGCTTCAATCTGTTCTTGTGAAAACTGGGTATCGAGAAGGGGTCGGCCAGAGGGTAATCAATCAGCCTGAAGCAGAGGCGATTGTTGAGGAAATTAAGAAATGCTGCGAAAACCAAAAATATTCAGGCAAGTCAATAGGTGTGATTGTCCTGCAAGGAACTGGACAGGGTAAGCTTATTCAAGACTTATTGGTGGAAGCTATCGGTCCGGAAGAAAATGATAAGCGACGCATAAAATGTGCCCATCCCCCAGCATTTCAGGGAGATGAACGGGATATTATTTTTCTCAGCATGGTGGCCGCGCCCAATGTCAAATTGACTTCTTTGACCAAGACAACATACGAGCAGCGGTTCAACGTTGCCGTCAGCCGGGCACGGGATCAACTCTGGCTGTTTCACTCGGTAACAATTAATCATCTGGGAAGCAACTGCCTACGGCGAAAATTGCTGGAGCATTTTCAGAACCCGGAAGCTGGGACTGACCTCATTCAGGGAATAAATATTGAGGAGCTACGCTTGGCCGAGCATCAGGCGGACAGAAAAACAGAATCTGCACCTCGGCCCTTTGACAGTTGGTTTGAAGTGGACGTAGCTCTTCAAATCGCGACACGAGGATACAAAGTTGTGCCTCAGTATCCATTTGCAGGCCGCCGAATTGATTTGGTTATTCAGGGAGAAAAAGCACAGCTGGCGGTGGAGTGTGACGGCGATTACTGGCACGGACCTGAACGCTATACTGCCGACTTAGCGCGGCAGCGGCAACTCGAACGCTGCGGCTGGCAATTTTTCCGCGTCCGGGAATGTCTCTATTACGCCGATGCGGACAAAGCACTTATGCCGCTCTGGACGGTGCTGGAGCGCATGGAGATTATAGTCGAGGCGGGTGCGGCTTCAGTATAATGTATTATGCTGTTTGATACCGGACTCCAAACTG
>CBFDDU010000034.1:0-24856 GCA_965603655.1 uncultured Candidatus Electrothrix sp. | reverse complement strand
AATATGATTCAGTGGAGTCCCGTGAAGAAGCTTATGCTGATCTGCAAAAAGAAATAGACAGGATATTATTTCTTACCCAGATACATATTGATTTTAATCTGGAAGAGATAAAGAATGATGATGAGAGCCGTACAGGGTTCAGTACAATTTATAGTTGTGTGAATCTTGCAGCGAACGTAGCGGATAGCTTACGTACTCACGACACTATCACTCAGCAGTGGGAGGACAATAATCTTTCGGTGCAGTTAGGACTCTGGCAATTAGCAAAAAGGAAAGGCATTCCTCTTGCAGCACAGGTGAATTTATTATTTCAGATCATTGAAATTGATTTCCCTGATTCAAATGATAATAAAGGTGAAAAAAATTCGTATCCGAAGTATCCATATAATAAAATGCAAGACGGATCTCCTTGTCCGAGGACTGAGTCAAAGTTGTTACGCAATCTCATGAGTCATGGCAAAAGCTATCCGCGCCTTGAAGTAAAAGAATATTGCAAGTTCCTCGAAATTAAGGAGACCACCCATGATCCTACTGATCCAGAGTTTATTTCCAAAGTTCGAGAGCGGTTGTTTGTTCTGGAAGGACAAGCCAAAGAAATAATTGATGGCAAGATCTCCAGGTCGCAAGCAAATTGAGTTGGTTATATGTCTTCCCGTTTCCAACTCACCTCCCCCTTCACCCCCTCCGGCGACCAGCCCAAGGCGATAGAAAAAATCGTCCAAGGGCTGAATGACGGAGCACGGCATCAGGTGCTGCTCGGCGTAACCGGCTCCGGCAAGACCTTCACAATGGCCCAGGTCATTGCCAAGCTCAATCGGCCTGCTTTGATCTTGGCCCCGAACAAAACCCTGGCGGCCCAGCTCTTTGCCGAGTTCAGAGAGCTTTTCCCGCAGAATGCGGTGGAGTATTTCGTCTCCTACTACGATTACTACCAGCCCGAGGCCTATATCCCGGCCTCAGACACCTATATCGAGAAGGATTCGGCCATTAACGATGCCATCGACAAGATGCGCCACTCCGCGACTCGGGCCCTGCTCACCCGCGACGACGTGTTGATCGTGGCCTCGGTCTCCTGCATTTACGGTCTGGGATCGCCGGACGAGTACAAGAATATGCATCTCTTTCTCCAGCGGGATGCGGACTACCCCATGGAGGAGGTCCAGCGGCGGCTGGTCTTCATGCTCTACGAGCGCAACGAGCTATCCTTTCATCGGGGTACCTTCCGGGTGCGCGGCGATGTGATCGATATTTTTCCGGTGTATGAAGAAGATCGGGCCGTGCGGGTGGAGTTCTTCGGCGATACCATTGACGCGATCTCCATTATTGATCCCCTGCGCGGGGTGGTGCTGGAAGATGTGGACGAACTGACCCTGTTCCCGTCCAGCCATTTTGTCACGGGCCAGGACAATCTGCAACGGGCCATGCACACCATCAAGGATGAGTTGCGTGAACGCCTTGATGAGCTGTATGCGGAGAACCGCCTGGTCGAGGCCCAGCGACTGGAGCAGCGCACCCAGTTTGATCTGGAGATGATTGCCGAGCTGGGCTATTGCAACGGCATCGAGAATTACAGTCGCCACCTCACCGGTAAACCGACCGGCGCACCACCGCCGAACCTGCTCGACTATTTTCCAGATAACTACATCACCATCATTGATGAATCCCATATCGGGATACCCCAGGTCGGCGGGATGTATAACGGTGATCGGGCCAGAAAAACCACTCTGGTTAACTTCGGCTTCCGTCTGCCCTCGGCCCTGGACAACCGGCCCCTGCGTTTTGATGAATTTGAGCAGCGGGTGCATCAGACCGTCTACGTCTCAGCCACGCCCGGCCCCTATGAGCTGGAGAAATGTGAAGGTCGGATCGTGGAGCAGCTGATTCGTCCCACCGGTCTGCTGGATCCCCGTATCGAGGTGCGTCCCGCAGGCACCCAGGTGGATGATCTGCTGGAGGAGATCCGCCGATGCACGGAGCGAGACGAGGCCGTCTTGGTCACCACCCTGACCAAGCGGATGTCTGAGGATCTGACCGAATATTATCAAAATGTCGGGGTCAAGGTGCGCTATCTCCATTCTGATATTAAGACCCTGGATCGGGTGGAGTTGATCCGTGATCTGCGCCGGGGCGAATACAACGTGCTGGTGGGTATTAACCTGCTGCGCGAGGGCCTGGATATCCCGGAGGTGGCCCTGGTGGCGGTGCTGGATGCGGACAAGGAGGGCTTTCTTCGCTCAGAGCGTTCCCTGGTCCAGACCTGTGGCCGGGCAGCCCGTAATGCCCAGGGCACGGTGATTCTCTATGCGGATAAGATCACCAAGTCCATGCAGTACACCATTGACGAGACCAATCGGCGCAGGAAAATCCAGGAGGAATTTAACCGAAAACATGGTATCGTCCCGCAGACGATTATTTCCGAGATTAAGAATTCCATGACCGAGCACCTCCGGGCTTCGGGCTGGGAGGACGATGGGGTAGCCGCAGACGATGCTGGGATGCTCAGGGCGGCAGAGCCTGAGGTCGTTTATCGCTCAGTTGCTGATCTGCATAAGGAGATCAAACAGCTGGAGACCCGGATGCAGGCGGCGGCGGATAAGTTGGCTTTTGAGGAGGCTGCGGCTTTGCGGGATCAGATTAAGGATTTGAAGATGTTGGAGATTACATTGGGTTGAAGGGAAAAATATGAGTTGATTGTATCCGAATTCGTTTGGATTATTAGACGATAAATATATGATATACTATATGTTGACAGGAGGGTCTTGTCAGGAGATGCTTCAATTTACTCATTTTTTGAAAAGGGAGCTTAACTATGTATGGAAGAAATATAGGAATTAATAAGGTTGCTCTAGGGGTTGTTCTTTTTGGACTGTCCTGTTGTATAGGCACAGGAAGTGCCTTAGCGATTAATCCCCAGTATTATCAAGTCAACAATGTGGTTACCTCGAGCGGTGTTGAACTTGATGAGGTTATAATTAACGGCCCTTCAACCCCACCTCCGGGCTTCACACGAGTTACTGTAAACTTGCCGGAACCGAATTTGCAAGCAAGTCTGAATACCCTACAGGTTCCGGCGTTCAGCTGGTCTTTTGGGTGCTCTCCGACGGCTGCTGCCATGATGGCAGGATATTATGATCGAACAGGGTATCCTGATATGTATACAGGTCCTACCAACGGTGGTGTCATGCCGATGGATAACACCTCATGGTCGACTTGGGTGGACGGAAGTGGCGTTACCAGGGCTCAATGCCCTTTGAGTGCAACCCGTCAGGGGCTTGACGGCAGAACAACAAAGGGGCATGTAGATGATTATTGGGTGACATATGAAAGCACAGCTGCTGACCCTTTTTTGGGGAACTGGACAGAACATACGTACGGTGACTGTACAGGAGATTATATGAAAAGCAATCAGACCAGCACATATGATAATTCGGATGGGTCAACGGCATTTTACTTTTATTCTTCTCCGAGTGGTGATCCGTTGACTGCTGAGGCTTTGGAAGCCGCTGGGCCTGCGTATTATAATAAAGATGGTGGGTATGGGTTTAAGCTGTTTCTTGAATCACGCGGTTACACCGTGACGACAATGTTTAATCAGCGAATAGCTCCCACGTACACCGGAGGATTTACCTTTGAGCAGTTTAAAGAGCAGATAGATGCCGGTTCCCCGGTTTTTATTCATGTTGAGGGCCACACGATGGCTGGTATCGGCTATGATGACAGCTCTGAGACGATATATCTTAATGATACTTGGGATCATGCAACCCATACCATGACATGGGGGGGGAGTTATCAAGGAATGGCTCATCAATCCGTGACAGTTGTTAATTTGGAGCCCGTTCAACAAGTTTCTCCTGTGGTTGTACCTATAAATTATCTGCTGCTACGGTAGACAGGATCGACTACTACTGAAAGGTCCTTGTGTAACGACTACTGGGAACTTATAGTAGTCGTTGAGCTTGTTCCTGAGCTTCTTCGGGCGTAAACGCATAAAGCATACCACCTCTTCTGGGGGTGGATTTTTATTTTCGAAACATGTAAGGAATTATGACAGAAAAAAACATCCCCCTCAACGAACGAATTATCTTCGCCCTTGATGTCACTTCACCGGATGAGGCTATGGCCTTGGTAGAAAAGCTGGACAGTGAGATCAAATTTTTCAAGGTAGGGCTCCAACTTTTCTTAGCGGGTTGGTTTCACACCATTGACGCTATTATTGCCCGGGGCAATAAGGTGATGGTGGATCTCAAATTTTTTGATATCCCAGAGACGGTCAAGCTGGCTGTGGATCAGCTGAAAAATCGGGGCGTCAGCTTTGCCACGGTGCATGGTAATGATCCTATTTTACGGGCAGCTGTGCAGGACAAGGACAGCGAGATGAAGATTCTGGCCGTTACCGTGCTGACCAGTTTTGATGAAGAGGACATGCGGGCTATGGGCATGACCGGGTCTGTGCAGGATCTGGTGCTGCTCCGAGCGCGTAAGGCCTTGGAGATCGGCTGTGACGGAGTGGTTTCTTCCGCCTTGGAAGCTGCACCCCTCCGCAATGATCTGGGACCGAATTTTTTAGTCGTCACCCCAGGGATCAGGCCGGGAGCCAATGTGGATGACGGATCAGATGATCAGCGGCGGATCGCCACGGCAAAGCAGGCGATTATCAACGGTGCTGATCATGTGGTTATTGGTCGTCCGATTCGCGACAGCAAGGACCCCATTGCCCTGATCCGAGATTTGCACAAGGAGATTGCAGAGGGGTTAGCCCAACAAGCTAATCACCAAGCGTAGTTCCTGGAGGAGGAAAAGGCAGCGCTTGCCGCTGCCGGAGCAGGAGCAGAAGAGCAGTCGCCAATGGCAACCTGTCCTCCGCAGTCGTCCATCACGAGACTCATTTGACCCCCGTGTGTCTCGGAGAAACAGACAGGAACGTTTGGGCAGGTAAACATGTAACCTGCCCCAGTTACCCAGATGTTGCTGAGTTCGTCGGTTCCGTCAGGGGCAACTATGCTTTCTCCTGGCCCGACCGTGTCGGTTCTATTTGGGGTTTCCCATTCCACAGTCACGGTGATGCTGCTGTTATTGGTAAAGCCATAGGGCGAGACTGGTGGTTCTGGCGGTGGTTCCGGCGTTACATCGGCAGGGAGCAGGAGTATGCCCTCTGCCGTGACAGTGGGTGAGGTGGCCAGGGAGGCAAGGGCAGAAACCGAGGTTATTCCAGGCCCGCAATTGAGCTCAAAGTCAGCGGAAAAACTCCCGTCCTCGCCTGAGGTGACCTGCTGGCTGAGCTGTGGGCAGCCCTCTGCGGCCACTGCCTCGCTCACCAGAAGGTCATCCAACGCAGCAAATGTCTTTTGGAGTATCCCCTCCTCTGGAACAGGGCTTGCGGCGGTATTTCCTCCCAATGCACCTCCTACCTGAAGGAAAATAGACAGGTTCGGGGTTGGGGGGAAGACAGCTCCAGAAACGCGAACAGACACGATGGTGGAGCCCTGGGTTCCACTTAAGAGCGTAAGGGTGAGCGGGTTGACCAAGGTGATCCCGCTTGTTTGGGCATGGGCCGGTAAAACAATCTGCTCAATCAAGGGCTTGGTCCATTTTTCCGGCAGCATGCTGTAACTGGCCAAGGCACTGGCCCCGATAGCCAATTTTTTAATGGTTTTCCGTCGTGCCTGATTATCCGGCAGGTTCTGTTGCCTCTTCTTGTCCTGTTTTCCTGTCATCTTTCCTACCTTTTTTTATTTTTGGGGCTTTTGTTGACCGCCCCAGCGGTTCATTGCAACTGCTGGGTCCTCCTCTCGGCCCAATCGGCAAATCCACACTCATCGTATCCTTGTATTGCACCTTGTGTTTTGGCCTTACTTGAGAGGACCAACAAAATCTCTATCCTCTCATAAAGCTGAGGTAGCGGGCAGAGAAGTTATCAATATTGGGAAAAATGGTTGGCATGAGGGTATCATCAACTCCAAACCAGCGAGCTAAGGTCGCTTGAATTTGGTCGGTGGCGACTTGAGGAATAAGGCGTCCCTTGCTGCCATGGTCATAAGTGCCGCCCAAGGTAAGGTCGGGTAGGTCGCCATATAATTCTCCTCCATTAACAGAGCCTCCCGTAACCAGATAATGGCCTCCCCAAGCATGGCCGGTGCCATCACTGTTATTGGTGACGGTACGTCCGAAGTCGGAAAGATTATAGGTTGTGACATGATCGTTTAGGGAGAGAAAGGTCATGGCCTGTTGAAAATCCCAGAGCGCGAGGCTCAATTCTCGAAGCAGCAAAGGGTGATTGAAGCGTTGTGCGCCGTGGGTATCATAGCCCCCCTGTTGAACAAAAAAGATTTGCCGTTTGATGTCGGTTTGGCTTTGGCTGTAGGCGATCATTCTGGCGACTGCTTCCAGTTGCCGAATAAGGCCGCCGCTGATGTCGTCATCAATCCCTAGCACGGTTTGTTCCGGTACAGAGAAAAGCGGCTGCCCGTACGAGCCGGTAAGCCCGTCAAAGGTTGACGCTGTGCTCTCCCAGGCCTCGGCCAAGACATCGGTGAGCTGAAATGAGCGAAGCTGCATCCGGTTATACAGATCTTTAAACGGGCTCTGCATGCTCAGTCCACTCATATCCAGGTAGAGCTGGCGTCTCGCCAACGTTTGTTCTTTATCCCCGGTCAAATTTTTGTATGTAGGAGGAGATCCTGTGCTGAGGCGCAGAGGTGTTGTCTCTCTTCCGATAGGGAGTCGCCCTCTGCTGTAAGCAATGTTCATGCCAAGGAGATGATCGTTATTGACCTGCTGCCAGTTGTCAAATAAACGTCCTGCCCAGCCTGCTGCGTTTAGGTTATCAGCTTCTCCGGTCTGGTTGAGGGTCTGCTGACTGTTATGAGAAAAGAGAAAGGAGGGCAAATCCGCAGTTCCGGCACGAATTTCGTCACGAGTGACCGGTCGGACCAGTGTCCCGGCATTGGCGATAATTGCGGCAGTCTGATTATTGATAAGCTGGGCAAGTTCCGGCATCATCCCGTTGATACCAAAGGGCTTTGTTCCACCAATATGGTACATTCCTTTCAGGTAAGCATCTGTGCGGGTGGCATTTTTATAATACGGATTACTCCAGCCCGCACCAAGCAGGTTGCCCGTGCTGCGCAGACCAGCACTGAGGTCAATATTATTCACTGCTAGGGAAATATCCGGATTATCAATCCCTCGAATTCCGGCATACATATCATAGCCAGCGCCACCTGATGGAGCGGTGGGCAAGACCATATTAACGGAGTCACAACCGCCGTTGAGAAAAACACAGACCAAGGCTTTGTAGTCGGTGAAGGCCGGGCTGCTGGAGGCAAAGACGCTTCGCGGCAATAAGGACATTCCTGTCAAAGAAAGCGCTGCATTACGTCCAAGTCGGAGAAATTCTCTTCTGCTTGTTTTTTTCATATTCTGCACCTCAATGCTGCACCATGTAGGCGCTGGAAGTAATGATAACCCGTATCGCCTCAAGGATCATCAGCCGCGCTGATTGTGGACGGTTACTTTCTGTTACGCTGAAGGTATTGATCAAGTAATTAATCACCAGGTCCTTCTGCGTATCGGTCATGGTTGATGCGGTCAACTTTTGGTCAAGATGAGCAACCAAGGCCTGTACGGCGTGGGCCTTCGAACCGTCCGGGGCATGGTCGTCCTGATTTAGGGTGGAAAAATCACCATTGCTGTCGCCTTCAAGTTTCTGTTCAAAAAGCGCCATCTCCTGATCAAAACTAATCATGAGAGTGTTTTTCCAACTATTTTCACCAACAAATTCTTCTGTATAGATTCTAACCATTTCCTCCTCAGTAACTGTCTGATCATGGCCAGCCTGTTCCTTGTACCATTGAATGATGGCGTTGCGTTCATACTCTGAGCCAATCGTGTAGATGAAATTACTGTAGTCGATCAGGAGCTGATCTGTCTGGATTTCAAACTCCGGTGCGGTCAGTTGGCTGTCCATGAAAGAGGCTTCACTGGGAATGAAATCCGGTGAGTAAAAATTAAAGACAGAGAAAGAGTGAAGCGGTTCCTGTCCAAGGTTCTTGGTCAGGTTGTTTATGCGATAAAAATCACTCATTACAAGGCCGTTTTTTGACCAGCCGTTCAAGGGTTGCACCGAAAAAGACCGGAGAAATCGAGTCAGAGCGAGAAGAGGCTCTTTTGTTTTTGCCGCGTAATTATCTACTCTATTAAGAATGTTAGCTTCTTCGTCAAGCAGGATGGCCCGTGCCACAGCTTTGAGATCGCCTTGTATACCGACACCGTTGTCAAGAAAGACCTGAGCAACCCGGTGAACATATAACGGAGTAGGATTTGTTGTGACTAATCGTTGAATCAGTTGTTTGGAAACAAAGGGCGCAGTATTAGGATGGTTCATCAACATGAGGACAACATTATCAATATCTTCTTCTCCGGCGGTCGCGTTCGTCGGATCAGATGCAGGGATCGTGGTACCCATGATGATTTTTTGCCCAAAATCATGGTGCTCAGCAGTGAACTCCATCGAGCGGGTCAGGTCGCCTTCAGTTCTCCCCTGGCTGCCGTAGCGAGCATTATCCCAGGAGTCCCAACCGGTGAAGACCCTGGATAATTCCTCGATGTCTGTTTGGTTATAGGTAGGGATAGGTCTGCCGGTGACAGGGTCAAGTTTTTTTACTCCGTCCAAGGAGAGTTCGTACAGACCGATGGTAAAGAGCTGCATAATCTCCCTGGCAAAATTTTCATCTGGCCGGGTGCCAGTGTCCGGGTTTGCCTTTTTATTGCCGTGATGGGTCAGGTAATAGCCCATGGTGGTGGACAGGGCGACCTCCTTAAGCAGATCCGCGTAATTACCCAAGGCATGCTTTGCCAGCAGATCCTGGTGGGAAATTATGGCTTCCGGGCGATGTTGCAGGAGTAGATCCTGGGTTGATACGACAATGATCTGACTCAAGGCGTAGGCCATGCGTTGGCGAAGCTGATCCTCTCCGTGCAGGGCATTCTGGAACCAGACGCTTAGGAAAACGTCGCGGAGTTCCGGGCTGGCTTTTTCCTGATTAAAAACCGTATAATCGGGATTGGTCGGATCAAGGTAGGTGCTGACCTCCTCAGTAAAGTCATCCGGCCAGATAATCTTTGCAAGCCGGATGGTTTCTTCCAGGTAGGTCGGCCAATCATCTGTATCGGAATCATAAGCCGAACCCATATTCAGTTGCTGGTCCAGCCACTCCTCAAAGCCCAGTTTTTCCAGCGCTACGACATTCTGCTCGGTTGCGCCGAAGGTTGCTTGGTCAAGAAAACGAAGAGTATTAGGGGTAGGGGGCGGAACGTCGGTGATCGGGTCGCTGTTGAACAGTAACAATGCAAGTATCGGAACAATACTTCCTTTCATGAGAAGACCTCGCGCTTATGGGAATGGGACATAAGTTAGGGGAAATATCACTCCATGGATATGATATTCATTACTAAAAGTATGTGATTAATTTTGAGAAGTCAAACGGAAATTTATCTGTTTACGAGAAGGGAGAGGAAGAGAAGGTGAAGCTTGTTTTTGGGATCTGGGTGTGAAGCCCGAAGTGCATATTGTGATGGCCTTAAAGATACAAGGCAAGGGCTGTCCCGCCAGCCAAAGAGAAATGTTGCCATTCCTCGTGAGTCAGAAGCTGCCTTAACAACTTTAAAGTTTCCGACTCAACAGGGTTGAGGTACAGTATCTGAATAATTTCTTGTCAATTTCATAGTAACTGCTTAGGAAGTTTAAATTCTTCGCATCAAGGGAACGAAGTCGTACAGCCTCCTGCTTGATCCTCTGATGACCATACAGTTGTTTCAGGGCGTTCCAGTCGGCTAGATCCCCTCTGCTGGAGTGTAATCTATCCATATTCTTCTAGGGAAAAGAGCCCATTGACCATAGTTTTCAAAGGCCATTTACTTATTGAGACAGCATTTCTTGTGCTTCTTTCCGCTGCCGCAGAGGCAGGGCTCATTTCTTCCGATTTTCTTTTTTCCTTTTTTGTACCCCGGAAAGGTGTCAATATTATGCGAGTCAGAATGTCCCGTTGATTCTTTCTCTCTCAGTCCGAGGAGCACTTCCACATTTTCCATATTACCGCAGGTCATCGGGTCAACGCGGTCATCTTGATAAGCTTTCTGAATAGTTGAGTGGGCTTCTGTTGCCTTGAGGTCAAGTAGGCGAGCGACTAACGAACCGTTCAGAACGGGATCATTCTGGCGATACTCTGTCAATGCCTTTTCAATACCAGCAATACAGGTTTCTCGGGTTTCCGGGTGTGCTCTTCCAATATGACTCAGGCTGAAAGCAGCCGCAGCTCGTGCAAAGAGAGTGCGTGAGGTATTCCCCGCATATTGGGTTAACGCTTGGATGGCGGGCTCACCGATCATAGCAAAGGCCTTGGGCATATCTTCAGCTATCCAGTCGTTATGATATTCATCAACCTGGTAGAGCTGGTCAATCAAGGTGGGAATCGCCTCCATAGCCCGCAGTACTCCCAGGGTTCGCCAGGCGTGGATAGGTGCCCAAGCTTCGTTGTCCTCTCCATCTGCTTGATTCAACTTTTCATCACCCACCATCTTGATGAGTTCAGGAATATGCTCTTCGTTCAGACCGAGTTCAAGGTAAACAGACCAGTCTTTGATGTTACGTGCGCTGCCATAGGTCAGTAGTGAGCTGACAGGTTTGGTGTACTCCGTTGTATTCATAATGCGTTATTGTAACTTTTTTGTCTTCATAAACCAAAAAAAAGCGAACCGCCAAGCGATTCGCCTTTTCTCTGATCAACTCAGCTGGAGCTCCTCAACTTACTCAGGAGCAATCCCCATCTCTTTCTCCTTCTCATGGACAGCCAGTCGTGTCTTGACTGCTGTATCCGGAATCAAAGACATAGAGTCGATGCCCTGCTCAACCAGGAAGGTGGCAAACTCAGGAAAATCGGACGGCCCCGGACCGCAAATGCCGATCTTTTTGCCCCGGCGTTTGGCGGTTTTGATCACCATCTTGATCATCTCTTTTACCGCATCGTCTCGCTCATCAGCAATGCCGGTGACAATACCGGAGTCACGGTCAAGGCCGTAGGTGAGCTGGGTCAGGTCGTTGGACCCGATGGAGAAGCCGTCAAAGATATCAGCAAAGGCATCAGCACAGATCACGTTGCTGGGGATCTCGCACATCACGTACAGCTCCAGACCGTTCTCACCCTGAACCAGACCGCAGTCGCGCATAACCTCAATGACCTTTTTGCCCTCTTCTGGAGTACGGCAGAAGGGCACCATCAGCTTGATGTTGTCCAGGCCCATATCGTTCCGCGCCTTGAGCAGACCTTGGCACTCCAGCTCAAAGGCCGGACGATATTTGGGATCGTAGTAGCGGGAAGCACCGCGCCAGCCGATCATCGGATTTTCTTCTTCCGGCTCATAGAGGGTGCCGCCGACCAGATTGGCATACTCGTTGGATTTGAAGTCGGACAGACGGACAATAACGTCCTTGGGGTAGAAACCAGCAGCAATGCGGCCCACGCCCTCAGCAACCTTATCGATAAAGAATTGTCTCTTATCAGAATAGGCAGCAGTCTTTTCGTCGATGCGCTTGACGATTTCCTGCTTCTCCGGATCGTCGGAGGCCTTAAGCTCTTCGTAGTTGTACAGAGCCAGCGGATGGAGGCCGATATGGGAGTTGATAATAAACTCCTCACGAGCCAAGCCAACGCCATCATTGGGGATCTGGCATTCCGTAAAGGCTTTTTCCGGAATGGCCAGGTTCATCATGATCTTGGTCTTGGTGGCAGGCATATTGTCCAGATCAGTGGTCTCAATCTCGTACTTGAGCAGCCCTTCGTAGACATAGCCGGTCTCGCCTTCAGCTGAAGACGCTGTGATCTCTTGACCGGTTTTGATATTGTCAGTCGCATCGCCTGTGCCGATAACGCAGGGGATACCCAGCTCACGAGAAATGATCGCGGCATGGCAGGTTCGACCGCCACGATTGGTGACAATGGCTCCGGCAATCTTCATGATCGGTTCCCAATCCGGGTCGGTCATGTCGGTAACCAGTACTTCACCTTTCTTAAAGGTGCCGATGTCTTTGACATCGTCAATGCAATGGGCCACACCCTGGCCGATCTTGGTGCCCACAGCCAGTCCTTCAGAGAGGACAGTTCCTTTCTCCAGCAGCTTATAGGTCTCCATGACGCTTTTGTTGGCCTGGGAATGAACGGTCTCAGGACGGGCCTGGACGATGAACAGCTCACCGGTACCGACTTCCTTGCCGTCGCCATCCTTGGCCCACTCAATATCCATGCCTTTGCCGTAATGATCCTCAATAATACAGGCCCACTTTGTCAGCTGAAGGATTTCGTCATCAGAGATGACATAGGCGTTCCGCTCTGCTTCGGTGGTGTCGATATTTTTGACTGGCTCTTCGGTGGACGGATCATTATCATAGACCATTTTGATGGCCTTTGATCCAATCTTCTTCCCGACAATGGGGCGCTTGCCTTCCTTGAGTTTTGGCTTGTACACGTAGTATTCATCCGGGTTGACTGCACCCTGTACTACATTTTCACCCAGACCCCAGGCACCGGTGATGAAACAGGCATCCTCAAAACCAGACTCTGTGTCAATGGAGAACAAAACACCGGAAGAGGCAGAGTCGGAGCGCACCATTTTCTGAACAGTGATGGACAGGTACACATCAAACTGGCCAAAGCCCTGATGCTGACGGTAGGAAATAGCTCGGTTGGTGAACAGGGAGGCAAAACATTTGCGGCAATTTTCGATAATATTCTCGTAGCCGTGAATGTTCAGGTAGGTCTCCTGCTGACCAGCAAAGGAGGCATCAGGCAGATCCTCAGCCGTAGCCGAAGAACGGACAGCCACGTCGCAATTCTCGCCGTACTCAGCTTCCATTTTTTTGTAGGATTCGATGATGGCATCACGCAGAGAATCGGGAAATGGCGCATGGCGGATAATGTTCCGACATTTCTCGCCGCGCTCGGCCAGGTTGGCCATATCCTCGGTATCCAGATCAGACAGTACCTGCCGGATCTCTGCTTCAATACCAGCTTCTTTGAGCAGATAGCGGTAGGCATAGGCTGTGATGGCGAATCCGTGTGGTACGGCAACGCCTTTGCTGGTCAGATGCTGATACATCTCACCCAATGAGGCGTTTTTGCCTCCTACCAGCGGTACATCGTCTATACCGATCTCGTCAAACCAAAGAATCAGTTTTTCATCGTGTGCTTGTCCCATGCTTTCATCTCCCAGACCATAGGCCTTTTTATAAAATAACTGAACAATTAAACAGTATATAAGCAATGTATTCCGCAGTGCGGGGCTGCCGACCGTTATGTAGCGGGAAAACTATTATAAAAATTTTCCCTATTGTCAACCTTAACTCGTGCATGCCCTCACATTTTGAGGTAACCTTGGCCCGATATTTATCAAGGATTCCCTTCCTTGCGGAAACAACTACGGGCCCTTGGCTGTGGGGAACGGTCAGGTAAGCTTGAATACCATAAATCTTTGTTCATAGATAGACTATTATGTGGGAATATACAGATAAAGTGCAGCAGCACTTCATGCAACCGCAGAATGTAGGAGAGGTGGAGAGCCCCAGTGGCACTGGCGATGTGGGTTCTTTGGCCTGTGGAGATGCGTTAAAGTTGACCATTAAGGTGGATGAAAACGACATTATTATTGATGCCAAATTCAAAACCTTTGGCTGTGCCTCTGCTATTGCCTCTTCCTCGGTCCTGACAGAGTTGATCAAGGGGATGCCCGTGGACGAGGCAGCCCGGATCACCAATGAGGATATTGCCGAGGCCTTGGGCGGGCTGCCTAAGGAGAAAATGCATTGCTCGGTCATGGGGCGTGAGGCCTTGGAGGCGGCCATTGCCGATTACCGGGGCGTGATTCTGCCTATGGCGCAGGGCGAGGTGGTCTGTGAATGCTTTGGCGTTACCGATCTTGAGGTGATTCGGGCGATCCAGGAATCCGGGCTTCGCTCGGTGGAGGAGATCACCAACTTCACCAAGGCGGGAGGAGGTTGCGGCAAATGTGAAGACCGGCTACGGGAAATTCTTCAGCAGACCGTGGAAGGCCTGTCGGAAAAGAGCACGCCTGTCAAAGAAAAGCGAATGACCACCCTGCAGAAGATTAAAAAGATCGAGCAGGTTTTGGAGCGGGAAATTCGGCCGACCTTGAAAAAGGATGGCGGTGATATCGAGTTAGTGGATGTGGACGGTGATTTTGTCACGGTGTCCCTGCGGGGTGCCTGTGCCGGTTGTCATTCTTCTCGGACAACCCTGAAAGAGTATGTGGAAAAGAAACTGCGTGAACAGGTGGTGGACAGCCTGATTGTTGAGGAGGAGAAATAATGGACTGCGGCAGCGATAAGGTCATTTATATGGACAACAACGCCACCACCCGGATTGCTCCTGAGGTGTTGGAGGTAATGATGCCTTTTCTCCAGGATTGCTACGGCAATCCCTCTTCTATGCATACCTTTGGCGGTCAGGTCGGCAGATCGGTTGAGCAGGCCCGTGCTCAGATTGCTGAGCTGCTCGGAGCAGATCCGGAAGAAATCGTATTCACCAGTTGCGGCACAGAAAGCGATTCCACCGCGATTCTCTCGGCCTTGCAGAGCCAGCCGGAAAACCGGCATATCGTCACCACCAGAGTGGAGCATCCGGCGGTCAAGAATCTTTGTGAAACCCTGGACCTGCTGACCGGTCATAAACATCGGGTAACTCGGCTGATGGTGGAGGCGGACGGTACCCTGGACTTAGCTGCTTATCGGGAAGCCTTGACCGAGGACACGGCCATAGTTTCGGTGATGTGGGCCAATAATGAGACCGGGGTGATTTTTCCGGTGGAAGAGATGGCGGCTCTAGCCAAGGAGCGGGGTATCCTGTTCCACACCGATGCGGTCCAGGCTGTGGGCAAGATTCCCATCAATCTTCAGGAAAGTCAGATTGATTTTCTTTCTCTTTCCGGGCATAAGCTCCATGCGCCCAAGGGTGTCGGGGTGCTCTATGTGCGTAAAGGGAGCCCCTTTGTGCCTTTCTTGCACGGCGGCCACCAGGAACACGGTCGGCGCGGCGGCACGGAAAATGTGCCCTCCATTGTTGGCCTGGGTCGGGCCTGTCAGCTGGCCGGGGAAATGCTGGAAGAGGAGAATACCCGCGTTCGCGCTTTGCGTGATAAGCTGGAACAGGGCCTGATGACCTCCATCCCTAAGTCCATCCTCAACGGTCATGCCGAAGACCGCCTGCCTAATACCAGCAATATCAGCTTTGAGTATGTGGAAGGCGAGGCTATTCTCCTGCATATGAATCAGCATGGTATATGCGCTTCCTCGGGGTCTGCTTGCACCTCGGGTTCACTGGAACCCTCGCATGTGCTCCGGGCAATGGGCGTGCCCTTTACTGCGGCCCACGGGTCGATTCGTTTCAGTCTGTCTATCTATAATACAGAAGAAGAAGTGGATTTTGTTCTGGAGAAAATGCCGAAGATTATTGCTGATCTTCGGGCTATGTCGCCTTTTTGGGAGGGGGGAGAGGACGATTTCTATTCGTTTGCTGAATAGTCGAAAAATTGACCAAGGCGACCATAAGGTCGCCTTACCCATTATACCGGAAAAGATGATAAAAAAAGTTTTTGGGATATGAAGCTTTCAATTGAGGCGATCAATATTTTGTTGCTGCTATTACCCGGTTTGGTCTCCAGTCAAATTTTTTATTCTATAATGGGGTGTGGTGAGAAAGTAACAGCATCCAAAAGAGTGTACGATTCAGTTATATTTAGCTTTGTTTCTTATATTCTGCTGGCTATATTTGTTACATGGTCACCTATGCTCCAGGTAACGGAAGTTAAAGGTGTATTAAACTACACTTTTGTTAACGATAGATGTTTAGTCGTTGGAAATCTCATTACAATGCTCTCTCTTCCTTTGCTGGCAGGAGCAATTTTACATAACGATTGTTTTCATCATATCTTACGACTGCTTAAAATTACCACTAAATCTTCAAGGCCGAACACATGGAGTGATGTTTTTTTGTCGGAGGATCGGCATGTTATAATTCACCTAAAAGACGAACGACGAATACGAGGGTATCCTACAAGGTTTTCAACTGATTCAGAAGAGGGATATATCTACTTGTTTAATCCTGCTTGGATTAACGATGACCGGCAACAGGAAGATGCTCCTGTATATATTGAAACAGGAGCACATGGAATACTTGTGAATAAAGCTGAGATTGATTTAATTGAATTTACATTGAATCCCGAAGAAACCTTAGAATCTGAAACCTAAACAAGAGGAAATAGTGATGTCAAAAAAGAGACAAGACCTTCCCGTGGACAATAGACCTAGCGAATTTATTAGAGGTGATGTTAAACCGCCGAAATATGAAAGACCAGATAGTAGACCCGCTCCCAGCCCTCCACCTCCGCCAAAGAAGAAAAAGGATTAGATTCAATCAGGATAACTTTCAGCCTGTTGGTGCTATCATTTTGCACTCAGCGGTTTCCCTTCTCTTTAATACAGAACAGATTGTCTCTGCACTGCGGAGACAATTAAGTCAGCCCCCCTTATTTTAAGACAATTATCTTATCTGAAAAAAATGAAACGCCAACACGCCATTAAACTGCTAACTCAATGCAAACAAGAGCTGAAAAAACGCTTCGGCGTGAGCAAGTTACTGCTGTTCGGCTCAACTGTCCGTGATACAGCGACCGCTGCCAGTGATGTGGATATTTTGGTCGCTTTTGATGGGCCGACGAATTCGAAGCGATATTTCGGACTCCTGTTTTATTTGGAAGATTTACTTGAATGTACAGTAGATTTGGTGACGGAAAAAGCACTCAGACCTGAGCTTCGTCCCTTTGTTGAGAAAGAAGGATTAACGGTTTGAAGTAGTTGACCTTGCCGGAAAAAATACCATGAAAAAACACATCCGATTCGACTGGGCCATCCAGCGACTCCTGCGCCAGAAAGCCAATTTCGGCATTCTTGAGGGCTTCCTTTCCGAATCACTCAAAGAAGACGTAAAAATCAGCGAAATCCTGGAAAACGAAAGCAATAAAGATCGGGAAGACAGCAAGTTCAATAAAATTGATATTCTCGTCAAAAACACTGCGGACGATCTGATGCTGATCGAAGTGCAGAACGAGCGAGAAAGAGATTTTTTTCACCGCATGAACTTCGGGAAGCCAAACAAAAATTGCGGGTGGACAATCTGCCGGAGCCTGAAAAGAAGAGCTACGAGAAGTACCTTGATTCCAAGCGGATTGAGCAGAATGTGTATAAAATGGCCCTTGCGGAAGGAAGAATTTTTGCAGAGCAGGAACTGAAAGAAGCTGAAGCGAGAACGGAAGCAGCGAAAGCGAAAGCGGAAGAAGAGCGTCGACAGAAGGAAAAGGCCCAGGCCGAAGAAATGAAAATGCTTTCAGTAACTGTGCAGGTCTTACATGAGAGCGGAATGGATGTGGAGCAGATCGCCCGGAAACTGCAACGGCCTGTTGAGGTCATTGTCGACATATTGGGAGGAAAAATCGTATCTGATTCGAGCGAGCAGGGCAATCAAGCCCAATGAGCAGAAAATCCAGAGGAGCTTCATCATGACACCAAAAAACTTTGTGGTAATCCTGACGATTTTTGTCGGACTGATGCTGGCAGGATGTGCCTTCAATCAGCCAAACGGAGCGACTGATCAGAGTCAGGAACTGCGCGGAACATCCTGGGACGTGAGCGGCTACGACAACGGTCAGGGCACAATCATGAGAATAAACAACAGCGGCCGGAAACTGACAGCAAGTTTCACTGCTGGCAGGGTTTCAGGCTCATCCGGGTGTAATAGTTATTCTGGCGACTATACATACAGTACTGTTGATCAGACGCTTGCGCTCGGACGGCTGCTGAGAACCGAGATGGCCTGTACGGACGGAAATATAATGCAGCAGGAAGGGCATTTCATCACTGCATTGCAGGCAGTGAACAGCTATCATATCAAGGGGAATACATTGACCCTGAAAGCTGCTGACGGCGGCACTGCTGTTATCCTTGTCCGACAGTAACCAGATCTGGCTGTACAGTGGACTTGGTGACGGAAAAGCCGCTGTGCTCTGAACCGCGCCCTTTGTCGAGAAAGAAGGGCGCTTCGCTGAGTGATAGAATTTGCTGGAAGAAACGCAATGAAAAAGCATCTCCTCTTCGATTGAGTCAACTTTGAATCGGTGGGCGGAGTCCACTCTACACCTCGCCGTCACGATCTATACACAACGCTGCAAAATTTCCTCTATAATCTCCTGGCTGTACTGATTCAACCGCCAGACTTTAGCCAGACCTAAGGCGTTCTCAGCAATACGAGGAATATCTCCTGCCGGGATATCCAGTTCTGCCAGTGTTACCGGACTGCTCACCGTGCTGAACCAGGTGCGGAGAAACGCGATAGTTCGTTCTGCCATGACAGCATCGCTTTCCCCTACCATCTCCTGTTGCTCAGCAGAAGGGAGAATCCCACGCCCCAGCCGGGCAATACGGGGAGCGTCCTGTTCCAGATACCATTGCAGCCAGCCCGGCATAACCACGGAAAGGCCCGCCCCGTGCGGCACATCGTAAAGCGCACTGAGAGAGTGCTCAATCATGTGCATGGGAAACCCCACCCGTCCCAGCCCTGCTGCTGTCAGGCCGTTCAGGGCCAGGGTGGCTGTCCACATCAGATTAGCCCGCCCCCCGTAATCATAGGGATCCTCCAGGCAGCGTTCACAGGACTCCATTGCATCCAGGATTAACCCCTCTATAAAGCGGGCCTGCACCGGCGTATCCGTATCCTGGGTGGTCATGTAGAACTCCAGGACATGAGCGATGGCGTCCACTGCTCCGTAGGCTGTGTAATCAGGCGGCACAGTAAAGGTGACTTCAGGATCAAGGATGGACACCTTGGGGTAGAGCAAACGATGACCAAAACCGAACTTCTTCTGGGTATCCTGATTGGTGATCACCATGCCTGAGTTCATCTCTGATCCGGCTGCGGCCAAGGTCAGCACCGTGACCACGGGCAAGGCCGCCTTGATAGATTTCTTGCCGATAAAGAATTTCCAGACATCATGCTCTACGAGGCTGCCTGCGGAAATAGCCTTAGCTGTATCAATCACAGAGCCCCCACCCACCGCGACAATAACATCCACCTTCTCCTGCTTGACCTTGACAATACCTGCCCGGACATGATCCAGCAGCGGGTTTGAGCGGGTGCCGCCGTGCTCAACCACGGTGACTCCTGCCTCGGTAAGGGAGCTGAGTACCTGGTCATAGAGCCCGGTTTTTTTTATACTGCTCTGGCCGTAGACCAGCAGGGCCTTTTGCCCTAGGGCGACGGTCTCCGCGCCGACAGAGGGGACGGTTTTGCGACCGAAGATAATCTTGGTCGGGTTATGAAAAACAAAATTCTGCATAAGTAGTAATTCTAATGATTGGTTATCGAATACACGGTCTGTTGATGGAATGGTAGGGGCACGGCGCGCCGTGCCCCTACAAAACATCTCGTCATTCCAAATACCCCAACGGGGTTATATATATCAGCCAAGGGTAACACCCTGGGCACTCAACATTGAACTCAGCCCGTACTCGGGGTGTTCGAGCTGATAAATATACGCCCTTCAGGCGATGGGGGTGCCTCATAACTCAACCATAATTCCCCCTTCCACGCTTGCAATTTCCTGATAATTACTCTAATAATTTACTTTCAAGGAAAAATTATTTCCCCCTGGAAAATCATCACCCTGAACAGCAACCATTGCACCACAGCCCTGCGCAACACGAAACAACAAACCGGAATGGTCAACATCAAAACTTTAGAGGATATCAACAACCTCTCGGAAAACGTTGAGCTTGAATGCAAACTGGCTGCCGGACGCGACGGCAAAGGACAGTTGCCCAAGGATTTATGGCCCACCTATAGCAGTTTTGCCAACACCCGAGGCGGAGTGATTCTGCTGGGTGTAAAAGAAAAAAAAGGTACTTTCTCATTACAAGGGATTGCGGAACCGCAACGACTTGTCACCAGCCTGTTCAACCATCTGAACAATCCCCAAAAGGTCAGCGTTAACCTACTGACAGACCGGGACGTCCAAGTTCTCAGCATTGAAGAACGCCAGCTGGTTCTGATTCGAGTTCCAGCAGCCTCGCGCCAGAACAAACCGGTCTATCTCAACGGTAACCCTTTAAAGGGCAACACCTTTCGCCGCCTTCATGAAGGCGATCGCCCCTGTGACGATGCCACTGTCAAAAGAATGCTGGCAGAACAAGTGGAAGACAGTCGGGACAGGAAAATACTGCCCGGCTTTGACCTGCATGATATAGACATCGAGAGCCTGCACAGATATCGTCAAATGCTCTCATCTCTTCGCCCGGACCATCCCTGGAATACCCTGCCGGATCAGGAATTTCTTCGTGTGCAAGGGGGCTTTCGACAGGATCGGCAATCAGAAGAAAAAGGGCTGACCTTGGCGGGTCTGCTCATGTTCGGCCAATGGCCCTCAATTCAGGAGGCTCTTCCTGGTTATTTTGTCGATTATCAGGAACAGGGGGAGGATAAAGGTTCGCACACCCGCTGGCTGGACAGAGTGATTCCTGACGGCACCTGGTCCGGTAATATTTTTGATTTTTTCCTCAAAATATCCCGAAAACTGACAGCGGATCTTAAGGTGCCCTTTCAGCTCAAAGACCATGTTCGCCAAGACGACACACCGCTCCATCGTGCTTTACGGGAAGCCTTGGTTAATACCCTTGTCCATGCTGACTACAGCGACCGGGCATCTATTCTCATCAAAAAGAATCCCGAAGGATTTCTGTTCCGCAATCCCGGTTTAATGCGTGTCCCCACAGAACAAGCCCTACAGGGCGGAGAAAGCGATTGCCGCAACCAAACGCTTCATCAACTCTTTTTAATGATCAATCCGGGTGAACGGGCCGGTTCCGGTCTGCCCAAAATCCGACAGGGCTGGGAGAGCAATGGCGGAACCCTCCGCCTTTCTGATGCCTTTGAGCCCTATGACCAAACCAGACTGGAAATGTTACGGGAAGACATTGAAGAGAAAAACGCTGGGGAAACGCCGGGAAAACGCCGGGAAAACGCTGGGGAAACGCCGGGGAAAACAACGGCGCAGATCCTTCAACTCCTCGCAACAACCCCGACCATGACCATCCCTGAGCTGGCAGCCCTCCTGAACAGATCGGAAAGTGCTATTGAACGGGCCATCCGCAAATTACGTCAGGAAGAAAAACTGAAAAGAATCGGTCCTGCCAAAGGGGGGTACTGGCAAATTCTTTAACTTCAGCTCTACACCGCTCAGCGATGCACATCATTTTTTGCCGCCCCAATCTTTAACTACAGGAAAACCATGTCAACACAACGCAATACCGAACTCGACACTACCGAAGTGCTGTGGAACCTCACCGATCTCTATGATTCCCTGAACGACGAACAGATCCAGGATGATCTGGATTTTTGTCACCAGGAAGCAGATCTTCTCCAGGAAACCCAAGGCCGACTGGCGGAGCTGGAACCAGCAACCTTTGCCCGTACCGTCAAGCGGCTGGAGCGCATCCAGGCAAATCTGGGTCGGATCGAGACCTATGCCTTTCTCAATTTTTCCACCCAGGTCAAAAACGCCGAGGCAGGTTCCTTTCTCCAAAAGATCAAAGAGGAAAGCAGCAAGATCAACAGAAAATTGGTCTTTTTCAATCTGGAATGGGCCAAGATGGATCAGGCCGTTACCGACCGCTTGCTTGCCCATGAGGAGGTTGCACCCTATCGTCATTTTCTGACCAATCTCCGCCGCTATGCCGACCACCTGCTCTCTGAAGCGGAAGAAGAGTTACTGGTGGAATTTGAGCCGGTGGGCACGGAAAGCTGGCTGACCCTGTTTGAAAAGGTGCTGGGCCACCTCCAATTCGGCGAAGACAAACGCGGCGAGGAAGAGGTGCTCTCCGATCTCTACGACAGCGACCGGGAAATACGACGCAAGGCAGCTCAGGAGTTGACCGAGGGTCTGCAAAGCCAGCTCCACATCCTCACCCATATTTTTAACACCATCCTGGCGGAAAAGATGATCAGCGATCGGCTCCGTAACTATCCTTCCTGGATCAGGACAAGAAATCTGTCCAACGAGCTGGAAGACGTAACCGTTGATGCCCTGGTCACAGCCTCGGTGGGTCGCTATGATCTGGTACAGCGTTACTACCACCTCAAAAAGGATCTTCTCGGTTTGGATGAGTTGCAGGATTACGACCGCTACGCCCCTCTGCCCTCTCTGCCGGACCAGCAGATTTCCTGGCAGGAATGCCGCAGCATGGTTCTGGAAGGATTTCGCGGATTCTCCCCGGAGATGGCCGATATTGCCGAGCTCTTTTTTGAGAAAAACTGGATTCACGCGCCTCTGCTTGAGGGCAAACGCGGCGGGGCCTTTGCCCATCCTGCGGTGCCGGACGCCCATCCCTATGTGCTGGTCAACTACACCGGCAACCTGCGTGATGTCTCCACAGTGGCCCATGAGCTGGGGCATGGCGTGCATCAATACCTTGCCCGCGAGCAGGGCTATTTTAACGGTGACACTACCCTGGTCCTGGCTGAGACCGCATCGGTCTTTGCTGAGCTGCTCATCTTCCATCGCCAGCTAGAAATCCTGGAAAACCCGGCACAACGCCGGGCCTTTATCTGCCAGAAACTGGAATCCATCTTTGCCACGGTCTTCCGCCAGATTTCCATGAATCGCTTTGAGGAGTTGATCCATAACAGTCGCCGGAAAAAAGGAGAGCTGTCCGCCGCCGCGCTCTCCGACCTCTGGATGGAGAGTCAGGAGGCCATGTTCGGTGATTCGGTCAATCTAAGCGAGCAGTATCGGACCTGGTGGTCCTATATCCCTCATTTCCTGCACACACCGGGCTATGTCTATTCCTATGCCTTTGGCGAGCTGCTGGTGCTCGCCCTCTATCGCATCTATCAGGTAGAGGGTGCAGCTTCTTTTGTACCCAAGTACACCAGCCTGCTGGCCCAGGGCGGCAGCCTGTCACCCTATGAGCTGTTCAAACCCTTCAATATTGATCTCAATGATCCTGAATTCTGGCAGGGCGGTTTAGCGGTTATTGAGGAGATGTTGGTCAGTGTGGAAAAAGAATAATTCTTCCTGCCGGTCGAATTTATCCACACTGGCTCTCCGTAATGACTCTCTGCAATGGAGGCAATGCCTGGTTTTGTCTCTTGCAGAGAGGAAAAGCACTTTCTATCAGGGCGGATACGGCCCGCCCTCCTTTCCGATCCTACCTGCAAAATCCCAGTTTCTTATTGACTTTTTATACTTACCGTGCTTTTACAAAAAAGAAACAGTACCTTAAGAAAAACTTGCACCTGCTCGGGCAAAGAAGCAGGACCGGAGGCGTCAGGTCAGTACGCGCATAATACGAAAAAAAAGCAGGTAGGAAGGGAGAGCGTATGAAAAAAAAAGAAGTGATCCGTCGTATTCAAGAGGCCGCTGCAGCAAGAAAGAAAAGCCTGGACCTGCGGGGATGTCGGCTGCGGGAGCTGCCTCCTGAAATCGGCCTGCTGACCCATCTCATCCATCTCGATCTCAGCTTCAACACCCTCACCGAGCTGCCCCAAGAGATCTGTCAGCTGACCAGACTGGCTGAGCTTGATCTCAGCGATAATCATCTGGCTGATCCCTTCCCCGTCATCAGCCGCCTGCGCAGTCTGACCAGCCTTGACCTCAACGGCAATCAGTTACGAAAGCTGCCCCCAGAAACCGGCCAGCTGACCGGGCTCACCCATCTGGACCTGCGCGACAACCGCCTGAGCGAGATCCCGCCGGAAATCAGTACGCTTAAGCGGATAACCATCCTCGGTCTCAGCGGCAATCAGCTCACTGAGCTGCCTTCAGAGATCGGTCACCTGCGCTCTCTGACCATCATGGACCTCAGCTTTAATCGTCTCCGGGCTCTGCCCCCTGCATTCAGCGCCCTGACCACGCTTATTAACCTGGATCTCAGCGATAACCGCTTTGAGGAACTGCCGGAGGAGATCCTTAGTCTGACCGGACTGAGCAATCTTGATCTGCGCGGCAACCGTCTGCGCGATCTCCCCCCGGAGATTACCCGTCTGGCCAAGTTGGGCACCCTGGATCTCAGTAATAACCGGCTCAGCGGCCTGCCTGCCCGCATTGTCGAGCTGACCTCTCTGGACAATCTTTATTTGGAGGATAACCCGCTCACCTCCCCTCCTTTGGAAATAGGGAGACAGGGGGTTCCGGCTGTTCAGCAATACTTTGCCTCCCTTGAACGGGAAAGTCAGGTGCTGGACGAAGTTAGGATCCTGCTGCTGGGAGAAGGTGGCTCAGGCAAGACCTCCTTAACCCGTTGTCTTTTTGACGAGACATTTGACAAAAACGAGCCGCCCACCAACGGCATCAGCATTCAGGAGCAGCTCATCCAGGGAGAAGAGAAACAGGTGAAGATCAATATCTGGGATTTCGGCGGTCGGGAAATCATGGACACTGCGCACCAACTTTTTCTCTCCACCCGCAGTCTTTATATCCTGGTGCTGGACGGTGATAGAGACGAGCGCCTGGAATACTGGTTACGACATATTGAGAGTTTTGGCGGAGATTCACCGGTACTGATTGCCTTGAATAAGCAGGATGTCAATCCCGGCTTTACGGTTAATCAGCGTTTTCTGCTGAAAAAATACCCACAGATTTATGGATTTTTTCAGACCTCTTGCTCTTCCAGGCATGGGATCAAGGAGTTTAAGGCAGCCTTAATTCAAGCAATAACCAGAGAGCAGTTAACCGGAACACGCTGGAG
>CBFDDU010000033.1:0-25073 GCA_965603655.1 uncultured Candidatus Electrothrix sp. | reverse complement strand
CACAGGAAATCTCCGTTTTCCACTTGACTTTACTTATCATAGATGACCCCTATTTGCTTAGCCAATAAACCATTCAAGGAATATACTCATGAGCATTATAATGAATCGCATTACACTTGGCATTCAAAATATAGAAAGAACATTAGATTTTTATGATACATGGTTAGGAGTTGAGCCTTACGAGTTGACAACAAATCAAATATTATACCAGATGGATAATATTGTTCTCGCATTTGTTCCATTAAACAAATTGGCTGACGATGCCGATGTAACCCGTGAAAGTGAAGGCTTTGATGGTGTCATCCTTTCACGTTACGTAAATTCAATAAAAGACGTGGATCAAACACTCAGAGATGCTGAAAACGCAGGAGGTTACTTGACAAAAAGAGCCTCAAAAAATAGCAACGACACCTATTCTGGTTATTTCTCCGATCTTGACGGTCATATGTGGGAAGTTGCGTTTATAGAGGACTTATCTCGTTAAATCATATCAGTTTAACGTTTAACGTTGCAAGGGGGGGCTGCCATGTTCCACCAAGATAACCTTACCCGCAGCTTAGCCCAAATAGGAGCACAGCCGTCGTTTTCGATTTTCGATGAGCTGAAAGCTGTCTATACTGAGCCAGGGCGTTACTATCATACTGATAAACATATTGCTGAATGCCTGACCCATGTACAGACCCTTCGTCATCAAGCGACTCATCCGGCGGAGATTGAGGTCGCGCTATGGTTTCACGATGCAGTCTACGACACGCGCAGGCCAGATAACGAAGAGCGAAGCGCGGAATGGGCGGTCAAATTTCTTGGAGCATCTAAGGTGGGGCAGGTGAGCAGAGATCGGATAGCCCGGCTGATCATGGTGACTCAAGCGCATGATCCCCATGATGCAGATACCGCCCTCATGACAGATATTGATCTCAGCATCTTGGGTGCGCAGCCTCATGTTTTTGAGCAATACGATACTGATATTCGCCGCGAGTACTCTTGGGTTCCAGACGAACAGCAGGCTCGGTTGAATCTTAGGCACAAGATAGAGCAGCTTTCCTTTGAGCTGATCTTGATGAAATTTTCTGCGTCCTGAAACATCTTAAAGTAATCATTACCGCCTTTACAAGCAAGGTAGACTCATGAACAACTGCAACATCGGAACAGCGTTGCCGAAGAAAAAATCCAACTAGGTATGTGCAGTATGACTGGCCGTAACAAACAGAAAACCAGCAAAAAAGAAGTATCCATCGTTCGCTCTTCGACTGCCGAGTACCTGACTTTTATTGCAGCCACCGGCGAAGGCGGTGTGGAGGCTGTTTATGTGGATGAAAACATTTGGTTGACGCAGAAAATGATGGCTGTGCTCTATGATGTGAAAACGCATACTATCAATTATCATTTGAAAAAGGTGTTTTCAGACAGTGAGTTGGATGCTGAATCAGTTGTTCGAAATTTTCGAATAACTGCCACTGATGGCAAAAACTACAACACCAACCACTATAATCTGGTAGCCATTATTGCTGTTGGTTACAAGGTCAACTCCGAACGTGCTGTACAGTTTCGTAAGTGGGCAACGACAGTGATTGAGGAGTTTACCATCAAAGGTTATACGATGGATGATGAACGCCTTAAGAGTGGCGGTTCCATCCTGAGTGATCAATATTTTGAAGAACACCTGGAGCGTATTCGGGAAATTCGTCTGTCTGAGCGAAAATTCTACCAAAAGATTACTGATATCTATGCAACCTCAATCGACTACGATGTGACGGCACAGGCAACTAAACGTTTTTTCGCCACCGTGCAAAACAAGCTGCATTGGGCTATTCATGGGCAAACAGCGGCGGAAGTTGTTTGTAGTCGGGCTGATGCAAACAAGGAATACATGGGGTTGACCACCTGGAAGGATGCGCCTCAAGGGAAAATACAGAAGTTCGATGTCTCTGTGGCTAAGAACTACTTGACTGAACAAGAGATGGCTCAATTACGGCGATTGGTGGCAGCCTATCTTGATGTGGCTGAAGATATGGCGCTACGCAAAATACCCGTGACCATGCAGGATTGGGAAACCCGCCTAAATCGTTTCATCGCCGCAACCGACCGGGACATATTGCAGGACGCAGGCAAGGTCACCGCAGAAATCGCCAAGGCCCATGCCGAAAGTGAGTTTGAAAAGTACCGGATCATTCAAGATCGCCAGTATATATCTGATTTTGATCTTCTGATACAACAAGTTGAGAAGGAAAAGAAAAAATGAACTCTGAAACGGCAGTACGTTAACCCCAACTCATACCCGCTTTTTTTCATGAACAACTGCAACATCGGCGCAGCCCTGCACAAGGCCGCTGCGGAACGCAAAGACGCCGTTGCCTTAATCAGCGGCAAGAACGGCAAATATCAACAATGGACCTTTCAGGAAGTACTGGCCAATAGCAACCGCTCTGCCAATGCCCTGCAAGCCAAAGGCGTCCAGCGCGGTGACCGGGTCATGCTCATGGTGCGCCCGTCAATGGAGTTCATCTGCCTGACCTATGCCCTGTTTCAGCTGGGTGCGGTGGTGATTCTCATTGACCCCGGCATGGGCTATAAAAACCTGCTCCGTTGCATCGGTTCTGTCCAGCCCAAGGTGCTGATCGCCATTCCCCAGGTCCATCTTTTTTCCCGCTTGTTCCGCAAGCCCTTTGTTACGGTGGAGCGGCGTTTCTGCGTTGGTCTGAATCCGTTGGGCGTCTGCGGAATTTCCATGCAAGGAGCAGTCCGTAAGGAAAGCCCGGACTTCACTGCTGTGAACACGGAAAAGGACGAGCTGGCAGCGATCATCTTCACCACCGGTTCCACCGGTCCACCCAAGGGCGTCCAGTACACCCACGGCATTTTTTATCATCAGCTGCAACAGATCCGCGATTATTACGGCATCGGGCCTGATGATGTGGATCAGCCCGGTTTTCCCCTGTTCGCCCTTTTTGCCACCGCCCTTGGCGCAGCAGCGGTGATCCCGGATATGGATCCCACCCGCCCGGCGGAGGTTGATCCGGCCAAGTTTATTCGCTCTATCCAGGATAAACAGGTGAGCTATTCCTTTGGTTCACCAGCCATCTGGAATGTAGTCAGTCGCTACTGCATTGATCAGCATATCACCCTGCCGGTGCGCAAGGTCCTTATGGCCGGAGCCCCGGTTCCGGGTGAGCTGATTGAGCGGATGCAGCGTATCATGCCCGAGGACGGGGAAGTCTATACGCCCTACGGTGCCACCGAAAGCCTGCCGTCCACCTCTATCACTGGACGGGAAATCCTTGAGGAAACCTGGGAGCAGACCCGTATCGGCAAGGGCACCTGTGTGGGTCGGCCTTTGCCGGGAATGCGCGTTGAGATTATTGAGCCCATTGATAGGCCGCTGTCTGCCTGGAGCGAGGCCGAGGTGCTGCCTCAAGGGCGTATCGGTGAGATTGTGGTCAAGGGATCGGTGGTGACCCAGGCCTATGATCATAACGAGCAAGAAACCAGCATGGCCAAGATCCCGGATCAGGATGGGCTCTGGCATCGCATGGGGGATATGGGCTATCAGGATGAACAGGGACGGCTCTGGTTCTGCGGTCGTAAGGCCCATCGGGTCCTGACTGACCAGGGGCCTATGTATACTATCTGCTGTGAGGCCATCTTTAATGAGCATCCCGAGGTGTTTCGTTCCGCCTTGGTTGGTTTGGGCGAACCCGGCAAACAGCAGCCTGCTCTGACGGTTGAGCTGTATGCAAAAAAACCGAAGGATGAAAAACGCCTTTGTGCCGAGTTGCAGCAGCTGGCCCGCTCAAATCCCTTGACGAGCAGTATTGAGACCTTTATGATCTTTGCTGTTTTTCCGGTGGATATTCGTCATAATGCCAAGATTTTTCGGGAAAAGCTGGCTGTCTGGGCACAGCAGCGTTTGGAGTGCCGCCAAGGACTCTGAGGGTAACGTAAGCGCGGAGGTTCCGCGTATCAGTGTTCATTCAGTAGGGAATTCAATAAGAAATACCTTGCCCCTTATGCCGGGTGCCGGAGGGTGACGGTTTTTGAAGAATTTTTAGGTTCTTACTCTTTCTATATCCCACTTGCGAAAAAGGAGAAAACGCGATGAAGAGTCTGGAGTTTGATAACGGTGACCGAATGCCCATCCTGGGATTAGGAACGTGGAAATCCGAGCCAGGCGATGTGTACAAGGCGGTCAAAGAGGCCCTTAAACTGGGATATCGCCATATTGATTGTGCGCCTATCTACGGTAATGAAGCCGAGGTCGGCAAGGCCCTGGCTGAATCCATCAGCGAAGGTGTGGTGTCCAGAGAAGAACTTTGGATAACCTCCAAGCTGTGGAATGATTGCCATGCACCTGAGGATGTGCAGCTGGCCTTGAAAAAGACCCTTGCGGATTTGCAGATAGACTCTCTTGATCTCTACCTGATCCATTGGCCGGTGGCCCATAAGAAAGGTTATGTTTTTCCCAATACCGGCGCGGATATGCTTTCCCTTGAGGAATTGCCGCTTTCGCAGACCTGGAAAGGTCTGGAAACAGCGCTGGATAAGGGGCTCTGCCGTCATATAGGGGTGAGTAATTTCAGTATTGCCAAGCTCAAGGCCTTGCTGGAGACTGCTCGTTTACAGCCTGAGATGAACCAGATTGAGCTGCATCCCTATTTGCAGCAGTCGGAAATGCTGGATTTTTGCCGGAAGAATAAGGTGCATCTAACAGCCTATTCTCCTTTGGGCTCGCCGGACAGACCGCCTGCTCTGAAGGAAAATGACGAACCTGTGCTGCTGGAGGAAGCTGTGGTTCGCCGGATAGCTGAGCTGCACGGCTGTACATCGGCTCAAGTCCTGATCAATTGGGCTGTGGAGCGGGAAACGGCGGTTATTCCTAAATCAATCAATCCGGCTCGGTTGCAGGAAAACCTTGCTGCCGCTTTTCTGGGGCTTAGCCCTGACGATATGGTCGATATTGCCGATCTTGATCTGCAGCGTCGCTATGTCAGCGGAGCCTTTTGGGCCGTAGAAAATGGTCCCTACACAGTGGCAACCCTTTGGGATGAACAAGAGAGCTGCTGAGAACTAGACATAAGGAGTAGTATGAAAGCTGTTGTTGTTGAACAAATCGGCGATTTTCGTCTTGCGGATATCCCGCGCCCTGAACCCGGTGCAGGCGAGGTGCTGATACAAACCGCTGTGACCGGGTTGTGTAGAACGGATCTCAAGATCATCGAGGTTGGTCATCGGGACCTGGTCCTGCCCCGAGTGCCGGGAGAAGAAGTGGTGGGGACGGTCTGTGCTGTGGGACCGGATGTTGATCCTCAATATATGGGGCAACGGGTCTACGTCTATCCGGGAACCAGCTGCGGTAATTGCAAGCCTTGTCAGCAAGGGGCAGGCAACCTTTGCTCCGGCATGCAGATCATGGGCTTTCACCGTGACGGCGGTTTTGCTGACTATGTTGCTGCTCCGGTGGAGAGCATTATGGAGATCCCAGATAATTGTTCCTTTGATCAGGCGGTCACAGCTGAGCCGCTTTCTTGTTGCCTCAATGCTCTGGAATTGTCTGAATTGCAGGCCGGTGAGCGCATCGGCATCTGGGGCGGTGGACCTGCTGGCGCTTTTCTTGCTCGGGCAGCCAGAGCGATGGGTGCCGAGCCCACCGTCATCGAACCCCATGAACAACGCCATCCCTATCATGAGCGAGCCCTGTCCACGCCGGGTGAAGAACGGTTTGATGTAGCGGTGGTGGCTGTCGGGGCCGTGCAACCCTATTATGAGGCCTTGGAACGGCTCAATCCACGCGGGCGTTTGATGATTTTTTCCGGGTTGGCAAAAGAAACAGCCCAGCAGCCCATTGATCTCAATATCCTCCATTATATGGAGCAGAAGATTGTCGGGGCCTATGGGTGCAGCTATCGGCACGGTATTCAGGCCCTGGAGTGGATCAGTACCGGCAAGGTGCGGGTGGATGATCTGATCTCCCATCGTATGCCATTGGACGAACTGGGGCAGGCCTTGGATCTTGTCCGTAACAGGGCTGGGATGAAGATCCTGCTTTATCCGTAACCGATATAACGAACCACAGAACAACAAAGGAAAAATTATGACAGACGAGCAGGTTCTCAAGGCCTTTGGCGCTAATATTCAGCGTTTGATCAATAAAGAGGATTTGAGCAGGGAAGAAATCTACAATATGTTTTGCCAGCTACTCGGCAATGAGCAGCCGGATCTGCAACAGGGGGCCTTTCTTGCAGCCTTGGTCAGTAAGGGCGAAACAACAGAGGAGATCGCTGGCGCTTGGCAGGCAATTGTTGATAAGGATACGGTCGCGGTATCCCTTGATGCAACGGGGCCGATTATAGAAAATTCCGGCACGGGCATGGATTCCTTAAAGACCTTCAACGTCAGCAGTGCCGCCGCCATTGTTGCGGCTGCCTGCGGGGCCAAGGTAGCCCGCCACGGTGCCCGGGCCTTGACCTCTTTTTGCGGAACTGTGGATATTCTCGAATCTGTGGGCCTGGATGTGGAATGTGATGTGCAAACAGTGGAGCAGAGTATCCAAGAGGTGGGGATCGGGCTGTTCAACGGCATGAGTCCTAAGATCCATCCCTTTGGACTAGGCCGTATCCTCAGTCAGATTCGTTTCGGAACCACCCTCAATATTGCCGCCTCCTTGGCTAATCCGGCCCGACCAACCCACGGCCTGCGCGGGGTCTATGCAGAATCCCTGCTCAATCCGGTTGCCGAAGTGATGGCCTCCATTGGCTATCAGCGCGGCCTGGTGGTGCATGGCAAGGCGGACGGACAGGAAGGGGGGATGGATGAGCTGTCAGTGTGTGGCCCTTCCACAGTCTGTGAATTTTCAGATAACAGGGAGAGCAAAGAGTACATCCTGCGCCCGGAAGACCTGGGCATGAAGACGATTCCTTTTGCTGAAATAGCTACCACCGGGGATCTGCATAAGGAGCGAAGGCGTTTTCTCAGCGTTCTCTCAGGCAAAGGAGAGCAAGGCTGTATTGATTTCACCTGTCTCAACGCCGGTGCAACCCTCTATGCGGGAGGACAGGCTGGCAGTATTGCAGAAGGGGTGGGCTTGGCCTCTGCCGCCATTGCTGACGGATCGGCTCTTGCTAAGCTGAAAGGCTGGGTGGCGGTACAGAATATCGATGGGGCTGGGGCTGCTCGTCTGGAGCAGGGACTCGCTGCCTTGTAGGGAGTAGGGAGAGAGGCAGGGAGAAGAGGATAATTTCTTCTCTTCCAAAAAACAAGGGCAAGGCGATGGTTCGTCTTGCCCTTGTTGCCCTTTGAGGAGGTCGTGAAACGCAACCTCCTTAAATGTTTGTTCAGTGGATTAACAGCAGATCTGCTGAACAGAAGAATCAGTCAATATCATAGGTAAACTGTTTCTTCTCGGTAAAGATGACATCACCTTTTCCGCCGCTGATGTAATACAACAGCTTCACTTCGATCTCAACCTCTTCGGTATCTGTATCAAAGTTCATAAGGTGCTCTACTTTCTGGGTCTGGCTCGGGGGCAGGGTCAGATCAATGATTTCTTTGATCTGCCAAGCACCGTAGCGCATATCCCTGTCCATATCAACGCCGATCTCAAACCAGGTTTTTTGTGCAGAATAGAGTACTTGTTTTTTCGGGTCTTTTTCTTCAAGATTTCGTGCGGTCACTTCCAGGACCACTTTGCCTGACCACAGTCAGCCATCCGGGATACGATGTCCCGCCTTGTTCTCGACAAAGGCTGTCACTACCGCACTGGGTACCCAAGCCTTATCGTTTTTCACGCCCTTGATTTTGCCGGGCAGGTGACGATATTGAGCAAAATTGACCTTCAGTCCGAGCCCTTTTTTCACCATATCCAGATCATGACCGCCGGGGAAGAGATGGCTCTTCTTGCCGTTCTTGCCGCCCTTTTCCATATGGCAGTCCTGACAAGTTTCGGTGCCGCCGTTGTTTTGGTAGGCGTTCTGGAAGCTGCCGGAGAGCGTGTTACATTGGATGGTCTCTCCGTCCGGGGCTGTATACTTGCCGTGGCACTGCATACAGAAGACGGAACGGGTGATATCAACGGTCTCAATGGTTTCATGAGCACCGCCGCTGTTGGCTCCTGTGGGGCCATAAATGGCGCCCTTCTTGGGATCTCCGCGCAGACCGCGAGCAACCGTGGTCGCCTTCAGATTATGACAGGAAACACAACCGACACTCAGCTTGGACAGCTCTTTCTTGGCCTTCTTGCCAGCTGGTTTGTCTTTTTCCTTATGGGCCGTAATGACCATCTCGGCTATTTCTACGGCTAACTCTTCAGAAGCATACTGGATTACCGGGGCATGGCAGTCATAACATTTCATCACCTCGGCCTTGGTTATCGGTTTTTTCCACTCTTTGGGCAAACCGATGGCGAAGAAATTATGAATACCTTTTATAGCACCGGGAGAGACAACAGACTGGGCATGCCAGGACTGTTGCCACTCCTTATGAATTTCGGAATGGCATTCGCCACATTTTTTCTCGCCCAACATCTCGACGAGTTCGTCAATGGTGTTTGCCTCTTTCGTGACAATGGTGTGTGGGTTCTTGTCGGCTTTTTTGCTTTCTTTTGCCGCAAGAGGTTGAGCGAACAGCATGATACATCCGAGTATCAAGCATGTTCGAAACAGCACAGTTACTGCTTTCATACTTGTTTCCCTCCGAATAAAGAATTTTTTTATCTCAATCCTGCTTGGTCATAGCGCCTTTAACACCACCTCCTTTCCGTAAAAGCATCTGCCCATCTTTTCTCTTTTTCGTTTTAGATTGAAAAGTTATATTAAAACTGCACTTAATCTAAGTGCGTATTCAACAAATACGAATAATACCTTGTGGTACTGAAATGGGAAGCAAAAAATGATTGAAAAAGAAAAAATACGCAGAGAGTTGCAAAGAAATCTAAACTGGTATTGATAATTTTTAATATAGAATAAAAGACTTGTATCTGATCCTGAAACATCTTTGATGTAAAACAAAAATCAGGTGTATTCTGGAAGTAGGTGTTGGATAACAGCCTTGCCTGCGGTGAAATTCTGATGGTTGATGACAGCTCCACAGATGCAACTTTGGAGGTCATCAGGGAGATCAGCAAGGCAGTGTCGGTATTGAAAATACACGCTTTCGAAAACCTACCTCATCAACAATAAACTCAACGCCATCACCACCATGCCCGCAAGCAACCCGAAGAGACTATCATGCCCCTTCCCATAGGCCCGACTGGTAGGCAGCAGCTCATCCAGACTGATATAGACCATAATACCTGCTACCCCGCCGAAGAGAATCCCCATCACCTCTGAAGGAATCCCCCCACCGTCTGTGCCCACAAAAATACGCAGGCCCAGATAGGCAACAACGGCCCCTACAGGTTCTGCCAAGCCACTGAGCACCGAGTAGAAAAAGGCCTTCATACGATTGCCAGTAGCATAGTAGATCGGCACCGAGACACTGACTCCTTCCGGGATATTATGGAGGGCAACAGCGACGGCAATAGCCACCCCGACCTGGGGATCTTCCAATGCTGCCAGGAAAGTGGCCAGTCCTTCGGGAAAATTATGAATGGCAATGGCCAAAGCGGTAAACAATCCCATCCGATGCAGCTTATGATCGTGGACATGGCAATCGCCGGGCTGCCCCACCTGCAAGGGAGACGACCCTCCACCCTCTTCCGAAGAGAGAGTATGGGCATCTTTGAGCACGTTCAGCTCTGACTTTGCATGGATTTCGTGAGGATTCTCTGCTGAGGGGATCAGGTTATCTATCAATCCAATAAGAAGGATTCCGCCAAAGAACGAGCCTGCATTGACCCAATGGCCCAAGGGGTCCCCGTAGCGTGCTACCAAGGCCTCGGTTCCTTTGACAAATATCTCGACAAAGGAGACATAGAGCATCACCCCTGCGGAAAAACCCGTGGCAATGGAGAGAAAACGGTAATTGGTTCTCTTAGCCAGAAAAGCAATGGCAGAGCCGATACCGGTGGCCATACCGGCAAAGACCGTCAGACCCAGGGCCATCCATACGTCGCTCATAATGAACCGGCGGTCAGCATACCTTACCTCCTCGCGTTGATATTACCCTGGTAACATTCTTTCAGTTTTCTGGATGACAGTCGGCAAGAAAGGGCTGAAGCTGCTCCAGCACCTCGGGCAGGGCGTCTTCCAACAGATAATGCCCGGCCTCAGGGAAGTAATGGGCTTGGGCAGCAGGAAAACGATGGCGCCACTCAGCATAGAAATGATCATTAAAGCAGAAATCTTTCCCTCCCCAACAGATGAGCATCGGTTTATCGCGAAGCTGGTCAAGAGAAACCTCAACCCGACTCAGGGCCTCCCAGGAGGGATGGCTGGCCTGCAAGGGGATATCCTGGACAAAACCATGGACCGCCACCCGATTGGCCCAGCTCTCATAGGGCGCAAGAAAACCTGCCTTGACCTCGGGCCGCATTTTCCCACTCACCGCCATAAAGGTGGCAGGCAGGGCAAAGCCGTTCAGGCCGCGCACCAGCAGAGAACCAAGCAGGGGCCAGCGGCAAACCGCGATCCGCAGGGGAATACGACTGGAGCGAAAGGCCGCAGTATTGAGCACCACCAACCCGGCCACCCGCTCAGGATGTTGTCCGGCCCAGCCCAGCCCGATAGCCCCGCCCCAATCATGCACCACCAGAACGCAGCGTTCAATGCCTTGGCTGTCAAGCAGGGCCGTGAAATTGTCAATGTGGTTTTGCAGACGATAGGGATAGTCCTGCGGCTTATCAGAAAAACCGCATCCCAGATGATCTGGCACCAAGCAACGGTACTTCGGCTTTAACGCTGTCACCACGTTACGGTACAGGTAGGACCAGGACGGGTTGCCGTGGGCCATGACCACGGTCGGGCCTTCGCCTTCGTCAAGATAGGAAAGCTGATGGCCGTCAGCTGTATGGAAGGTCTTCGGGGTGAAAGGGTACTGGGCAAGATCGGAAGGAGAGCTATTCATTACCACTCAATCCCCAGCATCACCGAGTTGATCCCGGAACCGATCCCCAGTAAAGCTCCCCTCTGCCCTTCTTTGAGCTTTCCTTTTTCGATTCCCATGGCCATTGTAATGGGCGCAGACACCGAACCCACATTCCCCAGCACCGGCAGGGTCTCAAAGTTACGCTCAGGATCTAACTCAAGGGTGGAAAAAAGCTTGCGGGCATGGGCCTGCCCCACCTGATGACAGAAGAACCGATCAATCTTCTCCTTATCCCAGCCTGTTTCTTTTTGGAAATCCTGCCAGCAGAATTCCGCTGTTTCAACTCCTTTTTCCAGCAGCAACTCAGAGTCCGTGGTCATCAGGGTACCCTGTGTCTCCTGCTGCTGACCACCATGACAAAGGTCGCTATGACGAGTATTGGCCCTCCAGGAGCCGCCGACCAAGCGATGGCCGGTATCTTTGACCTTCTTGGAGCCCATAACCAAAGCAACCGCACCTGAGCCAATGGTCAAAGAGGCAAAGGCAGGCTTGATGGTCTTACGAGTCAGGGTTTCATCTGCTTGTAATTTTTCAATGGTGGAGCACACCAGATCCTCGGCTGTCTCAGAGGCCACAATGAGTCCGTAGCGAACCTGGCCCAGCTCAATCATATTAGCCAACATGAGCATACCATTGAGAAACCCAAGGCAGGCATTGGAAATATCGAATATCTGGCAACGACTCCCCAGACCGAGACCGTGATGAACAAAAGAGGCTGTGGCAGGCTCCATCATATCCCGACTCACCGAGGTGAACACCATAAAATCAATATCAGAGGCTGTGAGTCCCGAAGCAAGCAGGGCCTTGCGTCCGGCAAGTATAGCTCCTTCACTGGGTAAGGTTTCTGGATTCCAAAATCGCCGACTGCGGATACCGCTCATCAGCTCAAGACGACCTTCTGGAAGCTTCAGTCGTCTATAGACTGACGAGAGCTGCTGCTCAAGATCAGCCGAGGTCACTACATTAGGCGGCAATTCATAGCCAAAGCTATGAAGGCAGACACGGGAATATTTCATAGGTACTGTTCTCTATATCTTTTTTTTTGTCTCGCTTTTCTCCTGATTATCTTTGGACAGTCAGTCTTCCAACCTATACTATATTACGTTCACAACGGCAACCTCCCTGCGCCCTCTTCCGCATTCTATCATCTTTTCCAAACAAACCTGCGTCAGGCGAAACGGATTAAAAGAGGGTATGAACAGAGGGGATTGACAGAGGGGATTGACAGAGGGGCAGCCTGCTCATTCTACAATCTATCAGCAGAGAAAAAAAAGGATTTTCGGGAAGGACTGAGGCAAGAGCTGCCAAGACATCAGGCAGCCTGTTTTCTCCCCGGTACCGAACGGGGCCGGGGAGAAAACGCAAACGACTTGTACAGAGGAAAATTCAGGGAGCTGGAAAAAATATGCAGCATACCTATTTAGCGGCAATTTTCTGCACATAGAGTGAAGTAACACGGTCGGCGAGCTTGGTGATTTCGTCGGTCGCTGTCAAAACCATGAGCGGCAGCCCTCCTTTACGAACCTTAAGGAAATACGGAGAGATCCGTTCCCACTCTTTTTTACTTTTGGCAAGCAGAGTATTTATTTCTTCATTATTACGACCTTCATTCATCAGTTTTTTCAAGCCCGCCTCAAACTCTTCAACAGTATTATTCATGTTATGAACAGTGGTTTCATCCCGAAAACCGGCCTGATAGGCAATGTAAAACTTTGAGACCCGCTGAGAAAGCATACGCTGTTTACCGGCAACATTAATAATATGATCAATATGATCACCCGATAGATCTTCAAGATTGAGAACAACTGAATGACAGGCTTTCAGCAGGGTATCACTTAACTCCAAAACGCGAGTCGCGTTCTCCTGATTATACGGTTTATTGACTAAGTCACTGTATTCGGAAAAGTTATCCTCAACAAAAGAGAGCAGATCCTTGGTTTCAGTGTCCTCCACATTCGCCTTCAGGATGACGTGGTTCTTTTTAAATCGCTCAACAGACATATCTAGCTGCAATTTCGTTTCTTTTGCAGAAACATCGCTGCCCAGATAGAAATAGGCTTTAGCTATCCGCTGCGACAACATGCGTTGCATTCCCGATCTGTTCATCAACTCAGGCATACTTACAGCAGCCTGCGTCGTGTGCGGGGGAAAAGCCACCGTAATGAGGACTGTCAGTAGAGCGACAATCCGAAGCGTAAAAACATACATAAGAATCTCCTCCAGGTAAAAATTATGAAAGCAGCAATTATTGTGACGGCAAAAGAGACATTCAAAGCCCTTTCACGAACAAGGGCTACTGATAATAAACCATAAATAAAGCCTTTCCGCAAGACAACCGCCTTATACTCTTAAGCTCGCACATACTGCTGACCTGGAAGCTGCCGGATCAAACCGCGCAATTCCAGGCCGAGAAGCAGGCCGTGGAGCGTATTAAGCGGCAAATTGCTTATCTCGGACAACTGCTCAATATCAATAGAGGAACCTTTAATGGACAGCATCAAACCCTTTTCAGCTACTGAAAGGTCATCAGGAAGAGATTTGACGCTCGGGGACCCAGCTGATGAGTCAGCTGGTGGGGTAAACGATACTTTTTTACGATCCACGCTCAGAGAGGGGTCTGCGGAACAAAACGATAGAGGTAATTCAGCAAGAATATCTTCAACAGAACGAATTAAGCCAGCACCTTGCCGGAGCAAACGGTGAGGCCCCTCGCTCTTTGGCGAATCGATCCTCCCTGGCACAGCAAAGACCTCCCGATTCTGCTCCAGAGCAAGCCGAGCTGTAATCAGGGCTCCGGACCGGACAGCGGCCTCAACAATCACAACCCCCAAGGAAAGACCGCTGACAATACGGTTACGTGCCGGAAAACGAAAACCCTCCGGCGGTGTGCCAAGGGGATATTCACTGACCAGCAGCCCTTGCGCACCTATCTGTTTATACAGAGGACTGTGCTCTCCTGGATAGACAACATCCAGACCGCATCCAAGGACCGCTATGGTCTTACCACCAGCCTCAAGCGCACCAATATGCGCCTGACCATCAATACCCTTGGCAAGCCCGCTGACCACAACAAGCCCATTTGCGACAAGTTGCCGGGCAAGTGCTGCACTGACGCTTTTACCGTAATTTGTCGGGGTGCGAGATCCGACCACTGCAACAGCCGGGAGGCGAAGACATTCAATATCCCCTAAGCAGTAAAGAAGAATTGGGTAATCGTGGATATTCAGAAGAAGAGAAGGATAGAGTGGGTCATCACAGCAAAGGAGACGAATATTTCCGGCTCGAACGCGGGAGTATTCCTGTTCAGCCCAGGAACGGGCCTTATCCAAACGGGATGGCGTAGAAAAAAGTTCAACCAGATTTCTGCCGACACCCGGAACTTCAGCAACCGCCTTACCAGCAGTCAACATTTTGTCCGGTGTACCGAAAGCAGCGAGCAAACGTCGGGTAAGGACGCAACCCAGTCCGGGCAAAGCAACCAGCGTCAGCCAGTCCCGAATGTCATTGCGCCCCTCCATTCAGCAGTTACCCTACTACTCAAACATAAATGATTCTAAATACTTACTTCGAGAAGGATGGCGCAATTTTTTAATAGCCTGAGCCTCAATCTGACGAATCCTTTCTCGGGTCACATCAAAACGCTGTCCCACTTCCTCCAAGGTATGGTCGCAGCCAACCTCAATACCATATCGCATGCGAAGTACCTGTTCTTCCCTTTCGGTCAGCTCTCCCATCACTTTGGCAAGACAGCGTTTGAGGCTTTCAGTGATAGAAAAGTCCTGCGGCCCAGGGTTGAGCTCATCAACAATAAAATCGCTGAGCATGGTATCTTCTTCATCACCCACAGGTGCATCCAGCGAAATTGCGTCACGGGCGGTCTTCAACGCAGCATGAACATAGTCCACGTCCGTATCCATCTGATCCGCCATTTCCTCTAGACTAGGCTCCCGACTTTCTATCCGCTGAAAGTCACGGGTAAAACGAAGCATCCTGTTAATAGCTTCAATCATATGCACCGGCAACCTGATGGTCCGTCCCTGATCCGCTATACCACGATTAATAGACTGGCGTATCCACCAAGTAGCGTAGGTGGAAAATTTATACCCCCGATTATAATCATATTTCTCAACAGCCTTCATCAGGCCGATATTGCCCTCCTGAATCAGATCAGGAAGCAGCATTCCCCTATTGAGAAATTTCTTAGAAATAGAGATAACCAGACGCAGATTTGCCCGAACAAGGGTCTTTTTCGCTTCCCTGACCGTCTCTTTTCCGATCTTCACTTCCTTAAAGAGCTCATCAAAGCTGCGACAGTCTATTCCAATGGTTTCAGCTAAATCCAAATAGATTCCCTGCTCGTTTCCAGTGCTCTCCGGGATATTTTTCTCCGCCTCTGCCCTATGTGCAGCCAGCAGGGATTCCCTTTCCGCTTGGACACGAACCTTCCTGGCCTTTTCATGGAACTCCTCAACCGCTTTTGCCGTTGAAAGTAATTTTTTAGAACTGATCCGGTACGGTTGAAATAGCTCAACAATCCGCAGGCCGATTAACCGAATTGCCTCCCACAGCTCTTCCTCCTTGCTGCTTCCCGCCGTTTCTCTCAATTCTCGAAAAAAATCGGTCCGCTGCTGATTCAACCCGTTCGCCTCCTCTATACACTCAAGGAACGACGTCCGGACCGCTTCCAGCTCTTTTTCATCGCTATCGGATATCCCATTAAGGACCGACCCTATACGCATATTGCCTCTTTCCAACCCTTTCTTGAGGCGATTCAAAGTATTAAGCCCGAGGGCCAAGCGGAGAACAGCACGCTGAATCTGAGCCTCCCCCTTTTCCAATTTCCGAGCCAGCTTTATCTCTTCCTCATAGCTGAGCAGATCAAGGCTGCCCATTTCGCGAAGATAGATATTCATAGGATCAGTACTGTACGCATCTCTATGATTATCCTCAATTACCTCGTCGTCTTTTCCTTGACTCTCAACAATTGACAAACCGGCTTCCTCGTTTTCATAGATTTTTGAAGATTTTCCTGTCAGGTTCTTCATGTAGATACCTCCTCCGTATCATCAAAAAACCGAAATCGCTTAGGCAACGTCCTCTCCCCGTGGACCCACCAAGCAGCTTCTTTTCATTCCGACCCCAGACGATAGATTCTTTTCGCTATCAAAGCATTCAACCCTTTCTATTGTTCAGTGGTCGGCAGGTTGTAAAAAAGCTCACTACAAAATTTAGACGGGCCATATTCGCCATATGTCGCTTTGACCCAACTTTGCCCGGTCATTACATTTTGTACAAAACTCTTCAACCTGCAAAAAACAAATCAGAACATCACACAACCCATCCAAAAACAAGCAGTACCATCACTACTTCATTTTGCAATGTACAATTTCCTACATTCCTTGTACAGTTTTTTTTACACAAAAAAAGAAAATTCCACTTTTCCCCTCTCACTTTACCCTAACAAACGACGATTCCTTCGCTGAGTCAGCGAAAAAATATAACAAATTTTCAATCAATTATCAACAAAAAACATCTTACTCAGATAGAGAGCTAACCTGCAATAAAATTTTTCCATTAAGCTTACAACGTAGCACAATTCAAGGCTTGAACAATAAAATCTCATCACGAAGCTTTCCCTTGCAAGGCAAGCATTTTTTTTCTTTGCAACTTACTGACGAGTGAGTAATCCCCTGCTTGTTCAGCTGCCAAAATCCGTTTTCGCAAATCAATCCCCTCTCTCTGTTGCTGCATATTTTTCAAACAGATAAGCAGCTCATCGCAAAGCAAACGACCCTGCTCTTCACTTTCATCACCGAGATGCCCGTCGCCGTCCTTGCTCAGCAAATCAGCGATATATTGACGCTCAGAGCCTGATGCAACAACGGAAAGCAACTGTTCCGGAGTAAAATTCCCGGCCGATGCAAGTTGTTCCATCGCATCGACAAGTCCCATAATTGGAGATTGACCAATTGACTCCTTAAGGCCCCCTGTGAGTAATTCCGACAAAAACTCAGGGTACAACAATAAAAAATCCAGCAGCTGCCGCTGTTTTTTAGGAAGCTCATACAAGGAGGTTGGGAAGCTCAGCCCTTCCTCCGACGCCGAGGAAGGATATGCATCCCGATACTCCTCTCTCTCCGGGGAAAAATCCGGCGGAACCCAATCCGTATCCGACGGCATTTCCGGTTCCGGTTCCATCTCTGATCGGGGAGGCCATTGCCGGACAGGCACATGTTCATCAACTTGCCCGAACGCCTTGTGCTCGATCAAAAAACGGTCAGGAGAAACGCCCAGCTGCTCACTGAAATGGGCTGCCATCAACTCCCGCTGGTCCGCATCAGCGGCCTGCTCCATCAACTCGGCCAATTCGGCTATAATCCGATTTTTACCGGACAGGGTCAGCCCGTGCTCATCTTTAAGGGCGGAAAAAACAAATTCAGCAAGGGGTGCAGCTCCTTCAATCAGGTCCCGTACTGCCGCTGCTCCTTTTTCCCTCACCAGGGTATCAGGATCATGTCCTGTCGGCAGCAGAGCCACCCTACCCTCCAGCTGCTCACTGAGAAAAAAGGGGATTGATCTCCGGGCGGCCCTGAGTCCGGCAGAATCGCCGTCAAAAAGGAGCACCACCTCGTCGCAGTACCGGCGTAAGGCCTTGATATGTTCACGGGTCAAAGCAGTTCCCAGCGGCGCAACCACATTATCAATCCCGTGAACCGCCAAGAGCAGCAGATCAAAATTGCCCTCCACCACAACAGCACACCGAGCAGAACGAATCGCCTGACGATGCTGATACAAACCGAAAAGGAGGTTTCCTTTGGAAAAAACCATGCTCTCCGGCGAATTCATATATTTAGGCTTCCCCTGACCGAGGATACGCCCCCCAAAGGCCACCTCACGCCCGCTCATATCATAGATAGGAAAGAGGACACGATCCCGAAACCGATCATAGTGCCGTCCCGGGGCTTTCTGTATGGCAAGGCCAGCCTGCTCAATAACGGATATCGGAAAATTCTTTTTTTGCAGACGAGAGATGAGGAATTGCCAACCTGCGTTTTCAGGAGGCGGTGCGTAACCGAGCCGGTATTTTTCCACAGCCTCCTGCGGCACCCCTCGCTCGTGCAGATATCTTCGGGCAGCCTCGCCCTGGGCCGAAGAGACAAGGGTCTTGTGAAAGATATGGGCGGCTTCATGATTGGCCCGATACAGCTGCTCACGCTGCCGCAGGCGTTCCTGCTCGGCATCGGTAAGATTATGCTCAGGAAGATCGATTTGATAACGCCGGGCCAACTCCTTGAGCGCTTCGGGAAAGGTCATATGATGATACTTCATCATAAAAGAGAAGACGTCACCGGACTCATGGCAACCGAAACAATGAAAAAACTGCCGCTGAGGATTCACAGAAAAGGACGAGGTTTTCTCACCATGAAAGGGGCAAAGACCGGTATAGCCAGCACCTGCCTTTTTCAGCCGCACATGCTCTCCGATCACCTGGACAATATCCGCGACCTCGCGAACTCTCTCCCTGACCTCATCCCAGACACCTTTACTCGACATCACTGATTGTTCCTGCTGGTTCAGTTAACGGTGCTCTCTACGCAGATTTCCGTCTGGAAATCGAACACCTCTCTTTTCTCCTTGGATATAATTTATAAAATAATCATACCAAGGAGATCTGTCGAGTTTTATTCGCAAATTTTTTATTTTTATTGTAAAATATTGTAAAAAAAAACCAACGAGTCGTTCAGGAAGGAAGGGCCAGGAAAATGGCAGCGGCAGCCATATACGGGCATTACAAACCATAACAGGCCGTTGCATGAAATTAAAAAAAAATCAGCATGATTCCGCATACCCTTTCTCAATTCTCAGGGCGATACTGTTCCTGCTTTTTCTGGAGATGCTGATAAGGAAAGCGTGAGAACCGCGCTCAGGACGCCGTCAACCACCTTGGCCATGCGTTGATAGTCCAACGTGTCCGGGGTGTCGCCCGCAGTGTGATAATTATGATTCCGCAGAAAAGCGGTGTCGGTAATCATCACGGCCGGATAACCGTGCTGCCAGTAATTGCGATGGTCGGAAAGATCCGCGCCAAAGAGGACAGGGCCGGAATAACTCACCGCCTGCAGATCAGATGCGCCGTTGAAACAGCGCTTGACCGTCTTTGCCAAATGACGATCCTGCCAGCGCCCGACAACGGCAGCGTAGAGGCCGTCCTGAGGATAGGCCAAACGCAGAGCCCATGAGTGATACTCCTGTTGCTCCACAAAATAACCGATCATCTCCAGGCAAAGCATAGCCTTTATGGTGCGTCCCTGCTCAGCCAGACTCTGGGCGTGGACAGCACTGCCCATCTGCTTGGTTCCAAAGAAAGGAGGCTCTTCCGTCCCATAGGCCACCAGCTCGATATTGCCTGTTATCTCCCGCTGCCCCAGCAGACGAGCAAGTTCCAATAAGCCAGCTGTACCGCTGGCATTATCATCTGCACCAGGAAGATCTCCCGCAGCATCATAATGCGCTCCGACAATTACAAGGGGACCTTCCTTTGAGCCAAAACGGGCAATGACATTCACCTGCTCTTTTTGGCCAGCAGCGGCATTTTCCGCCACATAGGGCTGAAGAGAGACCTGAGCACCAGGCACGGAAAGTCCGGTTGTGATGTAGCGCACTGTGGCGGCCAGTTTTTCAGGATGATTATGATTACGGGGAGAAAGTTCTCCGGCCAGATACTCAACATGCCAACGCAGCCGATCTGGATCAGCCCGAAGCCCGGAAGGGAATGGTATGTCTTCCGAAATCGGCTGACGAACGGCCAGTGTTACCGGGCCGAAAATCAAGACAAGAAAGGCAGCAAGAACAATCAGGATACGAATTCCGCTCGACAAAATTTTCTTGATTAATTTCATTCAACGCCCCCCGGCCTTCCAACGCCGCTGGCGTGCAGCGGCTTTACCGTGTTCAACTCAGCCAATTCCGCCCAGATTTCGTCGCAGATCCCCGGCCTGTAAACTGCTTCTTTAAAAACCAGATACTCCACCTCATAGACCCTCAACAACCTTTCCTTCTTATCCGCGACACAGGCCCGCATATTGGCAAGTCTATCTGCCGCCTTCACCAGCAAGGCGATTTCCGTTTCCCCGCAAACTCGGGCCATTTTGGCATAGGTCTTTGCCTTTCGCTCCTTGCGGTCTTCTCCCGGCTCATCGGTGAGCACAGCGACACAGTCGGCGATCAATCTCCCGAATTCCTTTTCGATATCACGGAGCCTGACATCGGTATCCTCGACAACATCGTGAAGATAGGCAATAACGACTGCTGGCTCACCGTATTGTTGTACAAGCTCGGCCACAGCGTCAAGGTGAACAACATAGGGGTGCTCGCCGTATTTCTGTTCACCGTGGTGCTTGAGAGCGAACTCGCGGGCCTTGGTTTTCATCTTGATAAAACAGGAGGTATTTCATAACAAAAAAAGGGGCTAAACCAGACAGTTTTAGCCCCCTCAAAACTCACTTCCCTTTAGCCTTAGCCACAGCCCGTTTAAACCCGTCTGCCGACTTAGTAATCACCTCCGCATCCACACAAAAGGCCAGCCGAATATGACCGGGAGTACCGAATCCCCGCCCCGGAACCGCCAAGATTTTCTCTTCCTGAAGCAATCTGCAAAACTCCACATCATCTGCAATGGGTGTTTTGGGAAAGAGATAAAAGGCCCCTTTGGGCATGACATACTCTAACCCTGCCTCATCCAGTACCTTACAGAACACCTCGCGCCTCTGCTCATAAATAGAGGCGTCCACGCTCTCCTCTTGCAGTTCAGCAACCGCTCGTTGCATCAGGGCCGGAGCATTAACAAAACCGAGGATGCGATTGGCCAGAGTCATGGCATTGAGCAGGAGATCTTTTTCATGCATTTCTGGATGAACGGCAATATAGCCGATTCGTTCGCCGGGCAGCGAGAGGTCCTTGGAATAAGAAGAAACCACGATGGAATTGGTGGTGGTCACCATAATAGAGGGTGCTTTTGCTCCGTCAAAAACGATTTTCCGATAGGGTTCATCGGAGATCAGATAAATCGTGGTGCAAAATTTTTCTCCTGCCCTATCCAGTAATGCGCCTAGAGCAGCCAGGGATTCTGCGCTGTACATCTGGCCGGTGGGATTATTAGGACTGTTGATCAGGATAGCCTTGGTTTTCTCTGTTAGGGCCTCCTCGATAGCTGCAAGATCAAGCTGAAACTCGTCGTCAGTGGGCACGATTTTGACCGCACCGCCGTGGTTATCCACATAGAAATGATACTCAACAAAAAACGGGCTCAGGATAATGACCTCATCGCCGGGATCCAGCAGGGATTTCATGACCACGTTCAGGGCGCCTGCTGCTCCGCAGGTCATAAGAACATCGCCCATGCCGATCTCCGCACCCTGCTCCTTGGACAACTGGATCGCGACGGCCTCCCGTACATAATGGTAACCACCATTGGGCATATAGGCATGCATTCCCGGAGTATCGCCTTCAACCAAATCGGCCAGCACCTCGAAAAACTTCTTCGGCGGCGCGACATCCGGGTTGCCGAGACTGAAATCGAACACATTTTCCGCGCCGAATTCCGCCTTCATCCCGGCACCTCGTTCAAACATTTTACGAATCCAGGAAGAGTTCTCAGCAAACTCCTGCATTTTTTTTGCTACGGTCATTCTTTCCTCTTTCTTGTACTTGATTCGAAGCGCAGGAGAAATATCCCTTCACCTTCGATAGAACTATAACCAACTCAATATGATAGATCTCTGCTGTCAGCCAACAGGAAAGGCTTGTTTCTCACCCGTTTCAATTGAGTATATGATATGACAAATCAACTGATCGAAGTACTATACATTATACGAAAATGCAACTGTGAATTCCAAACGACACAGAATATCCCCATCGTATTTTTTGATTATTTTCTTTAAAAATTGAGCAGTTCAAAAAGGATTGAAGGAGAAGAGCGGCAAGGACGACCCGAATGAGTGCATCTCCATGATAACGAGATTGAAAAGGAAAAAAATGCTTGCGAGCCAGAAGAGAAAGAACAAAGCAATGCGTTCGGTCATTATAGCAAGCACCGAATGGGCAAATAAGTTAAAAAGATCATGGTACTTTTCTCCTATAGAGCTGGTTCTAGAGAAAAATATGATCATTTTATTCTGTTTTTCAAGTGGTTATTGTGGATTTCGTATCAAGAAGGTGTCGTTTTTGAGGAAATAGACAAAGGCGGCCTTGGGACTATGCCGCTCAATAAGCTCCATCAGGGCACGACGCAATCTTTTTTCCCCGCCAAAGATAACATCGATCTCCTGAAGATCGGTGGAAAAGGAAAGCCTGTGCAATTCCGGGCCGGAAGACAGCCCCCCCCGGATATCCCAGGTGTACACGGCACAGCCGATGGGACCATGCACCAGATGCAGGGCATCGGCAATGGGGTACAAAACGACTCGTGCACCGCAAAACACGCAGGCCCGCTGACTGACCGCTCCTGCCAGGCTGTCCTTGTTGCAGACAATATTAAAAGGGGCTTCCCCTTTGACATAAATCTGATTTTCTCGTTCTTTTAACGCGACGGCTTCCATGATGCTCCTCAGATTATTGGATAGTTGACACCTCATCTGACGCAATGACTATGCCACCCAAGGACTTTGAAATTTTACGATATTGTTTCAGCAGATTAAAAAAGTGACAAGAGCAATGATCAAGAAGGAAAAAATGCGTTTCATGTCATCATGTCGACACAAAGGAAGCAAACAGGACAATAACGTTACCTATCTGTTAAGTCAATTTTCATCTCAATCCAGACCTCACCGCTCGCTTATCTTAAAAAAAACAAAGGGCTTTCCCTTTTCGACATTTAAAACTATTGACTAATCACTCTTAAAGTGAGACGATGTTTTTTTATACGGTTGAACTCACAAAACGTTTTTCTTGTAAGGAGAAAGTCTCATGGCTAAAAATGAAGACAAAATTGTAAGTCTGCTGCAAGCGGGCGCAACCTTTGCGCCTCCGACTGAAGGACAGGATCAAGCCCACGTCAAATCAATGGACGAGTACAAGGCCGCCTACCAACGCTCCATGGACGATCCTGAAGGATTCTGGGCCGAGCGGGCCGAAGAGCTGGTCACCTGGGACAAGAAATGGGACAAGGTGCTGGAATATGATTTCGACAAACCCCAAATCGAATGGTTCAAAGGCGGAAAACTGAACATGTCGGTGAACTGTCTGGACCGCCATCTCACCGACGGTCGCCGCAACAAGGCCGCCATCATCTGGCAGGGCGAGCCGGAAGAGGACGTTAAGGTCTACACCTATCAAATGCTGCACACCGAGGTCTGCCGCTTCGCCAATGTCCTCAGGAAAAAAGGCGTAAAAAAAGGTGACCGGGTCGCCATTTACCTGCCCATGGTTCCGGAACTGTCCATCGCCCTGCTGGCATGTGCCCGTATCGGTGCAATTCACTCGGTCGTGTTTGCTGGCTTCTCCGCTGTGGCTTTGCAAAGCCGCATCCAGGACTGCGAGGCCAAGGTCTTGGTTACCGCAGATGCCGTTCTCCGTTCAGGCAAGATTATTCCGTTGAAGCCCAACGCAGACAGCGCCCTGAAAGAGAGCAACTCTGTTGAAAGCTGTATCGTGGTCGAGCGGGCTGGCAACGATGTCACCATGCAGGAAGGCCGCGATTGCTGGTGGCACGAGGAAGTAGCTGCCGAGGATATCAGCAGCGAGTGCGAGCCGGAATCTATGGATGCAGAAGACATCCTGTTCATCCTGTACACCTCCGGTTCCACCGGCACCCCCAAGGGTGTTGTCCACACCACCGGCGGCTATCTGACCTATGCCATGCATACCTGTCAGTGGGTTTTTGACCTCAAAGACGATGATGTCTACTGGTGTACTGCTGATATCGGCTGGATCACCGGTCATTCCTATATTCTCTACGGACCACTGGGACTGGGTGCCACTTCACTCATGTTTGAGGGTGTTCCCTCTTACCCAGGACCAGATCGTTTCTGGAAGATTGTTGAGAAGTTCAGAGTGAACATCTTCTACACCGCACCGACCGTTATCCGTGCTTTGATGCGGGATGGCGAAGAGCCTGTCCAGCGCTACGACCTGTCCAGCCTACGTGTTCTCGGTTCTGTGGGTGAGCCTATCAACCCCGAGGCATGGATGTGGTACCATGTTAATATCGGTAAAGAAAAACTGCCTATCGTGGATACCTGGTGGCAGACCGAGACCGGCGGCATCATGATTTCACCGCTGCCCTACGCCACCACCCTCAAACCCGGTTCAGCCACCTATCCGCTGCCCGGTATTGATGCGGCCATCTACGACGAAGACGGCAACGAGGCTGCGCCCAACGAGGGCGGCCACCTGGTTATCCGTAAACCTTGGCCGGGAATGTTGCGCGGTGTCTACAAGAATCCAGAACGCTTTAAAAAGACCTATTTCAACCGCTACAAAGATACCTACGATCCGGAAGACGGGGCACGGAAGGACGAGGACGGCTGTTTCTGGATCATGGGCCGCCTAGACGACGTTATCAATGTATCCGGTCATCGTCTGGGGACCGCTGAGATCGAATCCGCACTGGTTTCCCATGCCGCAGTGGCCGAGGCCGCTGTTGTCGGGATGCCGCATCCGGTCAAAGGCCAGACCATCTTTGCCTATGTCACCCTGATGGCTTCGGTTGCTGAATCCGACGAGCTGATCGCGGAACTGCGCAAGCATGTCCGGACAGAGATCGGACCCATCGCCACCCCGGAGGTCATCATGTGGGCACCAGGTCTGCCCAAGACCCGTTCCGGCAAGATCATGCGCCGTATCCTGCGTAAGATTGCAGCTGACGACTTTGATAACTTCGGTGACACCTCCACCCTGGCTGATCCTTCAGTGGTGGATAATCTGGTTGAAGGCCGGAAGAGCATGTAAGGAAAAATAAATTTACCCATTTGTAGGGGCAGACCTATGTGTCTGCCCGACATAACAGGGCGAACACACAGGTTCGCCCCTACGGCACCCTGCATACAAAAGATGAAGGG
>CBFDDU010000032.1:0-26210 GCA_965603655.1 uncultured Candidatus Electrothrix sp. | reverse complement strand
ACGAGCATCGCGACGTGCTGCTGCTGATCGATAATATTTTCCGCTTCATCCAGGCCGGTATGGAGATGTCCGGCCTGATGGGACAGATGCCGTCGCGCCTGGGCTATCAGCCCACAATGGGAACCGAGTTGGCGCAGCTGGAGGAACGCATCGCCAACACCGACACCGGGGCCATCACCTCCATCCAGGCGGTCTATGTGCCGGCGGACGATTTGACCGACCCGGCCGCAGTGCATACGTTTTCCCATCTTTCGGCGTCCATCGTGCTTTCGCGCAAACAGGCCAGCGAGGGTCTTTATCCAGCCATCGACCCGCTGGCATCCAGTTCCAAAATGGCCACGCCGGGTATCGTCGGCCAGCGGCATTACGACCTGGCCCGAGAAATCCGGCGGACGCTCGCTCAATACGCGGAACTCAAAGACATCATTGCCATGCTGGGCCTGGAGCAGCTGTCGCCGGAGGACCGCAACGTGGTCACCCGGGCCCGCCGCTTGGAACGTTTTCTCACCCAGCCCTTTTTCACGACCGAGCAGTTCACCGGCCTCACAGGCAAGCTCGTCAGTCTCCAGGACGCGTTGGACGGCTGCGAACGAATTCTGCGCGATGAATTCAAAGATTCCCCGGAAAGATCCCTCTACATGATCGGGGCGATTGACGAAGCAAAGGGGAAAGCGAAAACCGAACCTGCGTCCCGGACCGAGACGCAGGGCGACCCGCCGCCTGCCGCCGATTCCCGACCCGACCCGAAACCCAATTTGAAACCCGATCTGAAAGCAACGCCAGAGGTCGAACATGCCGCAGCCGACACGCATGCATCTTAAAATTCTTCTGCCGTTCCGCATCTTCGCCGACACAACAGGCGTTTCACGCATCGTTGCGGAGACCCGCCAGGGCTCGTTCGGACTCCTGCCGCGCCGACTGGACTGCGTTGCGGCACTGGCGCCGGGAATTCTGACCTATGAACAGGAAGGGGAGGCCGAGGTGTACCTGGCCATTGATGAAGGAGTACTGGTCAAGACCGGCTTGGATGTGCTCGTCTCTGTACGCCACGCCATTGGCGGAACAGACCTCGGTCAACTGCGTGCAGCAGTGGATCGGGAGTTTCTGCACCTGAACGAACGGGAGCAGAGCGTTCGCTCGGTGATGACCAAAATAGAAAGCGGTTTCATCCGCCGTTTAGCGGAGTTTCATCATGAGTGAACCATCGGACAGCAAGCAGGCGCAAGAGCGGACAGCGTTCAGTCGGGAAGTCGGTGCAAAGGCGGCACGCAAGCTCAAGGCGCAGCGTAACGCCACGCCGGGTGTCTGGTTCGGCCTGGGCATGATGGGGCTGGTCGGCTGGTCGGTGGCAATACCGACCTTGCTCGGTGCGGCACTTGGTCTCTGGCTGGACAACCGGCATCCGGGCCAATATTCCTGGACCCTAGCCCTGTTAATGGCCGGACTCGCGATCGGCTGTTTCAATGCCTGGGTTTGGATCGCCAAAGAAGACCGGGCCATGCGAGAGGAACAGGAGGATAAGAAGGAACAGGAGGATAATGATGACTGAAACGTTAACCTTGATGCTGACCCTGATGCTGACATTGATGCCAGCCTGGGTGGCCGGAGGAGTGATCGGAGTAATGTTCTTCGGCGGACTTTGGTGGACAGTGCAAAAAGTGCTTTTGTCCACACGGCCGGCACTGTGGTTTTTCAGCAGCTGGCTGCTGCGGATGAGCCTTGCCCTGACCGGATTTTACTTTGTTGCGGGCGGCCATTGGCAACGGCTGCTGATCTGTCTTCTGGGCTTTGTCATGGCCCGCCCTATCGTGACACGGCTTACCCAATACAGCGTTTCTCCGAAACGCCGGAGCGCGAATCTCGGAGAGACTCGCCTATCTGCTGCGGAGACACAGGAGATCAACGATGCGCCTTAGCCCCGATGCAATCATTTTCTGGCAATTCGGTTTTTTCAAACTCAACGCCACCATTGTCTTTACCTGGGCACTGATGCTCGTGCTGGCCGTCGGTGCCAGACTCATCACGCGCAAACTGTCCATCGATCTGGAACGTTCCCGCTGGCAGAACCTGCTGGAAATCGTGGTGACCGGCATTGAGCAACAAATCAAAGAGGCGGGCCTGCATCAGCCTCGGACATATCTCGGCTTTCTGGGCACGCTCTTCCTGTTTGTCGCCGCAGCCAGCCTCGGAACCGTCATTCCCGGCTTTGAGCCGCCGACAGGATCACTCTCAACCACGACGGCACTTGCGCTGTGCGTCTTTGTGGCCGTGCCGCTGTTCGGCATTGCCGAGCAAGGGGTGGGCGGTTTTCTCGGGTCTTATGTGCAGCCGACGTTCATCATGCTGCCCTTTAACATCATCAGCGAAATTTCACGGACACTGGCCCTGGCCGTCCGTTTATTCGGCAACATGATGAGCGGGGCCATGATTATCGCGATTTTGTTGACCATCACGCCGTTCCTCTTTCCCATTGTCATGACGCTGCTCGGTCTGCTTACCGGCATGGTGCAGGCCTACATTTTCAGCATCCTGGCCGCAGTCTATATTGCGGCTGCCGCCCAAGTCCATAAGCCCAAACTTCAACCGCAGCAAACCGTTGCAGCATGAACGACACCAAGCAAAAGCAAAGGAGATACCATGGACAGCATGACTATTATCGCGGTGGCATCCATTGTCATCGCCGGCATTACCACCGGTTTCGGCTGCTTGGGGCCTGCCCTGGCAGAAGGTAAAGCTGTCGCGACGGCCCTGAGTTCGCTGGCCCAACAGCCCGACGCCTCCGCCACCATCACCCGAACCCTGTTTGTCGGTCTGGCGATGATCGAATCCACAGCCATTTACTGCTTTGTGGTCTCGATGATTCTGATCTTCGCCAACCCGTTCTGGAACCACGTTATCGCCCAAGCTGCGGGACAGTAGACCTATGTTAATCGATTGGTTCACGGTCGGCGCACAGACGCTTAACTTTCTTGTTCTGGTGTGGCTGATGAAGCGTTTTCTGTACAAGCCCATCCTGCACGCCATTGACGCGCGGGAAAAACGGATCGCCACGGAACTCGCGAACGCCGACGCGAAAAAGGCCGAGGCCCGACAGGAGCGCGACGAGTTCCGGGACAAGAATGAGGAATTGGACCGGCAGCGTACCGCGCTGTTGAGCAAAGCAAGGGACGAGGCGCAGGCCGAACATGAGCGGCTCCTCGACGAAGCGCGGCAGGCCGCTGCGGACTTGCGTGCAACACAACAGGAAGCCTTGAAAAACGAACAACAGAACCTGCAGCAGGCCCTCATCCGCCGGACACAGCAGGAAGTTTTTGCCATCGCACGCCAAGTGCTGACCGATCTCGCCGGGACGAGTCTGGAAGAACGCCTGGGCGAGGTGTTCACGCGCCGCTTGCGGGAGATGGACGACGAGGCAAAAGCGGGGCTTGCCGAGACCCTGGAGAAAACATCCGAGCCTGCGATTGTGCGCAGCGCAGGTGATCTGCCTGCCGAGCAGCGTGCAGCAATACAAAAGGCGGTCAACGAAACCTTCTCGGCGGACATTCACCTCAGGTTCCTGACCGCGCCGGATCTGATCGGCGGTATTGAACTCACCGCAAACGGACAGAAGGTGGCTTGGAGCATTGCGGATTATCTGGCATCGCTGGAAAAGGGTGTCGATGAACTTCTGAAAGAAAAGGACCAAGCGGAAACCGAAATTTAACATCATATAAAGAGGGTGTAACATGGAAGCTGAGGGCCTCCGGAACGTTTTCGACAGTGCGTTTGCCGGAATAAGTCAGGCGCGGGAAGCCTTCAAGCCGCAACTGACGCCCCGTGAGGTGGGCACAATCACCGGTATCGCCACCGGCAACGCCAAGGTCTCCAGGCTGCCCGGCGTGGGCTTTGAGGAACTTGTGCAATTTCCCGGCGATGTGCTCGGCATCGCCTTTAACGTGGATGCGGACGAAATCGGTGTTGTGCTGCTCGGCGAATACTGGCGGCTCCACACGGGAGATGAAGTCCGGCGCACGGGCCGGGTCATGGACGTGGCCGTGGGCGAAGAATTGCTGGGGCGCGTCATTGACCCGCTCGGTCGGCCGCTTGACGGCAACGGGCCGACGGCCGCAAGCGAGCGCCTGCCCATTGAACGCCCTGCCCCGCCCATCATGGACCGTGCACCCGTTACTGTGCCGCTCCAATCCGGCCTCAAAGTCATTGATGCGCTCATTCCCATCGGGCGCGGCCAGCGCGAATTGATTCTGGGTGACCGGCAGACGGGAAAGACCACCATTGCCATCGACACCATCCTCAACCAGCGCGACCATAATGTGCTGTGCGTGTATTGTGCCATCGGCCAGCGTGCGTCTGCTGTGGCCAAGGCCGTGGCCACCCTGCGGGAAAAGGGAGCTATGGAGTACACCGTCCTCGTCGTGACCGAGGGCAACGACCCGCCGGGCCTTACCTACATCGCGCCGTATGCCGCGACCAGCATTGCGGAGCATTTCATGGAAGCAGGCCGAGACGTGCTGATCGTCTACGACGATCTCACCCATCACGCCCGCGCCTACCGCGAACTCTCGCTCCTGCTGCGCCGCCCGCCCGGTCGCGAAGCGTTTCCCGGCGACATCTTTTATATCCACTCGCGGCTGCTGGAGCGAGCAACACACTTACGCGAGGAACTCGACGGCGGCTCGCTCACCGCCCTGCCCATCATCGAAACCGAGGCGCAGAATATTTCCGCCTACATTCCGACCAACCTGATTTCCATCACGGACGGGCAGATTTACCTTTCACCGTCCCTGTTTGAATTGGGCGTGCTGCCGGCGGTCGATGTGGGCAAATCCGTTTCGCGTGTCGGCGGCAAGGCGCAGCGGGCGGCCTTCCGCGCGGTGGCGGGCGACCTCAAGCTCGCTTATGCGCAGTTCGAGGAACTGGAGACCTTTGCCCGCTTTGGTGCCCGCCTGGATGAAGATACCCGCAAGATTATCGAGCACGGACGGCGAATCCGCGCCTGCCTCAAACAGCCGGAATTTGCCCCGGTGACCGTGCCCGCACAAATCGCCGTCCTGCTGGCCTTGACCGCCGAACTGTTCGACAAGGTGGCGTTGGACCGGATGACGGACGCTGAGGAGGCCGTGCGCAAGGCGGCGGCGGATATCCCGGCGGAGGTGTGCGAGCGATTGGAGACCGCCGACCAGTTGAGCGACGAGGATCGTGCAACGATCATTGAAATCGCCCGCACCGCGCTCGCAAGCTTCCAGCCGAAGCTGGGATCCGAATCTCAGCCTGAAGCCAAAGCCGAGCCTGAGTCTAAATCTGATGAGCCTACATGAGGGATCGTTCCGATTTCAGAAAATTTGCTATGGAAAACACGTTTTTTTATTCGGATACCCGGGAGTTCACCGCCCTTGATCTTCCCAAAGATGCCCAGTTCAGATAATTTCAACCGTAACAGAAGTCGAGTTTTTTACTCAATACGATTATTCAAGGAGACTAATATGAAAAAAATTTTTGTATCCACTTTGATCATCATCTGTTTGGGAGCATCATCTCTTAAGGCAGAGGTACTCGTGAAGCTAAGTTTACAGGCGCCTGCGTATGAATATGATAATGTGAAGCATCCATGTACTGCCGCTAAAGAGACCTCCTTTAATGTCCCTGGGGCTGGCTTTCTTCGGATTACTTACACTGATGCATCTTACAACAACGAAGCCGAAGGCGGCTTGCAATGGCGACGTGTGCCCGGTGCAACAAACTATTGGAAAGCTCCAGGGACGGGAATAACCTCGTTAAAAGAACCCGACCCCCCGGTTTCCGGGACTCAGTATACGTTTACAAATATTACTAAAGTCGATGGTGCTATGCACAATGTAGGGGTCGTTTTGACGCCCCGAATACGGATAACCTGGGTAGGCGGTGGATATCAGTATCAATCCGATTTGCACGTTCAAGTGGAATGGTCGCCTCAGGAATTCCAACTGAAACAAGACGCAACAATCACTACCGAAGGCCGAAATACCCAAACACCATCACCCGGAAATTCTCAGATAACCTCTCAACCGCAGAAGATCTTCAATAATGGTAATGGATCAGGGGTCAGAAATGCTCCGCTTCACCCGACGGTCATAACCCTTAATCATCCATTCTTTATCGAGAGCATTGTCAATTATCACTACAACAACGGCCAGGGAGATGCACCAGGCACAATCTCACTGGTATCCGCAAACGGCGAGGTGTATGGACCATGGCAAGCTGTGGCAAATCCCCCTGACGGTAATGACCCCAGGAAGTACTGGACGGTGTTGCCCCAAGTCATCCTTCCTCCAGGCACCTACACTGTGGTTGACTCTAACCCTTTAACTTGGGCTCAAAATGACCAGTCAGATGGTAAGGGAATGTGTTGGATTGTGGCACGCCAAGTAGAGAGCGGAAATGACATCACACCGATACCCTCTCTGAAAGGCGGGTCTACTCATCAATTTTGTGAGGGTGAATTGATCCGACAACGTGGAACTCAGGCTGTTTACGTCATCAAAAATGGAGTCGGTCGACTCATACCTGATGCCGAAACGTTCAATGCCAGGGGCTATTCCTGGAAAGCCGTCAAGGACATCAGTTCTGAGTACCTGCATTCCGTCCCCGAAGGCACACCGATACCTTCCGTGAAATGAATGGGATAACGCTTTTTTTGCTGCATGCAGCTAGGTGTTACGAATCGCATAAAGTTCCGCAGCCTTGACCGCCGAGCTGTTGAGCGACGAGGATCGTGACACGATCATCGAAATCGCCCGCACCGCGCTCGCAGGGTTCCAGCCTACGCCGGAATCCGAGGCCGAACCGGAAGTAACTGTATCTTGAAGATGGCAGAAAAGTTTTCTGAACTTTCAAAAGAGAACAGAAGGGGGAATAAACCATGTTGTTGAACACAATCAAAGCAGGAGGATACATCATGATTTTGAATGAATTGGCAAATAAAGTGAAAAAATCCAGAAGTTCGCGAGCAAAGGATATGCGACGAAACAGAACTAAAAATATCGCCATAGGGGTTGGCATCGGCTCCGCACTGGGGGTTGCGGCCGGAATCCTGTTCGCCCCCAAATCGGGCAAAGAAACCCGCCAAATCATTGCCGATAAAACCAGCGAAACCGTGAAGGATTTTAAAGATAATGTGTCCGCAACCAAAGAAAAAATATCCGTTTCGGCTGCGGAAAAGGGCTCTCGTTTACGCGAAGCCGGTCAGGAAGGCGTTGCGGTCGTAAAAGAATCTTTGAAAAAATTAGGCGAAGACAAGAAGAAAGAACCCAGTAAATAGCGTTTGACAGCAAGTACTCCGCCTTGAATAATCGACACTTTCAGTGCTGTAAGAATGCCGACAAATGAGCTTGCAGGCCAACTTCGAGTGTCGATTCTATTTGGGTTAGCTGCTTAATTACTTTTCAAAATGCAAAAAAAGGATGGCCTTATGCAAGGATCAATTACGTTGAATGAGTTGGGCATATTCATCATTTTTGCTTTAATTGTCGTGGCCGGTGGATACACCATCATGACGCTGAAAAACATTAATGCTTTGATTAAAGTGGCTTCAGCCACGCTGCAAAAAAATCAAGATCATTTAAATCAAATCATTCCCAATATTAATGAGATTTCAGAAAATACCGCAAGAATCAGCGAAGAGATCAAAAAAAGCGTTGATGAGGCGGGTGAGGCCGTCAGAACCATTTCTCATGAAACCGCCGATACAGTATTGACGATCAATGAGACCGCTGATTATCTGGCAAAATATGCCCTGGTGATCGGCGAAATTGCCAAGACAATTGTCAACATGTTTTCATCGAATGAGAAAGCTATGAAATAACGCATAAGGCGCTGATACGCCTGAACCCGAGGAAACGTCATGAGCGAGACTACGGCGAGTCTGCGCCGAAAGATCAGCAGTGCAGGAGATCTCCAATCCGTCGTGCGCACGATGAAGGCCTTGGCCGCTTCAAGCATCGGACAATACGAGAAATCGGTGAGCGCGTTGGCCGACTACAATCGCACGGTGGAGCTGGGGTTGAGTGTCTGTTTCCGTGGTGCCAGTTCGGCGGCATTTATGGTAACCGGAGAGACACAACAAACGGATACGGGTGAGCTGAGCGCGGTGGTATTCGGTTCCGACCAGGGATTGGTGGGCCAATTTAATGACGTGGTGGCCGATTACGCCATGAAGACCCTCGCAACGCTGCCCGGCAGACCTCAGGTCTGGGCTGTCGGCGAACGTGTTCATGCACGCTTGACGGACGCGGGCCTGCCTTCGGTCGGCCTCTTCGCGGTGCCGAATTCCGTCAAGGCCATCACCCCGCTCATCGACCGAGTACTGGTAGAAAGCGAGGTGGGTCGCAGCTCGGACGAGGGCGTTGCGCCGCTTTACCTTTTCTACAACCGCCCCGGATCGGGCCCGATTTATGCGCCGGTCAGTCAGCGACTGCTGCCTTTGGATGAAAACTGGCAACGCCGGCTTGCCACCCTTCCCTGGCCGACAGGAAACTTGCCCGAAATCATAGGCGGCAGCGGCACAACTCTGCGCGCACTCATCCGCGAATATCTTTTCGTTTCGCTCTTCCGGGCCTGCGCCGAATCCCTTGCAAGCGAAAACGCAAGCCGCCTGGCTGCCATGCAGCGCGCCGACAAAAACATCAACGAATTGCTGGAGAGCCTCAATCGGACGTTCCATAGCCTGCGCCAGAGCGGCATCGACGAGGAACTGTTCGACGTCATCTCGGGCTTTGAATCACTGCGTGTCGAGGAGCAATGATGCGGCGGGTTCTTCTGGATCGCGTGATCTCAAAAAATGCGCAGGGGAAAACCACCAGCGTTTTACAGGAACTTTTTGCGTTGTAATCAAGTATGGATTAATATCCCAAAATCAGCAAGCCTCAGTCGATTTCAACAAGGCCCATGTAAGTGGGCATTGCCAACAAACACAGCACATCATCATGCAGCAAATAACAGATAAAGTCATTGCCGGAGAGCGCATCACCGGCGAAGAATTCCTCCTCCTCGCCAACAAGGCCGACCTCCACCAACTCGGCTTCATGGCTGATGCCGTCCGTAAACGGCTGCACCCGGAGCCGCAGGTCACCTATGTTATTGACCGGAACATTAATTATACGGATATCTGCATCTCGGCCTGTAAATTCTGCGCCTTTTTCAAGGCCCCGGAAGACCCGGCAGGCAGCGTTCTCAGCAAGGACGAGCTGTTCCAAAAAATCCGCGAAACCCAGGAATTGGGCGGCACCCAGATCCTTCTCCAAGGCGGGCTCCATCCTGATCTTCCTTTAGATTTTTACGAAGATATGCTCCGTTTCATGAAGGCCACCGGCATTCATATTCACGGCTTTTCTCCGCCTGAAATCTGCCATTTTGCCGAGCTGTCCACGCTCTCCGTCAAAGAAGTCCTGCAACGGCTCATGGCCGCAGGCCTGGATTCCATCCCCGGTGGCGGAGCCGAAATCCTCACCGACCGGGTGCGGCAGCAACTGGCCCCGCGTAAATGCTCGGCAGACGAGTGGATCATGGTCATGGAAACAGCCCATAATATGGGGATGCGCACCACGGCCACCATGATGTTCGGGCATATCGAGACTATGGAAGAGCGGCTGGAACATCTCCAACGCCTGCGCGATCTCCAGGACCGCACCGGTGGCTTTACCGCCTTTATCCCCTGGCCTTTCCAGCCCGACAACACGGCCCTGGCTGAGGCCATGCAATCCAATCAGGGATCTGGCATCGAAAAGGCCTCAGCCTTTACCTACCTGCGCATGCTGGCCCTGAGCCGGATATTCCTAGATAATTTTGATAATATCCAGGCATCCTGGGTGACCCAAGGCCCGAAAATCGCCCAACTCTCCCTCTTTTTCGGGGCCAATGATTTCGGTTCCACCATGATTGAGGAAAACGTGGTCGCAGCAGCAGGAGTGCATTTCCGCCTGTCTGAGCAGGAGATCCGAAACCTGGTCAGTGATGCCGGTTTCGCGCCGCAGCAACGGCTGATGGATTACACTCTGGTCGGGCAGGAGCAGTGACAGCAGAAGTCGTGACAGACAGACTGACAGTCCATCGTGCCCCTTGGCTGCTCCCGATACGCCGTCCTCCGCTTGCTGACGGCGGCATTGCGGTTCGAGCGGGCCTGATTGTTGATATCGGTGATTTCAAACAGATTGCCCATCATTATCCAGACGCGAAGATCATAGATCATCCTGATGCCGTGCTCATGCCCGGCCTGATCAACGCCCATACCCATCTGGAGCTTTCCCATCTTGCCTACCTTTCCCAAGAACCGTCCCCTTCCAGCTTTACCGGTTGGATCGGCCACATGCTTGCCGAGCGGGCCAAGGCTGATGCGGATAAAAAGACCATACTGGACGCTGCCCGTGCCGTGCTTAGCCAGCAACAGGACCAAGGCGTTGTTGCCATTGCTGATATCTCCAATACCGGTTTCATCCAAGAACTGGTACCGGAATTTCAGGTCCGCCTGCTCTGTTTAAAAGAATACCTCGGCCTGCGGACATCCGAGCTTGCCGCAGCCCTGGACAGCCTGAAGGAGGAAGCGGAGCACCCGGCTGTCTATTGTACCGCCCATGCCCCCTACTCCACTCACCTTGAGCTGCTCCGCGCGTTGAAAAACAGGGCAACCCGCTTGGGTCAGATCTTTTCCATCCATACCGCTGAATCAACAGCCGAGCATGACATGATCAGCCAAGGCACAGGAGAGATGCGGGACTTTCTTGAGCAACGGGGTTTCTGGGAGAGCAGCTTCCAACCCACCGGATCGGACAGCAAAGGCTCGGTGTCCTATCTCCATCAACACGGCCTTCTTGACAGTAAAACGCTTTGCGTGCATTCTATCCACGTTACGGGCCGGGAAATGGATCTGCTGGCTGATACCGGGGCCAAGGTCTGCCTCTGTCCGGGCAGCAACCGCTATCTCGGGGTAGGCACAGCCCCGGTGGAAAAATACCTGCGCAAGGGGATCCTGCCCGCTCTGGGTACGGACAGCCTGACCAGCAACCTCGAACTTTCCATCTGGCGGGAAATGCGCCTGCTGGCTGAGGAGCATCCCACCGTTGATCCGGCAGATATCCTCCGCATGGCAACCCTGGGCGGGGCCCAGGCCCTGGGGCTGGACAAGCAATTCGGCTCGCTGGAAAAGGGCAAGGAGGTCGCAATTTCGGCTGTGCAATTGACGGGATCAGTGCGGAATTTATTTTCCTTAGCTGAATACTTAGTACATCAAGATATCAAGAGTAATTTTGTTTATTCTCTTGCATAGCCCTTTAATTTTTATTAAAAAATGTGAATATCACTATGAGCGCGGCCGCGTTCAGCCTATTCAACATTTTCAGAGGATATAACCATGTCGCAAAATCAAGATCTGTTTTCCAGCCTGCTGGACGATACAACAACCAATCTGGATGTAATGGCCAAAGGCCCGGTGGACGTGGCTTCCCGACTGGCGGAATTGGAAAAGGAACAGGAGGCGATTTCCAAAATTGACGATGATCAGGAGCGCTTGAAGCGGGAAACGATTCTGACCTCCAAACTGGAAACCCTCCGTCAGACCATCCAGAGCGATGAAAAAGACATGGCCAAGGCCGTATACGGGATGAAGGTGCTGATTGACGGCATGGATAAAGAATTCCAGTCCCTTGTTGAAGATTCTGATGAAGAAAAAAAATTGGTTGCTGAAGCCAGTGAGAATCTTGCAAAAGCGCAGTCCGGCCTGGAGCAGGCAAAGGACTATACGGGCTTTCTGGGCCTCGGCTTTGGCAAAGAAGGAAAGATGCGGGAAGCGGAACAGATCATGAAAGAGGCGGACAGTCGCATGGAGGCTTCCAAAAGACAAGCTGAATCCATGAAACGCGAGCGCCTGATGTCCGCCGACATAGAACATACCTTAAATATTATCCAGGTCATGGGACAGAAAACCATTGATATCATGACCGAACGCACCTCCAGCATCCGTACCCAGCTGGAGGCGATCAAGGCCCGCAAGGAAAGGGCCTTTGAGATCAAGAACGATGCCTCGGGCCGGGCCACCAAGCTGGTGGAGACTGTGGAACAGATGGAAAATGAGTTACAAAACGAGGAATTAGCAGTTGATTCCTTTGAAACCGGGACAGCAGAACATACGGGCCAGCTGGCCAAGGTGTCAAAGCTCCGTTCCAACCTGCTGGAGGAGCGGGGGAAACTGAAGGTGGTCCAGGCGGTCCTTGATGAAAAGACCAAGTCCATTCAGGAGCATGAGTCTCATCAGGAAGCCCAGCAAAAGCTGCTGAGCAATCATCAGATGTGGATCGCCACCCTGAAGTCCAAGCTCCAGGAGGATCTGGTCAAGGATCAGTCGTACCTGGAAATGCTCAAGGCAGCGGCTGATCAGGAAATCGCCCAGAACGTGGACACCATGACCGATGAGAAAAACGCCCGTCAGATGGAGAACGTGGCCAAAATCATCGTGGCCTCGGACAAGGCCTATATCGAAAAGATGCAGCTGACCCCGGATCAGATCCGGAGGCGGGCAAATGTGGCCCAGGCCTTGGCCAAACATGCGGCGGATCTCAGTGAAGATGAGGCTACGTTACGCGAAGAAATGATCAGCAACTACGGTATTGATCCCCTGAGCGCCTCCGAGTTCACCTACAGAGAAGATGGCACGCGCGCCCAGGGTGCTGGCGGGGCCGCTCCCGCTTCTCCGGCGGCCGACGATAACCTCTTTGCTTAATACCTGATAAGGATATGCTGAACTGGGACAATTACTCCATCCATGATCTGGTTACCCTGGATCAGCAGGATGAGCATGTCAAATACATGGCCAAGACCCTGACGGCATTCAAGGTGCTTGAACAGATCTACGAGCTGAAGGAAGAAAGGGACCAGGAAGCCTTGACCGAACACGGGATTGTTCGGTCTTTTTTAAAAAAGCTTTCCTATACCTTTGAACTCCTCAGGATCAAATACCTTTTCAACCCATCAGACAGCCTGAAAATTGACAAAAATGATTCCGGGTTTGTCAATTTTTACGAGATCTCCCGTCTGGAAACCGATCTGACTCGCCAGAAGGACCGGGCTGCTGTTGAGGACAAAAGACAGGCTCTGAAGGAGCAGATCCTTTCCCGGCTTCTGGAAAAACAACAGGATCCAGAAGACCTGCTGGCGGAAATGGCCGAGAATGTCTATCAAAAGGGCCTGATCCGGGAGAAGCTCTTTCTCTTTTTTAACGAAGGCAAACTCCTTCCCCTGAAAAAGGGTGACTCGGACGGGAGAAAATACCTCTATTACTGGGCCTGCTACGATAAAACAAGCAATATGCCCTATATTTATCTGCTGGAGTTTGAGCAGGACAGGGATGCCGAGGCCCTGGAGCAAAACGATGCGGCCTTTGACGCCTTTATGCAAATTATCCGTTCCGAAGGTTCGCGGGCCCCTGCCGTCGGCATCGTGGCCATGGCCATTGACCACCGCCTTGAATCGATCCATCCCAAGATGCTCAAGCGGATCTGTATAGGGCCCATCTATTCCCAAACCTTTTCTGCTGGCCTGGATGAGAACCTACAACGTTTTTTCGAGACAGGTGATGATGGCAGAAAATTCGTCTTTCATCTCACCGAGCAATTTGTCTTTTCCGCTGGCCAGACCGTTATCAGGGATCAAGAAATATTAGGGAATATGTTGGCCAAGAAGCAGGTCAGGGAACGGTTTTATATCCCCAAGCCCACCCATGTGGATGAATATGCCGTGTTCAACGAGCTGGAGGAACAGAAGGCCTCGCTTATCCGCAAGACGGTTGTTATGCCGTATAAGCTGCATCAGCACCGGCAGGATCTGTATACGGGTTGTAAAATAATATCTTTCACCAAGGACGGAACGATCAATGGACTCTGACAGCGGCGGCTTTCTGCCGATCAAACAGGCTGATCTGGAAGAACAGATCAAAAAGGCATCCGCCTTCCTCCGACGGGTTTCCTGGCATCCCAGGGTGAAAAAAGAACGTCTCAAGGACTCGGCCGATGCCCATGCTATTATCAAAAGCATCACCAACAGCTCGACTCAGAAGACGATCAGCATTGCCGACAAAGCCAAGCAGCTCAGTAATGACCCGCTGCTCATCTATCATCCAGATGTGGCTTTTTGCATGACCGCGATCCGTAAAGGCATTGCTTTGGGCATGCATGCGGCCAATCTCTACTCCAAGGCCTCCAATTTTTACACCCTTAAGGAGCAGCAGGCTGGCGGGGCCTTGAAAAACAATCCCCAGGCCCAGACCGAATTCCGGCAGAAGAACATCACCACCTCGGCTGTGCTGATGTTTGTCACGGCCAATTATATCGTGTCCGCCTTGAGTTCCTATAAGAGCGAGGCCCTGGATTCGGTCCGGGTCAGTTTTCCCGGCCTGCCCGAGGAGCTGCATCTGGCCAATTATATTCATGCCCTGAACTATATGCTGTATTACCACGGTTTTTTTGTGGCAGCGGACAATATCAGAAACCCGCTGGATTTTGTTAAGCTGACCCAGCTCTATTATCAGGAAGTGCTCAATGAGATAGAATTTATCAAGGATTCTCTTCAGTACACCGAGCCCTTTGAGAACAAAGGCTACAAGCTTGAGGGCGAGGAATTCACCATTGACGGGTTCGCAGCCCATACCGTGCGAGTGAGCGGCAGTGTGGATTTCAACCGCTTGGAATGGGGCAGTATAGCCGGCAACACCATGTACAAACACAGTTCACGGCGCACCATCCAGTTCCTGATGTGCTATGACACGGAACGCAAGCAGAATCCCATCAACGAGCTGGGCGGTTTTCCGGCGGTGACCATGGAATACGGACCTGCCGGGACCGGCAAGAGCATGGGGATCTCCGCCACTGCCACGGAACTCCATGATCGGTGTAAGGATCTGGGCATCAAATTCCTCTACCATCCCATCCCCCAGTCTGTTGTTTCCACCTACCAGGGCGGCAGCAGCGAGAACATGGAAAAATGGTTCCGCACCACCATTTCCCCGGATATGATTATCTATGCGCCCATTGATGACGGGGACGGCAAGCTGCGGGATCGCGGAGCCAGGGGCACCTCAGCCGGGGTCATCGAGGTGGTGGAGAGTTTTCTGGTCAACACCGAAGGGGCCTCGGCAGCCAAGCAGGGCAACCGGCTGATCCAGATCTACACCAACCTGCCCGAGACCCTGGACAAGGCGATCCTGTCCCGTGTCCAGAAACGCTCCCTGCTGGCAGGAGCCACAACTCTGGAGGATTTCCTGGATCAGGATTACATCTGGTGGCAGGCCTACGAGTCCATGGTGCCCGGCTTTGTCGACATGAAACATCCGGAAGAGTACGAGTTCATGTCGGCCCAGGATATTATGGGACAGATTAGTGAGAAGTATGAAGAACAGAGCGAGTCCAGGGTCTACAAGGTCAAAACCGTTATTGAAAAAACCTTGAAAGAGCACAGCGTCGAGGAGCATCTCTTCTTTGCCCGACTCTTCCATGACGTCAAGGAGGCATTTCCTCATTTTACCTCACGGGATGTGCGGAATATCCAGACAGCCGTCAATACCCGGCTCACGGACTTTGATTTCCCCACGGAATGGATGGATGATCATGCCTGTTTTTTTGCTCGATCCTATGATGAGAAACTGAACATGCTCAAGGAGCTGATGAAGGCCAATATGCAGGGCCTGTCCTTTGCCAGCATCCGTTTTCAGGAGGTGGTCCGCTACCTGGACAACATGGCCATGATCGTGGACAAGGATTTTGAAAACAAGGTAGCTCAGCGTCTGGAGGAATACCGGGTGGAACAGGAGGCCCGGCGGCTTCTTGCGGAAAGAACAACGGCATAAAATGAAATTACTCAAAGAAAAAGGCCTGCACGGCAACGGTCTGATCCAAATTTCCTCTGCGCTGATGATTGAACGGTATAACAGCGCCTTGGTCTCTATGGGTTTTCAGCCCACCAATTTGGAGAAATTCTCCGTGGACATGTTCGGCTGGAGTCCTGAGATCGCCACGGAAAAGAAAAGTCTTTATTACCTGACCCATTCTCTGGCCAACCCTATGGGGATCATTATCAGCATCCATCAGCGCCATGCCCCGGTCTATTTTCCCTATCATTCCTTTGACCGGGCCATGATATCCTCCTTCTTTGACCGCTTTGCTGCCGAGATTATGGATATCACCACCACGGACGCCCTGTGTCTTGATCTGGAAAACGGGATTTCCACGTACTCGGGCCTTGAAGATCTCCTGCTGGTGGATTCCTTTGTCCTGCGGGCGGAAACGCCGGGCGGCCTGATTGCGGGCGCGAAAAAACAGCAACGGCTGGTCGCTGATTTTCTGAGCAGCGATTCGCATTGGGAGAAGAAGGAAAAGCGGCAGGAGATTATTGATTCATCCCGAAAAAACGGCGACCTGCGTCAGCGCAAAGTACGCATTGCAGATTTTGTCTATCCGGATATTGATATCTTTTATACAGAGGCCCTGGGCGGTGTCTATGTGCTGAATAAACCCTCTGTTGATGATCAGGAGGAGACGATATTCGTCGTTTGTAAGGATTCTGAGCAGGGCAACAGCTTCAAGGGGATGGAGGACGGAGATGTTCAAGTACTGCCGCTTGACCAAAAGAACCTGTTACGGGATCTGAAAAACGCGAATTTTTTCCAGCTGGATATGAAAGTCTATCAAAAAAATCCAGAACAGCTTGAATACAAAAAAGAGCTCCTTTTGGCGAACTTTATTTGTGAAAAAGAAACGAGCTACAGCGGCTGGAGCAAGATGAAAAAGAAGAATTATATCGCCCGCCATGCAGAAGAAATCCCGCCCCTGTTTTTCACCTTAGAACGGATACAGAAGTGCTTTGCGGCAGGTAAACCGTTCTATGATATTCGACTTTCTGTTGAACTGATCAACTATCTCACGGTTCCCCATAAACGCATGCCCGCCATATACCGAACTACTCTGGAAAACCTCTTGTCGGAGCTTGATCCCTCTGATCCCATCAGGTTGTTTAAATATAATAAACAGCGGTTTTATGAGGAGTATAAGAAATATCCGGACTGTAAGAAGCAATGGGTGGCGGAGCTGGTAGAGTTGGAGATTGGGGGGTGAGTGCGGGGGTGTGACGATGTGATTTGAAGAGTAGATCAGCTGAACGTAAAAGGGTCGCCGACAGAAGTCGGCGACCCTTTTTTTGTCCTGCCTGCGTTGCATACCCTCTTCATAGGGTAGGTGCTACGACAGCGGCCTTGCTTCAAACGATAATAGATTCAGCAGCTTAAGCAAGTAAAAAAACGACATGGAATCGGGTTTTGAAAGTTGTGAATTTTGAACCGGCATTACAGGCGATAATACAATTCGTTGCACGACATCGTGACTACTTTGTCATAATAAGTATTAAAAGTTGAATTTATAATCATTTTTAAAAAATTTTCCCCTGAAAATCCAAAAAGATAAACGCATTTTTTCAATAATGACGAATAATGACAACGAGAAAAAACAGCCTGGAAAAATTCCATGTCCGACCGTTTTCCCCCTTCCTCTCAGTATGCACAAACCACCTGCTCTATCATCTCCACCAGCCATTGATGAACGTTTTTTCCACCGACAACACCCTGAAGGCAGACACATACTAACATATTCCGACATGACGAGAAACGAAAAACATCAATCATCAGACAGCAATCCTCTCAAAAAGGTTTCGTTCAATTCACTTGCGCATCTTTTTGGTTTTCAGTAGAAATACAGAGAAATTAATTTTGATTCCACAGGGTGACAAAAAAACAAGGGATACATTTAAGCCTTTGCCACCCGGATATAATAGAAAGGGGCCGTGAAAAGATTGAGAAGGCTACCAAAAAAGCAGATGCAAATGAATAATAAAGAGCTAGTAAATCTCCATGAAGAATTATTCCATTTCCTGCTCAACTATAGGAATGAATCGAAACATAGAGATAATCCCAATTTTCTCTTTCGGCCTGCAAGCGATGAAGAGGCCTTACGTGAAGGGCGTTGGTTTGACGATAATCCCGAATCCGGCTGGGTAAATATCTATTTCACTCAAGGAGATCAGCGTAAACATTTTATAAATAATGTGCAGTTCGGCATCAACACATCCGAGGGATGGAATATCGGCATTTATTTGCATTCCCAGGCAGGAGCTGAAACAGAATTCTGGCACAATATTATTCAAAGTTTCTCAAATATTACAATGAAAAACGAGGCAAACCTACTGAGAGGACAAGGTTTTGCCAGTCGACAAATAACATTTTCTCCTCTTGAAAAGAATTATCGCAAAGGACTTCCAGAAACCTTTGATATTCTCTTTCAATTTTTAAAAAAAGAACTCGCCGATACTGACAATACTCCTCTCTCCTTAATTAAAGAAGAGGACTTCCAGGAATCATTGCACCGCATAAATGCATATCGAAGCCAACAAAAAGTTAAACGGGTGCACCTCAACGGCTTTCAGATAGAAAATTTCCAAGGCATCAAAGAAGCTCAACTCAATGAGCTACCCCAAAACTCCTCCTGGATCTTTCTAACCGGAGAAAATGGCTTCGGCAAAACCTGCCTCCTCAAAGCCTTAGCCATAGGGCTGTATGGAGATAGGGAAGATATCATTACCCCGCACAATAAAGCGTCAAACATCAAAGTAAGTTATACAAAGGATTGTCATTTTGACAGGGTAATTCAAAGTAACAATGACATTAGCCAACCTTTATTTTTTCGCTCCTTGCAAGCCTTAGCAGCTTACGGCCCCTCTCGTTTAGAAATTCAGGCCCAGGACACGCATAAGCAGCAGGCCAAAAACAGTACGGCAACCTATAATTTATTCCATACCGATGGGGTATTAAAAAATATTGAGTCTGAGTTACTGATATCACATTATGATGCGCCAACTAAATTTGCCGAATTGGGCAAAATGTTACAAACACTCATCCCCTCTCTCGACAAGATAGAGTTGGATAAAGAACAAAGAAAAATCTTATATTACGAAAAGGCTGGAACCGGACAAAAACAGGATGAAAATTTCGATCCGGTGGAATACGAGCATTTGGCTTCAGGAATAAAAAGTATAGTCGCCATGGCTGGGGATATTTATTTAAGATTATGGGACACACAACGTAAAAAGGGCATTAACCTATCGAAACAAAAAAATCTGGTAGAACAGCCTGATGAACATCTCGCCTATAGGCCTGACAAATTATTCGGCATTGTTATCATTGACGAATTAGACCTGCACCTACATCCAAAGTGGCAAAGAGAGTTGCCGAGTTTATTGTCAAAAGTATTTCCCAATGTCCAGTTTATTGCCTCAACCCATAGCCCTATCCCCTTGCTCGGTGCCCCTCTGCATTCCGTTTTTTTAAAGGTAGATCGAAGTATCGAGAAAGGCATTGAAGTCGAACGCTTGACAGCCTTAGAGAAAAATATCAGCAATCTCCTGCCTAACTCCATTTTAACCTCGCCAATTTTCGATTTGGAGCATCTTTTCCCGATCACCCATGACAGGAATGAACCCATAGAAACTGCTGATTACTATAAAATAATTTCAGAAAACAATGTTCTTGAGGAGGAGCTTGACCGCTTGGCAAGTAATTTTAAATTTCCAGAAGCGTTAAAAAAGAAGAGGGACGATGAGAAAGGTCAATAAGGATTTTCATGCCCCACCTACCGCCTTACAACAAGGCTTTGCAGAGAAGAAAAAAAACTTGCTGGAAAGAACGTCTGCTCATCAATTTGATGGACGTATTTACAACACTGCCGTCAAGCAGGAACTGAAAAAACTCTATCATAACAAATGCGCCTATTGTGAGCGCATGATGGGCGATGAGAACTTTACAGTAGAGCATTATCGCCCCAAAAAGGGCGATTATAGCTATTATTGGTTGGGCTATGAGTGGAGCAATTTATTGCCTGTCTGTACAACATGCAACAATCCCAAAGGCGATAAATTTCCAGTTGCAGTGCCCTCCCGAGTTATGCCCAAGTCGGACAAAAAGAGCAGGGTCAAAGCTCCTCAATTCCTTGCAGACGGAAATTTAGACATTGAGGCAATGAAAGCCGATCATCCGTATTTAACCGATGAAAAACCTTATTTGCTCCATCCTGAAATTGATGAACCTCAAGATTTCCTCTCTGTTAAGCGTACCGGTGAACTGATACCTCAAGTTAAAAAAGAGGTGAATGCATACCATTATGAGCGAGCCGACAAGACGATCAACCTGACGCATCTCAACAGGGATGTTTTAGTCTATGGAAGAAGGAAAATTATTGAGGGCTTTGAGGTTTTCCTCACAAAACAAACGGTCAGATTGTTGGAGGAAAAAATAGATCCACATAATTTGAAGTTAGGTGTACGTTTGGCATATTTTGCACTCTTTGAACTGCTTGAAAATCAATACAAAGAAGAACAAGAGTACACCCTCACAGGTTGGTGCCTGTGGAAAAACATTAAAGAAATGCTTTTTAAAAAAATATACAAAGAGAATAAAGAGGTCGAACAACTACTGGATTACGCCCTGGATTTATACAAAAAATCAAGTTGTCAGAGCTGACCTAATGCGGCAAAATATTTAAATATCTGATAGAGGGAATACAACATGGACACCCTATACATCTGGCTGCTGGTCTATTTCATCCTGGCCTCACAGTTTTACCTCCTGGATAAAAAAGGGAAATTCTTCCTGAGAAAACTCTACCTCCTCCTCTATAATCTAGGGCATCGTCAGGAAATCACCGAGGCCGAAGCAACCAAAGGATTTGTCTATAACCAAAGCCTCGGCACCCGGCTGACCGCCGCCTTTGTCTTTGACCTCATTCTCAGTCTGATTTCCTGGAAATTCAACACCCTTGGTTCCGGGATCAAGATCCTCCTCCTCTTTCTCGGAACGCCTACAGTTTTTTTCGGCTTCTGGTTCGGCGGGGTGCTGATGGCTTTTTTCTCCAGGGCGTTCAGTAAAACCGTGACCACCCTTGATGATATCAGCACGGGCAAGATTGATCCCATAGAAGAAATGCAGCGTTCCTTTGATGAGGTCAAAGACACGGTGGAGGATTCCTTGCGGCACAGTTTTTCCATGCCAGAGGAGGCGGAGCCGAAAAAGAGCGGTGATGCCGATGCCGGGAGCAGCAACACAGCGGCAAAGCAACAGGTGCAAGAGGATCAAGAGGCCTTGGCCGCTCTGCGCGAATTTCAAAAGGGGAAGAAGTAATGTCGGAACAACAAGACATGCAGGATGTACAGAATATGCAGGAAGAGAGCTGGTTTGCAGTGGCAAAGGATAAAATATCCACTCGGATCAGCGGATTCTTCAGGAGGAATAAAGGGAAATTTATCTTTGCCGCAGTCGTTCTGCTGCTCCTGCTTGTTCTCTTCCGAGCCGTTTGGCAGCCCTTTTTTTTAACCCTGCGGGAATACAGCTTTGTCTTTATCGTACTGGCTGCTTATTTCATTCTGTTGGCGATCCTCGGAAAGATACAAGTCACTCTGAAGATCTTGGTCCCCTTCTCTCTGGTTATTTTTGCCAGCCTAACCATCTATGCTCTCAGCGACGCACCGAAATATCTGGCTGCCTATTTCAGATACCAATCCTTGGATATTGTCGAATTGCAAGAGCTGCCTCTCACCCGATTAGAGCGGGTTCAGCCCTTGGATTCCATCTATGTGCAGGCCAGTGAAAAAATAAATGAAACCGAGTCGGTGACTCTTCCTGATTTAATCCTGGCGGACGGCAAACAAAAATGGGCTATGGAGATCTTCCCCACCTATCTCGGCCAGAAATTGTTCAAAGGCAGAATCGAGGAGCTGTTCGTTATCTCAGCAAGCTCGGCTTCACCGGATTTTTCTGAACGGGAAAAGGTGGATTTTTCCACAGGTGAACATCTCCTGTTTTCAAAAAACGTGAAGAGCAATGCTGTTAAGGCCCTTTGTCCGTTAAAATATTTCAGTTATTTCCCAACCAATGTCAAGGTGGTGCCGGACGGCAAGGGAAACTGGCTGCAACTGGTTTCCCTTGCCCGCTACAAAGGGCTGTTCTTCCCCCATATCGAATTTGCCGGGGTGCATATCATCCGCCAGAGCCAGCCGGACAGCTCGGCCTTCTTGACCTTCCTCAAACGCTTCATTTTCGGGCTGGGCGAGTTTATTCCGGCTGAACACATCGCTGATCATCCGTATCTCAAGGGACAGAACCTCATCCCCTACCCGGCCTCGCGCAGTATCGCCGAGTCCTTTAAATTTCAGAAAGGTTTTTTAAACCCTATAAAAAGTTATCACGATGGCGACATCCGCATTCCCAAGATGCTGGGCAACCATAATGCAATGCCCTATGTCCTGCTCTTTCAAGGTGTGGATACTAAGGACGGCCTGTTTCACTATTTCGGCCTGGAACCCTATGACGAGCGCAAGCACGGCCTGAGCCTTTCCCTGTTTATTGCCAGTGACGGCAGGGATGAAAAGATTTATATCTATGATCATTCCAAGAAAAAAGAAAGCCTCACCGGGGCCTCGGCCATTGCCACCAAGGTCATGGAGAGCAAGAAAAATTACGATTGGTCGAAAAATCAACCCGTAGAGAACAGACCCTATATCAAAGATATCGATGGTAAACGCAGGCTGTTCTGGCTGACCACCGTGGCCACCGTGAATGAGGAGGGCGGTTTGGCGGGCAGTATTCCGGAAATTGTTATCACTGATGCGGCGACCAACCTGCCGATCTGGGTGGACAGCAAAAATCAGGGACAATGGCTTGAAGTCATCCAAGAGCAGATGCAGTTTGTAGGAAATGAGTAACTCTATGAAATTTCCCTACGGCATTGCGGACTTCCGTAAAATTCGCCTTGAATCCTATTTCTACTGCGACCGGACCAACAAGATTCCTCTGCTGGAGGCTATCAGCAACCAGCTCTTTATCCGCCCCCGCAGGTTCGGCAAAAGCCTGCTGCTCTCCATGTTGGATAATTATTACGACATCCTGCGCAAGGACGAGTTTGATCAGCTCTTCGGCGATCTTGCCGTGGGTACTGATCCCACGCCCCTGCGCAATACCTACCTCATCCTGCGTTTTGATTTTTCCTGCGTTGATGCGGGCGGCGATGCAGAGGCCATGAAAAATTCTCTGTACAACCATATTAATAGCTGTATTGATGGCTTCAAAATAAAATATCGAGACTTCGATCTATCGGAAATCACCATCTATGAGGATAACGCTCTGCGCAGTATCCACTCACTGGTGAATGCGGTTGCTTGCACTGAACATCAGGTATATCTCTTCATTGACGAGTACGACAATTTCGCCAATGAGGTCATGATGAGTGCGCAGACTCAGGACGACCGCTACGCCGCCTTGGTTCACGAGGCAGGGCCGCTAAAAACCCTGTTTAAGGCCCTGAAAGCCTCTTCGTCCTCCTCAGTTATTGATAGGATGCTCCTTACCGGGGTGTCGCCTGTGGTTCTGAGCGACATCACCAGCGGCTATAATATTGCTGCGGATATTTACCTGGAGCCGGAGTTCAACGATCTTTGCGGATTCCGGGAAGAGGAACTGAGCCGGGCTATTGCCGAGATTGTCCGCCAATGTGAGTATGGCACGGAGAAGGCTCAGGAGGCTATGGATACGGCCCGCACCTGGTATAACGGCTATATGTTTACACCCGCCGAGAGTAAACGAGTCTATAATCCGACCTTGAGCCTCTATTTTTTGCAGCAATTCCAGAAAACCTGCTCCTTTCCCCGTAATATGCTGGATGCCAACCTTGCCGCAGACGAGGCAAAACTCGCCTACATCGCCCAGCTGCCCAAGGGAAGACAGTTACTCATGGACCTTGCCCGACAGGAACACGAGGTGCTGATTCCCGATGTCAGCAAACGCTTCGGCATTCGGGAGATGTTAAGCGACACCTCGAAAGATCACGCCTTTCTGACCTCTCTATTGTATTACTTCGGTGTACTGACCATAGGCGGCGAAAGCGAGTCATTAGAATTGATTCTGCGGGTTCCTAACCTTACTGCCCGAAAGATGATTCTTTCAGTTGGGAACGACCGCGATCAATGTGAAGCCCGGCACAAAAAAGTTGAGGCGGCATAGGCCGAATAATATTATGGCACGTTTCGGCATGGTCAACTACATCAACACCGCTCCTATTTACGAGGTGTGGAAGGAACAGGTCCATCGCCCGGACTGGCCTGTGACCGAGGCCCCGCCTGCACAGCTGAACCGGCTGCTGGCTGCCGGAGAACTTGACCTCGGTTTTGTCTCCTGCTACGAGTATGCAGCCCGACCTGAGCAGTACCGAATCATGGCTGATCTCTCCATTTCCGCCACCGGGCCGGTGGGCAGTGTCTTCATGTTCTCCTCAGTTCCACCGGAGCAACTAGATGGGAAACAGGTGCTCATGACCGGTCAGTCCGACACCTCGGTCTGGCTGTTGCGCATTATCCTGGAAGATTTTTTCTTAGTCAAACCCAAATATACCAGCGGCGAGGTGCTCGGTGCCCGCGAGCCTGCCAACGAACCGGCAGCAGTGCTTGCCATCGGCGACGAGGCCCTGCGGCTGGCAACAGAGACCAACTCGCCCTACCCTGTCCAAGTCGATCTGGCGGAATTCTGGCATCAACAAACCGGCCTGCCCTTTGTCTTTTCCGTCTGCGCTGTGCGTGAAGATTTTCTCACAAGAGCGGAAGACGTTGCCAGGGAATTGCATCAGACTCTGCTCTCCTGTCGTGATCAGGGCCAGGAGCGTCTAGCGGAGATCTCTGCGCGGGCGGCTCGCCGTATCCCGATGGACCCCACTGCCTGTCTCCATTATCTCCAAGCTATGGAATACGATCTTTCTCCGGCAAAGCTAGAGGCCCTGGAGGAGTTCTTCAGCCGCCTCATTCGTCACGGAGCTGCATCTGCCAAGGCTATGCCTCTGAAGATTTTCCGATGACGTTCTTGCCGTTCCCGGCCTCCTGTACCTGTGATCTCCGAGCAAACAATGGTCCCCCTTGAGGAGAAAAAAGAGTATGTGCGGAGAACCTTTGCCTCTATCAGCCATAAATATGATTTCCTCAACTCCCTGCTTTCTCTTTTGGTGGATCGCTGCTGGCGTTGGCGCACCTGTCGCCTGCTGAAAGATTCCCCGGAAAGCCCTGTGCTTGATCTCTGTGCCGGAACCATGCTTCTTTCCTTGGAGCTGACCCGACAGGCCAAGGACAGGGTCGTCATCTCTATTGATTTTTGCGAGGACATGCTCAAGGCCGGGGTAAAAAAAATGCAGGATGACCCGTGCAGCCCGAGAATTTTTCCTGTCTGCGGAGACGGAGAGACCATCCCGGCAGGCGGGGACATCTTTTGCGGCTGCACTGTGGCTTTCGGCGTCCGAAATCTTGTCAATATCCCGAAGGTTTTTGCGGAAATATACCGGGTTCTCCAGCCAGAAGGCAGGCTACTGATCCTTGAGTTCTCCCGCCCGACCAATATGCTCTTTAAGCCGCTCTATGCCTACTATCTGCATCATATAATGCCCCGCATCGCTGGGGTTTGCACGAATAACAAAAAGGCGTACGAATATCTTGCCCAATCCATTGCTTTGTTTTATGAACCAGGGGAGCTGCTCGCTCTGATGCGAGAGGCGGGCTTCACCAAGGTGGAGCGTAAAAAACTGACCTTGGGGATTGTGTCAATCTATGTGGGGATAAAATAACATCACATTTGGCATTAACAAAAAACAGCTATCTCTTAAAAGAAAAAAACAATTTCAACAGTATGCCTAGCAAAGACAAAAAACAAAGCAATCCCTCTTCCGAAGGAGGTTTAGGCACTATTTTTGAAACAAGGGTTCAGGCTGCCTTTATCGTGCTAATGCTCTCAGGCCGTATTGCGCCCTGCCTTCCGCCTTTCCTAATTACTAAACTGAAGCTGCAAGGAGGTTATGCAGGCTTTGAAACCGATGATTTTATTGCTTTCGCCAAACAAGATAAAAAAGAGGCGAAGCTGCTTGCCCAAATAAAGCATGATGTCAGCATCACCAAGGGTAATGAAAACTTTGTCAAAACAGTTCATCGGGCGTGGAATGATTTCAACAACCCGTCCTTGTTCAATCCGAAAACGGATTCTATTGCCCTGATCACCGGCTCGCTGAGTGCAACCGACATCAAGCATGTGCGCCCTGTTCTTGAGTGGGCGCGACACTGTGAAAATGAAGAGGAGT
>CBFDDU010000031.1:0-26583 GCA_965603655.1 uncultured Candidatus Electrothrix sp. | reverse complement strand
ACCTCTATGAACGAACAACCTGATCCGTCCTGGAAGCCTGAAGAACAGCGTGGGGTACAGCCCTTTGCCCTGGTAAAATACTTCTCTTTCACCTCGCTCTCTGTCATCCTGGTGGCCTCCTTTGTTTTAACCTGGAGTTTTTCCAATAATGCCCGAGATACCATGTTGGATCGAAGCGAGAGCTATTCCCGCATGTTTGCCGAGAACCTGAATCGTCAGGTTTTTCATAGTTTTGTCATACCTACAGTTATCCGCTTCGGACGGATTGCGCTCTCCGATGATACCCAGTTTGAGCTGCTGGACCAGATGGTGCATAATATTACCCGAGGTATGAACATCGAGACCGTCACCATCTTTGACTCTCGGGAAAATATCGTCTCCTATTCCACAGACGCAGCCCTCGTGGGCAAAAAAAATATCGGCGGAATAGAATACAAGAAGGCCTTGGCCGGAGAAAGCACTTCCGTGTTGATCTCCAACGGGTCTATGCTCAATCTGCTGCCTGGTGCTTCCCCGATGTTCTGCACCCTCAAAACCTATGTCCCTTTTCGCCAGGAGCGCCGGGTCGGTGATCGTTCCGGCGAGATTATGGGGGTCATTATGGTGGTCAAGGACTTGTCAGAGGATCTGGCAGCGGTTGTTTCCTTGCAGCTCAGGGTTATGCTGCTCTCCCTGACTGTTATGGGCATCCTGTTCGCCGTCCTCAGTGCCATCGTGATTCGGGCCAACCGGATTATGGAGGCTCGGGCTGAGGAGCGGCGAGAACTAGAGCAGCAGCTGCATGAGGCCCAACGGCTGGCCGTGCTAGGCAGTATGGTCGCCTCTGTTTCCCATGAGATCAAGAATCCCTTGGGCATTGTCCGCTCCACAGCGGAAATCCTTGGTAAACGGCTCGCCAAACTGGCACCGGGTAACGAGCATCTCGCCAAGATTATTGTTGATGAAATTACCCGGCTGGACGGTATTGTCCGAGAATTTCTCGACTTTGCCCGCCCCAAAACCCCAACGAAGACTTCTGGCTCCTTTAATCGCCTTGTGCAACGGTTATCCCTGTTTATGAACGTTGAATTCAGCGATAAGCATATTGAACTGATTGACGAACTGGATCCTGAGCTGCCTGAATGCGCTATGGACGAGGATCAGGTCTATCAAGTGCTGCTCAATATCGTTTTCAACGCCATCCATGCCATGCCCGAGGGCGGTAAATTAACGGTTCGCACCTTTACAGGGGCCGAAGGGATTTCGCTGGCAATCACCGATACCGGATCCGGTATGTCACCGGAGAAACTGGAGCAGATCTTTATACCCTTCTTTACCGATAAAAATCGAGGGACTGGCCTGGGCCTTGCTATTACCAAGAATATTGTGGAGCAGCATGGGGGTGAGATCGCGGTTGAGAGTGAGGAAGGGGTGGGGACGACTTTTACTGTGACGTTGCCTGGGGAGTGAACGCCTGTGTGTACCAACTCTGCATTATACCCCTTTCACCTGTGTGTGGGGCCACATGCTGTGCAACTAATCCAAATGGTAATGCCATAGAAAACTATCTGGTTTAACGTCGATAACACAAACGGCAAATAAAGGGTGTTGAAAAAATTATTTATTTTTATCATGATTTCGAAATGTTAACGATAAAATATGGAAAGCTGGAACCCGTTAATTTAGCGTGAAAATATCGCTTTCGTTTCAACGCCCTTAAATACAATAAAAACATTCCGTAATGTTAATCAACTACATAGTCGTTGCGTTCATATCCCTTCTTCTTCCCGTCGTAATCTTTCTGATTATTTTTAAAAGAAAATCAATAGAGCAAGACTCTATCATTAAAAACTTCGAGCAAAAAATTGACAAACTTGTTGATGATCATAATCATGCTCTCGGCGATGCAAAAAATTGCTTAAAACAAAAAGAAGAAGAGCTACGAAGCAACCAAGATATACTTGTTGAAGCACAAGAGGAGATGAAAAAGCTCAAAAGGTCAATACAAGCTCTGGTACGGTATGAAGGTATTGTTAATATTGATGAAGTGATAGAAAAAAAGAAAAACCATTTTTTAACGGAACGAAATAAGGCCATTGCACAACTCAAGCAGCAGATAAAACAGACTAAAGAGAATATAAAAGCGGCTACCCTAGAATTGCGGGAACGGCAGAACATTGTTAATAAATCAATCGAAGCGAAAGAAAAGAAAATTCAATCAGATGTACAAAGAACAGATGAGCTGATTCAAAAGAAAAAAACTGAATCGGAGCAGACTGTTAAGGAATTGTACAAGGAGGCGAAAAAGAAACATGAGGAAATTTTTATGTCCTCCTCGGCTGATGCTTCGGAAATAATTGCCCGTGCTGAACGACATGCAAAAGAAATTGCGGGAGACGCATTGAGAGCCGCAACTCATGAAAAACAGATCAAGAAGGCCATCAGGGCAATGAAAAATACCATTAAAGGATATGGTGAAGAATATCTTATTCCAAGCTATGGCCTTCTTGATGAGCTTGCAGATGAGTATGATTTTAAAAAAGCTGGGCAGGAACTCAAAAAGGTTCGAGAAGGCATTAGGCTCATGATTAAAAATGAAACTGCTGCTGATTGTGATTATGTAGAAACCAACAGGAAGCACTACGCCATCCATTTTGTACTTGACGCCTTCAACGGAAAAGTCGACTCTGTTTTGTCAAAAGTGCGTCACAATAATTATGGGAAACTACGTCAGCAAATACTTGATGCTTTTAATCTGGTTAATCACAATGGTGCGGCATTCAGATCGGCCCGAATTAATCAACAGTATCTTGATCTCCGACTAGAAGAGTTGAAATGGGCAGTTGCCACTTACGAGTTGCAGGTGCTAGATAGAGAGGAGCAAAAAAGAATCAAGCAGGAAATGAGAGAAGAGACCAAAGCAAAGAAGGAGTATGAAAAGGCCATAAAGGCGGCGGAAAAGGAAGAAAAGATGTTGCAAAAGGCGATGGCGCAGGCAAGACAAGAGCTTTTAAGCGCGACAGACGCACAACGTGAAAAATATGAAGCACGGTTAAACGACCTGACAGAAAAGCTCCGTGAAGCTGAAGAAAAAAACCAAAGAGCAATCTCTATGGCTCAGCAAACCAAGAGAGGTCATGTTTATGTGATTTCTAATGTGGGCTCATTTGGAGATGATGTTTTGAAAATTGGTCTCACAAGGCGATTGGAGCCAATGGATCGGGTAAAAGAACTTGGTGACGCCAGCGTTCCGTTTCCTTTTGATGTCCATGCGATGATGTTTAGCGAGGACGCTCCAGCATTGGAGAAAGAACTGCATCGGACATTTAACGAGCACCAAGTAAACAAGGTAAATCAAAGAAAAGAGTTTTTTCGGATTAATATTTCCGATGTTAAGGGAATTGCAACAGATCTCGGAATAAAATCCCACTGGACAATAACGGCAGAGGCGAGGGAATATCGAGAGTCAATCTCCATAGCCAAGTCGCAACAAAACACCCCCAAAATGGCCGCATGAACATTTTTTTTGGCTTGGTTCGGATGTTGACTCAATGGGTAGCTACGTACTGATGAGGTTTCTGATGCTTGAATTTATACGTATTCAGGGTTTCAAAACATTACTTGATGCCAGTTTTCCCTTAACTACCCTGAATATATTTACCGGGTTAAACGGGATGGGCAAGTCCACCCTGATTCAGGCTTTGCTCTTATTGAGGCAGTCCTACGAGCGCAATACCCTGTTTGACAAGGGGCTACTCCTGAAGGGAGAGTATGTCACCCTTGGAACGGGACTTGATGTCACTGCAAAAAAATCAGATCCTCTGAAATTTATTTTAACGTGGTCAGAGCAGAAACCATTACACCTTTGTTTTAAATATACTCCCCAATCAGATCTTCAACCGCTAGAGGAGTCTATTTCCCTTGGAGAATATCGTTCGCCGGAAACGATAAGTTTGTTTAATAAAAAATTCCAATATCTTTCTGCTGACCGAGTAAGCCCTAAACCCTCCTATGAGGCATCCGGTTACTCCATATATGATCTTAATTCATTAGGAAATCATGGAGAATACACCGCCCATTTTATCGCGGAAAACGGGCAAAAATCTCTTGCAATACCTGCCTTGCGTCATTCGGAGGCTACTCCACCGACCTTATTGGAAAATCTTGATCGCTGGATGGCGGAAATTTCCCCTGGTCTGCGCATACATGCGACCATGCAACCTAACACAACTTCCGTGACTCTCGGTTATGCCTTTGACCAAGGCAAAGAAACCACCGCTGATTTCAAACCGCAGAATGTCGGGTTCGGTATAACCTATGTCTTACCGGTTATTACGTCCATTCTCCGCGCCCAACCGGGAGATATGCTGATTATCGAAAACCCGGAATCACACTTGCATCCTGCTGGGCAGGCTCTGGTGGGAAAATTATGCGCAATTGCGGCAAAGAGCGGAGTACAGCTGTTTATCGAAACCCACTCCGACCATTTTCTCAACGGGGTACGGGTTGCAGTAAAAGACAAGATCGTTGAACCGGAAGACGTGAAGTTCTTTTTTCTTGAGCGGGACAAAGGATCTGCCGCCCATGCCTCGACAGTTATCTCACCGGAGATTGATAGCAACGGACGAATGAGCTGTTGGCCGGATGGCTTTTTTGATGAGTGGGACCGTCAGCTGGAGAAGCTGTTGTGAGTCATCCGCTCGTCTTTAATCATCATTCCCTGCCATTGACTTCACCGGAAGATATTCATCTGGCAATTACCGATTTTTTTTAAAATCACGTTAAGTTTCCTCATGGTGCTTTGTGAAAGCCAAGCAAGGAGGGAAAACATACTCAACGGAGATATCCATGAAAAAATATGAAGGCCATAGTTGAGTTAGCATGATCAGACTTACACAATCTTCCATCCTGCTACGTTGGAAACGATTAATCATCGACCAACTGCCACGACTGCGCATGACGGAACACACCTTTATGGTGGTTGTTGCGGTGCTGATAGGTCTGCTGGGAGGATTTGGTGCCATCTTTTTCCGTTTCGCCATTCGTTTCTTTGAAAGGGTTTTCTTCGGCAGCTGGCAATACTCACTGGACTACGCCCTGCAACTGCCCTGGTATGTCAAGCTGCTCGCACCGGCGGCAGGAGGCCTAATCGTAGGGCCGATCGTCTTTTATTTTGCCCGTGAGGCCAAAGGTCACGGGGTTCCCGAAGTCATGGAGTCGATTGTGCTGCGGGGCGGGGCTATTCGACCCCGCGTCATGATTGCCAAGGTCGCGGCCTCGGCGATTTCGATCGGTTCCGGGGGCTCGGTGGGACGCGAAGGCCCGATTGTGCAGATCGGCTCAGCTATCGGCTCAGCTGTGGGACAGGTGCTCAAGGTCACCGGATCGCATTTACGGACTTTCGTGGCCTGCGGCACAGCAGCAGGCATCGCGGCGACCTTCAATGCCCCCATCGCCGGTGCCCTCTTCGCTATGGAAGTCATTCTCGGCGATTTCGGTATTTCTCAATTCAGCCCCATCGTGGTTTCATCGGTTGCCGCCACCGTTGTCTCGCGCCATTTCCTCGGTGATTTTTCAGCCTTTATCATCCCGAGCTATGAACTGGTCAGCGTTTTTGAAATGATCCCCTACTGCATCCTGGGCATTCTGTCGGCATTTGTCGCTTCGGGCTTCATCACAATTTTATATAAGACCGAAGATCTGTTTGAAGAAATTCGCATTCCGCCGCTGTTAAAGCCCGTGTGCGGGGGCCTCCTGATCGGCGGCATCGGCATCATCTTTCCGCATATATTCGGGGTCGGCTACGACACTATCAGTCTGGCTTTAAACGGCGAAATGATCGGTTACTTCATGCTGTTCTTGGTCGGCTTAAAAATCATCGCAACTTCTATTACCATCGGTTCAGGTGGCTCCGGGGGCGTTTTTGCGCCTTCTCTGTTTCTGGGCGCATGCCTTGGCGGTTTTGTCGGTACCATTGTTCATACCCTGGCACCGGAATTGACCGCCTCTCCGGGGGCGTATGCCCTGGTCGGAATGGGCGCGGTGGCTTCGGGTGCTATGCATGCACCGATTACCTCTATTCTCATCATTTTTGAGCTGACCAATGATTATCGCATCATCCTGCCGTTGATGATTGCTTGCATCATCAGTGTCTTAATTACCACCCGCCTGAGAGAAGATTCCATTTATACACTCAAGCTGTCTCGTCGAGGAATTAACCTTTTCCGAGGCCAGGATGTGAATGTCCTGCGTTCATTGCAGGTCTCCAGAGTGATGAAGACAAACTTCGAACAGATAAGCCCGGACACCTCACTGCGAAAACTGATGGACTTGACAGTCAGCAGTCCGCACTCGAACTTTTTTGTGGTCAACAGCCAGGACCGGCTGGTCGGCATGATATCGATTCACGATATTCGCAGAATAATATATGAATACAACGCACTGGAATCTATTGTCATTGCTTATGATTTGATGAAGCCCATCCAGCAGTCCTTTGCTCCGACTGATTCGTTAGACATCGTCATGAAGGCGCTGGGTCCAATGGATATTGATGAGCTCCCTGTGGTGAAAGATGAAAAGGGTTTACAGCTCCTCGGCACAGTGGCAAAAGACGATGTCATTGATGCGTATAACAAAGAAATGGTAAAGCGGGATATGATCACTTCAGTCTCCGGGTCCATCGGTTCAATGGGGAAATTCAAACGTATCGAATTGATGGACGGCCAGATTCTCTGCGAGATCGAGGTACCGGGGGCCTTCATCGGCAAGACCCTGCAAGAGCTTAATCTGCGCAGTCGTTATGGTACCGAAGTCATTATGATCAAGCAAAATTTCAATACTGAAAAAAATGAAAAACAGCACATTATGATGCCGCAGCCGGATTACCATTTTGCATTCGGTGATTCCATTTTGATCATGGGTTCGCAGGAAAATGTGAAAAAGCTGGGAGAAGCCCCCGGCAAGAAGGAGTTTCGTAACTGAATTACACGACACTCTAAAAGACTACGCAAAAATCAACAGTCCCAGGAGAGTAAAATGGAAGAATTGAAAATTATAACAGACCGCCAGCAACTCAAAAAATCCCATCAAGCCGGGGCCGAAAACCCCATTCAACGAAAAAAGTATTTGAAAAAAAAGAAAAGAAACATATAGTGTAACTTTTATATACAGTCAAAGCTACCCCCTACAAACGCAACTCGCTGTTTTTTGCTTCGAATATTAAAACAGATAAACAACAGAGCATATTGCTCGCCCGTTCCGCTGATCGGCAAACGACACTACTGCGGCTCTTCGTCGTAAGGTAACCAATAGACAGAACTCTATGAAACCAAATCATTATAAAGGAATTGCTGCTCCTAAAAGCTGGCTCGGAGATCTGGACAAATACCTGTTCGGTGAAGGCACCCATGAACGTGCCTATGAAAAACTCGGTGCCCACCTGGTCACATTTAATAAGCAGAAAGGTGTGGTATTCTCGGTCTGGGCCCCCAATGCCCGACAGGTCTCCGTGATAGGCGATTTTAATGAATGGAACGATGATGTCTGCCCCATGCAGCCCAGCAACGCAGGTATCTGGACGATTTTCATCCCAGGCCTGAAAGAGCACACGGTTTATAAATATAGAATTACCACCCAGGAGAACGAGCAGTTTGACAAGTCCGACCCCTACGGTTTTGCAATGGAGCTTCGCCCCAACACCGGTTCGGTTGTTACAAATCTGAAGGGCTATCAATGGCAGGATGAAGATTGGGTCAAGGAGCGTGCGCAACGACAAGCGTTAGACGGCCCAATTTCCGTCTATGAGGTCCATATCGGGTCCTGGCGTAGGGAACAGGATAAAGAATGGGGGAGCCGTTATCTCACCTATCGGGAGCTTGCCGAGACGCTGATCCCCTATGTGTTGGAGATGGGCTATACCCATATCGAGCTGCTGCCGATCTCCGAATACCCCTTTGACGGGTCCTGGGGATATCAGGTGCTGGGCTTTTTTGCCCCGACCAGCCGCTACGGCACCCCGCAGGACTTTATGTATTTCATTGATCAATGCCATCAGCATAATATCGGCGTGATCCTGGACTGGGTTCCGGCCCATTTCCCCAAGGACGGTGCCGGGCTGAATTATTTTGACGGCACCCATCTCTACGCCCACGAAGATCCCCGCCAAGGCGAGCATCAGGACTGGGGCACCATGATCTTTAATTACGGTCGCAATGAGGTCCGCTCCTTCCTGATTTCCAATGCCCTGTTCTGGATTGACAAATATCATATTGACGGGCTCCGGGTTGATGCGGTGGCCTCTATGCTCTATCTGGACTACTCCCGGGAAGAGGGAGAATGGCTGCCCAATGAACACGGAGGTCGAGAAAATCTGGCGGCTATCAGCTTTCTCCGTAAAACAAACGAGGTGGTCCACGGTATCTATCCAGGCGTACTGACCATAGCAGAGGAATCCACCTCCTGGCCTATGGTCTCCCGACCGACTTGGCTGGGCGGTCTTGGTTTCAGTCTAAAATGGAACATGGGCTGGATGCACGATACTCTCAATTACATGACGCACGATGCCATCCACCGTCGCTTCCATCATAATGAAATGACCTTTGGCATGCTCTATGCCTTTCAGGAGAACTTCACCCTGCCCATTTCCCATGACGAGGTGGTGCACGGTAAGGGATCGCTGATCAATAAGATGTCCGGGGATGAGTGGCAAAAGTTCGCCAACCTCCGCGCCTATTTCGGCTTTATGTGGGGATATTCCGGCAAAAAACTCCTTTTCATGGGCTGTGAATTCGGACAATGGCAAGAATGGAATCATGACAAGGGACTTGAGTGGGATGCCCTGACAGCGGGAACGCATCAGGGGGTGCAACGCTATGTTGCCGATCTGAACACGGTTTATAAATCCGAACCTGCCCTGTATGAAAATGACCATGAATGGTCCGGTTTTTCCTGGATTAATGCCAACGACTCAGACAACTCTATTTTTTCATTCATCCGCAAGGCGAAAAAAACTGATGACTTTCTTGTTGTAATCTGTAATTTTACTCCGGTAATACGTGAAAAATATCGTATCGGCGTACCGCAGGGCGGTGGATACCGAGAAATTATCAACAGCGACCTGACAGTTTATCACGGCAGCGGTGTGTGCAACAGCGAGCTGCACACGGTCTCCGAGCAGTCCTATGGTATGGATCACTCTCTTGTCCTTACCTTGCCCCCTTTGGCAACCCTGATTTTAAAACCGGCATAACGCTTTATCAGACATTTCCTCATCTTCAACCCGTAAACAAACCTATAGGCTCTGATATGAAACTCATGCAAAAAATAACGCCGCGCACAGCGCTTTTCATCTCAATCTGTATCCTGCTCTATATAGCTCTTGCAAGTTACCATGCTCATAACAAAACAGTCCAGGAAGAACAGGCTACAGAAACCCAGCGTCATGAAAAAATCCTCCATTTGCAAAGCCAAGTTCTAGAGTACAAGCAAGATCTTGCCGATGCACGGACAGAGGGAACGCGTTTACGTTCAGAGTTGAACCGGACACAGCAGGAGGCTGTATCCGGTGCTGTTGTCCAGGAAACTGCGGACAATATTTCTGCAAAACAGCTACAAAAAGCTGAATATCGCATCAATCAGCTCCAGGAGCAGTTGGCCTCTGCCAAGAAAAAGCTGAGCGCTGAAGCGGAAAAAGAAAACAGCGCCAGTAAAAAACTCCTGCAAAAATTAAAAGAACGCGAGCAGGAACTGCTGGGCCAGAAAGAATTGCTCGTCCAGATACAGGAACGCCGCCGAGCTGACCTGCAAAAAATAGCACAGCTGGAAAAGGTACAGCAACAAAAGGCTGAGCAGGTCAAACAAACAGAACAGCGGGTTGCCGAGCTGACAGGCCGACTGGAACAATCCAGTGCCCGGGTTGCCGAGGCCACCACCAAGCTTTCCGTTGCCAATAACGCTGTGCAGAAAGCCCAGCTCAAAGCAGAGGCCATGCTCCATTACGGCAAAGAAAAAGATCGGATGCTGGCGCCATCTGAGCAGAAAGCTGCCACCCTGGAAGAACAGCTTATCGACCAACAGGTCCAGGTGGAACAACTCACTGCCGAACTTACAGAAGCCCGCAAAGAAATAGAGCAAGCCAACGATAACAATAAAGAGTTAGCACAGCAGGTTACGGCATTAAGCACAACAGGAACTGCCCAGCAAGAAGAACTTGCAACCCTGAAAGAACAGCTGCAAAAAGCCGGGCGCGAACAGCGGGAAAAGCAGATCGCCTATACCGGCCAGGAAGCGAGATTAACAGAAGCCCAAGCCCAGCTGGAAAAACTGACAGCTGAAAAGGAGCGCCTGACTGGAAAAGTGGGCGAGCTCTCTAAAATCATTGAAGAGAAGAGGACCCTGGAAGCAGGATTAACAGCGGCCCAAGCAGCGTTGGAAAAACTAACTGCTGAAAAAGAGAGCCTGACCGGAAAAGTGGATGAGCTTTCCGAGGTCATCGAAGCACAGAAAACCCTGAGCCAAGCCGAGCTTGAAAAAGAAAAATTGGTGCTCCATAATAATATTGCCCAGCTCACTGCTCAACGTGCAGAAAAAGAACAGGAACTGAGGCAGCAAAAAAAACTCCTTGCTGAAGCAGCTTCCAGGCTGACAGTCCTTCAGGGTGCTGAGAAAAAATCCCAGCTGAAAATTGAAGCCCTGCTGCAGTACGGTAAAGAAAAAGAACGCCTGTTGGCTCCTTCCCAGGAACAGATTACTGCTCTGCAAAAACAACTTGAGGAAAAACAACAGCAACTCGTAGCCACCCAAGAAGAACTGGAGGAAAATTCTGCCCATGGCAAAGAGCTGGTTAATCAGGTTGCCAGCCTCACCGAATCAGCAGTTGTTCGAAACAAAGAAGCTGAAAAGCTCAGTCAGGAACTTACCGAGGCAACATCCACCATAGAAAAACTCAACAGCGAACTTGCTGATACCAAAGCCTCTCTGGAGACTGCGGAAGCAACCCTTACTGCTGCCCAGAAAAAAGAGCAGGACTTACAGCAAAGCCTGACAGGCAAGGATGAAGAGCTGACCGTAATCCGGGCTGAGGTTGAGCGGTTAACAACAGAGCTTGCCGAACAAAAAACCAAGAACGATGAGCTGACACAACAACAGGAGAGCATCGCTGCTGAACTTGAAGCAGCTCAGGCCAAAACGACCGAGCTTGCCCAGCAGTTGGGGGCAAAGGTTGAAGAATTAGCCGTAGCCGCAACTGCTGCTGATGAGGCAAAGGCCTCTGTTGCTGCTGCTCAGGAAAAAATCACGGCTCTGGAAGCACAGGTTGCTGAAAAGGAAACAGTCCAAGCAGCTGCTCAGGAAAAAGCTACTGCTCTGGAAGCACAGGTTGCGGACCTTCTCCCCTTGCAGGAGCAAGTCCAGGGGGCGCAGGAACAGGTTGCCACTCTGGAAGCGGAGCTGGCAAATAGCCAGGGCCTGCAAACCCAGCTGACAGCCAACCAGGAAAAAATAGCTGCTCTGGAAAACCAACTTGCCGAGCTCCCCACCACAGTTGAGGAGTTCAACGCAATCCAAGAGAAAGTTGGTAACCTGGAAGCGCAACTGGCCCAAACACAAACTCAAGCAGAGCAACTGGCTGCTGAGCAAGAAAAAGCTGCTGCTTTGGAGGCACAGATTACAGAGCTCCGGCAGGAGACAGCAAAGGTCACTATGGCCCAAGAAAAAATTGCGAACATGGAAGCAAAATTGGCTGAGGCAGCCACGCAAGCTGACCAGCTGATCACAGAGCAGAAAAAAACAGCTGCCCTAGAAGTTAAGCTCACCGAACTTCAGGCAATCGAACACCAATCAGCAGCAACAGAGGAAAAAACGACCGCCTTGTCGGAAGAGCTGGAAAAAGCCAAGGTCAAGATAGCGGAATTAACTGCTGCTGGCCAAAAAAATGAAAAATTGGCTGCCGAGCTTGCTGCGACAAAAACACAACTTGTTGAATTAACTGCGGCCCAGCAAGACGCAGGGAGCAAAACCACTGCCCTTGAGGAAGAACTCAAGACCCTGAAGGCACGTCTGGCGGAAAAGGAACAGGCTCTGGTTGCCGAGACCGAAGCCCTTGCCCAGACCAAGACGGCCTTGGAAGAGCAGACCGCAACAGCAGCGCAAGCAGAAGAGGCACAGAAGGCCGCAGAGCAAGTGACTGCGGAGCTGGTAACCTCAAAAGAAGAACTCACCGCCTTGCAGGCACGAGTCAAAGAGCTGGAACAAGAAATAGCCCGTTTAAAAGAACAGCTGGACCAACAGAACGCGCAACAAGCTGTACAGGAGAGCGTACAGGAGACGATACCGGCTGAAGCCCCCCAAGCTCCTCAAGAGAATGCTGAGCAGCAGGCTCCTGTTGAGCAAAATGCAACGCAACAGGCCCCGGTAGAGCAGGAGCAGGCCGCCCCCCCAGTTCAACAAGAAAATCAAGTAGTAGCAACTCTGGATAAAGACAATGATGGGAGTGTCGATGCAACCATCATCCTCTCCGGGGTGAATTTCACCATAGGTACGGCCAAGCTGACGGAAAAAGCGGCAGCCAGTCTGCAAACAACTGCGGGCCTGCTGAAAAAGCATGCCTCTGGTCAACGCTTCGAGGTGGCCGGTTATACCGACAGTATGGGCAGCCCTACAAGGAATCAGCAGATATCCGAGCAACGGGCTGAGACAGTGCGCGATTTCCTGATCGAACAAGGAATAGCGGCAGACCTTCTGGTCAGCAAAGGATATGGTCAGGAGAACCCCATAGCCGATAATGGAAGCCGGGAAGGGCGGGCTAGGAATCGGCGGGTTGAGCTGCATCAAATAACAGCAGAGTAATTTTTGTTAGTTTTGTTAGGTGCCCCCCCGGCTTTGCCGGGGGTACTGACTTCTCCTTTTTTTTCTCCATGAAAAGCCCGGTGCTCATTGCGCCGGGCTTTTTTATTAAACTTTATTGAAACAGCAGTTCCTCACGGCCAGGTCGTTTTCTGATCAAGCAACCTCAAATTATATCCTTTGGGTAAAAAAACTTCTTGGCTCTTTTTACAGAAATACGTAGACTGAATCCTCAGTCATCTCAAGTAGGATCAGGTACCTTCCCCACGATAATTTCGCTGTGATAAAAGAAACATCATGACAGTCCACTGCACGCTGCACCCATCCAAGTCTGCCCATTTTCAATGCAATAGATGCAGTTCAGCCTTTTGCGGAAAATGTATTGTCAAGCGTGCTGTTCCTGAAGACTTCGGGGTTACGGTCAATGCGTACATCTGTCCGTTCTGTGATGTCGAAGCCGACCAGTTGGGGGTCGGCAACCTGCTTGCTCCGTTCTGGACCAGGATGCCGAAATTTTTTCTCTATCCTGTTCAGACTGCTCCTCTGGTCATCGCCCTTGCCCTCTCTCTATTGACAGGTTTTTTTTCCACCTCAAAACTTGTGGCACTCTTCAGCTTTATTGTCAGCACCAAATACGCCTATGCCATTCTGATCAACACGGCCCAGGGGGATCTCCGGGCGCCAGCGCCCGGCTTCGAGCTGTTCAATTCCGATATCGGACAGGTTTTTAAACAGTATGCGGTCTTCTTTACGCTCGCTTTCATCGCGATGCAACTCTTCCGCTATACAGGACCGCTCGGTGCATTTTTCTTCATCCCGATCGCCTTGATTCTCCTGCCAGCCATGCTCATGCTGCTGGTGGCCACCAATTCGGTCATTGTTGCCATGAACCCGATGATTGTGGTACCGATGGTGTTCAGGATCGGATGGCGTTATCTGCTGATGCTTCTTTTTCTCGGTCTGCTTCCTGCCGGACCTCTTGCTCTCCTCTCCCTGCTGCCCAAAACGATCCCCTGGGGTATCACGGCTTTTTTATCAGCTTTTCTTCAGCATTACTATACGTTTATTTCCTACAACCTGATGGGATACGTCCTGCTTCAGTACCACGAAGAAATCGGGTATGATGTTGATTATGAACACTTTACAGCCTGTTCAGTGCCGAAGGATGAACAGGGGCCGCAGGATCCGGTTCTGGTCCGCCGTCATCAGGTGGATATACTGATCAGAAGCGGTCGTCATGAAACAGCCCTGAAACTCCTGCAGGAGGATCTCAAGGAAAATCAGGATGATCTTGTTCTGTCAGGCAAATATCTTGATCTGCTCAGGGTCTGCCGGAAAAAAAAGGAGTACGTGCTGCACGCTCCTGTCTATCTGCAGCAGCTCATAAGGAAAAAGAAAACCACCAAGGCGCTTAAAATATATCAGGAACTGATAGCAGACGGAACAATTCCTGTCCCTATAGATTCCTCACTGGCTGTGGGCAAATGGATGTTCGACCGAAACGAATACCGAAAAGCGGGAAACTGCTATCTCCGCTGCATTAAAAAAAATCCGAAGCACCCCAAACTACCGGAGGCCTATTTTCCCTTTATTCAGCTTCTCCACGAACGTTTCGATAAAACAGACAAGGCCGTGCAGCTTTCCAAAGGGGTCATCCGCACCTGGCCGGATCATCCGCTTATCTCCGAGATAAAAACATATCTGAACAATATGTTGTAAGCTCTTATAACCGTTTTATCTCTTCTTCGGCCCGTCTGCTGATACCGGTGTCCGGGTAATATTTCTGGATGAGGCGAAAGCACTTCCCGGCCTGCTGCCTGTTCCCCTGTTCATGGAATGCACACCCGAGACTGAACAGACAGGAGGATACACCCGGATACTGCGGCTGTTTTTGGAGCAGGATGGTCAGAAACCGCGCTGCCTCAGCAGTGCTGCCCGAACGAATTTTGGCTTTGGCAAGGACAAGGAGCAGAGGAATCCGCAGGCGCGGCGAGCCGCTCAACTGTTTATACTCGTCAAAACGGGCTTCCAGCTTCGGGTACTCCTTGCTGGCAGCCAGTTTGCGGAGCAGTCGGGCGGCGGTTTGGTGAAACTGTTCGCTTTCCGGTGTGCATTTATCAATGGAAAAGAGGTGGCCTAGGGCAACCGTATTGTCCGGCTCCAGGCTGAGTACTTCCCCCATCTTTTTTCTTGCCTCACTCATTTTCAGTTCAGCAAGGTACTGCAGGCCCTGCTCCAGCAGGGCAGGCACTCGGCTACTTTCGGTCTCCTCCTTCGCCAGTTCTTCGGCAACCTTCCGTTCTTCTTTGTGCGTGAGCAGAAAGACAAGGCCGAGACTTCCGCCGGAGAGCAGCCCGCCGATATGGGCCATATAGGCTATTTGAGAACCGCTGTCGGTAACAAGCCGGAAGATTTCACTGCCGATCCAGAAGGGAAAGAGAATCCAGCCGGGCACATCCGCATAATCAAAATAAAAGCCGAGAGAATAGAAGATCTTGATTTTTGCCCGCGCATAAAGCAAACCGTAGGCGCCCATGAGTCCGGCAATAGCGCCGGATGCCCCGACCAGCGGTCCCTGACTGATCGGGTAGACGGCGCCGAAAGCAAGACTGCCTGCAACACCGGTAAACAGATAGCCGATCAGATAGAAATACCAGCGCCTTATGCCGATCTCCAGCAGCGAGCCGACAAACCAGAGAAAAATCATGTTGCCGAGCAGATGCATCAGGCTGCCGTGCAGGAACATGCAGGTGAATGCACTGAAATGATTTTTCCTGGCCGGAGAATAGCCGAACCGCCGGGAAAAGATTTGGTTCAGTTTATGTTCAAAGGCGGTCCGCTTTTCCAGCCAGTCAGCAAAACCAGGGGCATCTGGACGGTGCAGGGTGCGTTGCTGTAGCTCGTACTGAAAACCGTCGTCATGAAACATCTTCCAAAACAGAGCTTCTCCTTGCAGTCCGGCAGGGAGTTCTCTGTTGCTGTGGGCATGATATTGCCGGTAGAGCGGATCTTCCAGTTTAAGCAGACCGGCAGAGCGATAAAAGGAGATTGCTTCGGCATAATCCGCCTGTTCACCTGCCTGGAAGGTGAAAAAAATTAGGCCATTGAGAATGATCAGGCTCAGGGTGATCCAGGGGAAGGCTTTCTTCAGATTCTTTGAGACCGGGATAACGAGCATGGCGGAATAAAAGCAGTTGTTGCCCGAAGCGCATTACGCGTTCTGTGGCACAGGATAACGTTGGCTGATCCTGTGCCGAGACTGCACAGGATCAGATTAGCGGCACAGGAGAGCAGGTCAGGAAACCTGATCAAGAAAACCAGAACCTTATTAAAAACATATTGCGAAGCAGAAGTAAATGCTATAAAAGCATGCAAAGCAGAGTGCAACATATCAGAAAGTTTTCAGATAACATGAAATAGAGCCCTTTTCCAATGAACGCTTCTAAAAATACTCCCTCTGAGCAAGCAGCCGATTACGCAATTTTGGCCCCGGCCCAAAAGGCTATAATTCGTATCTTGGCCGTCAATGTTGAGTATTGCGCTGCAAAGCGGATGCTTACCTGTCTTGAGGAACTGGGCTTTACCTGCCCTGAAACCGATGCGCCCTATCATGTCCGCAATATTCAGCCCCTCCAAAATGAGCTGATTGATAAGGGGCTGTTGCTCAAATCCAATAAGGGGCTTTGCTGTCCTGAATCCATCCGGCAGACAGTAACGCGAGACTGCTTGCTCCAAGGGGATTTTTCCCGTATTGCTGAGGCGGTTCAGAAGACAATGATGTTGGGTAAACCGCCCCATAAGATAGGGCTCTACAGCTATAAACAGTACGCCCGCAGCATGCAGATGGTCCTGTTTAGCGGCAATTCTATAGAAGAGGTGTATTCCGTCCTCAATAATGTTAACCAATACTTCAACGACACTCCGCCTGAAGAGAGTATCTTTCTCCACCTGCTAGCCCAGCCTTTTACCCCTGAGGTTGTTGAAGAAATCAATCCCAGCATGCGCCTTCCGGTATTAGGAATGCTGATCAATGCAATGAAAGGCCAACTGAAATCGGCACAGGAGGTCATTGATTACATGCTCACCTCTTATCCCGATACCCTTCATGAGTCCACGGAAAACCTGACCCTCATCGCCTATTACCTGCTTTGCGGCGATATTGACAATGCACGTTTGCTGATTAAAAGTTTGCCCGAGGAGCGGAAGCTAGAGCGACTCAGTCGGACCGGATGGCTGTCCTTTTGCACTGGTCATTACGAGGAGGCCCAGACATATTTTGCGCAGAATCTCCAGCTCTTCAGGAAAATGAGCAGGCAAAAAAAGGTCTTCTTCCAGAATGAAATCGGACTCGTCCATCTGCTCACCCTTTTGCATGGTAATGACAGAACACTGCTCAGTCAAGGCCTAGAGTATATTGAGATAGTCCAAAAGAAAGGCTATCACTACACGCCCTTGACGCAGGCAATAAAGCCGGTTTTTCAGCAGCAGCTCGGACTGGATGAAACCGGAGCGTACAGAGGTGCTCTTAATACCTTTGACAGCAGTCCGCTTGAATTTTTCATTTTAAACCTCATTCTGTTCTGGACGGACAAGGCAAAGGTGAAAAGCGAAGCCCCGTATATTGCAGAGGTCAGGGATAAAGCGAAAAAGAACGGATACACTTGGATGGCAGCTGAGCTTTCCTCTCTGCTGGCTGCGCTGAACGTAAATAAAAACGCAAATACCACCTTGGCTAAAAAGCTGCACAGCTCCTGCGGCACGCAAAGCTGTGTCGGGATGGTGAAAAAAATTCCGGCATGGGAGAAAACCCTGAACGGACTCCTGACTATAACCGGTGAGGCGGAAAAGAACGGCCAAGTCGTTGAGGCCGAGCAACGTTTAGTCTGGCTGTTTGCCCATAATGAGCGATATAGGTACTGCTCCATCACCCCGAAAATGCAAAAGATGACCAAGCGAGGCACCTGGACCAAAGGCCGTCCAGTGGCCTTAAAAAACCTGTATGATAATTATTCCACCATGGAGGGGCTCAGCAAGCAGGATTATCGGGTCTGCCAGGCTATCAAAGCGGAATACTATAGTGGTTCGTGGCGGAGTTACGGAAAAACAGAGTATGAAATAGATGATGATCAGGCCCTGCCTGCTTTGGTCGGACACCCTCTGGTCTTTCTCGAAAATGCACCCGATGTCCTTGTTGAGCTGGTTACGGCGGAGCCGGAATTGCAAATCAGGGAGGAAAAAGGCAAGTTACGCCTAGTCCTCTCACCCTTACCACCCTCTGACGGGAATGATGAAATACAGGTAGTCAAGGATACCCCGACCCGGTTCAAGCTCTATCGTTTTACTCAAAAACATAGAGAGATAGGGCTATTCATCGGCAAGGGCATGAGCATCCCTAAATCCGGTGCCCAAAAGGCCAGAAAGGTAGTGGAGTCCCTCTCTTCCGTGGTCACGGTGCTGTCTGATCTTGACGGCACGGCTGAGGTGGAAACCCGTGAGGCCGATTCCCGGCCCCATGCCCATATCCTTCCCTGCCATAACGGAATTCAGGCAGAATTTCTGGTTAAACCCTGCGGTGATAGCGGTTCCAGCTTCAGAGCTGGCCGGGGCAGCAAAAATGTTCTGACCGAGATTGAGGGCAAAAAGATCCAGACCGTCCGTGATTTTGTAGAAGAGCAAAAACAGCTCATTGCCATCACCAAGGCCTGCCCGACCCTGACCCGCATCAAGCCTATGGATGACCAGTGGCAGGTCGAAGACCCGGAATATGCCTTAGAGCTGCTTCTGGAGCTAAAAAACTGCGACGATGCCCTTGTTCTGGAATGGCCCCAAGGGGAGAAGTTTTCCGTGCGCAAGGAAACATCGTCCTCCGCCTTTTCCCTCCAGATCAAAAAGGAACGGGACTGGTTCAAGGCCACCGGCTCGCTGGAGATTGACGAGACCCTTTCCCTGGATCTGCAAAAACTGCTCAGTATGCTCAACCAGGACACTGGTCGCTTTATTCAGCTGGATGACGGCACCTTCCTCAGCATCACCAAGGCCCTGCGCAAACGGCTGGATGAACTTGCTGCTTTTTCTGAAAAGCACGGCAAAGGGGTCCGCTTTGCCCCCCTTGCAGCCCTGGCCCTAGAGGATCTCACCGATGAGGCTGGCCAGCTCAAGACGGATCGGGCCTGGAAACAGCATTGCAAGCAGTTGCAGGAGGTTGTCCGGCCGGAGGTGCCTGGCACCTTGCAAGGATCTCTCCGTGATTACCAGCAGGCGGGCTTCAACTGGCTGGCCCAGCTCTCCCATTGGGGGGTGGGCGGCTGTCTTGCCGATGATATGGGGTTGGGTAAAACCGTGCAGGCCTGGGCTGCAATCCTCCTTCGAGCTGCACAGGGGCCGACCCTAGTCATTGCCCCCCTCTCTGTGACCTCCAACTGGCAGGAAGAAGCTCGGCGTTTTGCGCCCACCCTGAACGTGCTCCTGTTCGGGTCCGGGGATCGAAAGCAGATGATCGAAAATCTCCAGCCCTTTGATCTGGTGATTGTCAGCTACGGACTCCTGCCCCTTGAGGCGGAACTGCTCACTGGTGTAGATTGGCAGACCGTGGTCTTAGATGAGGCCCAAGCTATTAAAAACATGCAGACCAAACGGTCCAAGGCGGCCATGGAACTCAAGGCAGAATTCCGCCTGATCACCACTGGCACGCCAGTAGAAAATCATCTCGGCGAGCTATGGACCCTGTTTCATTTCCTCAACCCTGGCCTGCTCGGCTCCTTTAAGCGCTTTAATGAAAAATTCGCTGGTCCCATAGAGCGGGACCAAGATGCTGAAGCCCGGAGCCGACTCCGTAAGCTGATTCGTCCCTTTATTCTCCGGCGCCTGAAAAGCGATGTGCTTCAGGAACTGCCGCCCAAGACCGAGATTAATCTTGAGGTGGAGATGAGCAAAGATGAGCTGGTGCTCTACGAGGCCCAGCGGATCAAAGCCCTGGAAACCATCAGCAACCATGATGAGGAAGGGGCTGGCCAGCAGCATCTCCGCATTTTGGCCGAGATCATGAAGCTCCGTCGCTTATGCTGCAATCCCGCCCTTGTTCTGCCGGACTGCGGAATCAGCAGCTCCAAACTCAAGGTCTTTGCCAGCACCCTGGAGGAGCTGCTCTCCAATCAACACAAGGCCCTCATCTTTAGCCAATTTGTGGATCATCTTAAGATTATCAGAGCGTTTCTCGATGAAAAGGGGATCAGCTATCAGTATCTTGACGGATCAACTCCGATCAAAAAACGGAAGGAGAGGATCAGCCGTTTTCAGAACGGCGAAGGGGATGTCTTCCTTATCAGCCTCAAGGCGGGTGGAGCAGGGCTCAACCTGACAGCTGCGGATTATGTCATCCATATGGACCCGTGGTGGAATCCGGCTGTGGAGGATCAGGCCTCAGATCGAGCCCATCGGATCGGCCAGGAACGCCCGGTCACGGTCTATCGCCTAGTGGTCAAAGATTCTATTGAGGAGCAGATTGTGGCTCTGCATAAGGAAAAACGGGATCTGGCAGACAGCCTGTTGGAAGGCACCGACTCTGCGGGCAAGGTTTCTGCCAAGGAGCTGTTGGGCTTGTTGCAAGGGGAGAAGTAGAGAAGTAGAGGACCGGTTGCTCGGGGTGTTATCCCGAGCTGATGAATGTACCTAACGGCTGAATCGTACTGTCCGGTTCCGCCCGCTCCTCTTTGCCTCGTAGAGAGCCTGGTCCGCCAGCCTGACCAAATCATCACAGCTGCCCGAAACCAGTGTTTGATCAGCTGATGCTACACCAACAGACAGAGTAACCATATCAGCACAATCCGAGGCGCTGTGCGGCATAGCCATCTTTTCTACAGTCTGACGAGCCTGTTCCGCCACTTTCACGGCCTGCTCTATGTCCGTGCCCGGCAGGATAATGACAAACTCTTCACCGCCGTACCGGGCTGTAAAATCATTACACCTCGCTGCCGTCTTCCGCAGGGCCTGGGCTATCTTCCGCAGGCAGGTATCACCGTCCAGGTGCCCATAGGTGTCATTGTACTTTTTAAAGAAATCAATATCCGCAATCAGCAGAGAAAAAACCGCCTGCTCTCTGCGCCAGCGTTCCCACTCCTCCCGGAGTTGCCGATCAAAGGCACGACGGTTGTGGACGTGGGTCAAGCCGTCATACATGGCCTGGTGAGCGAGTAGATTATTCAGTCGTTCCAATTCGCTGGCCTGGTCACGCAGAGCTTTTTCTGTCTGCCGTCGCTGGCTGATCTGCTTCATGACAAGATGATCGACAAGAAGGATACCGAACAGTCCGACCAACCACAGGATGCCGTAAGAATACATCAGTACCCGGATTGTAGAGTTCTTCAGTCTGATATAGGGCTCCAGAGGGACAGAGATGCCCACACCGCCCCGGACATCGCCCTCAGTATATCCCTGACGACCATGACATTTCAGGCACGGTTCCTTGACATAGAAAGCCCGCATATATCGGAGATAGGCCCTTCCGTCAATATAAGAGACTTCAGATACTTCCTTCACGCCCCGCTCGAACTGCTGCAGGGCCTTGACCTCCCAGGCATCAGGAGTATTGATCGGATTCAAAGCGTTCAGACTGGTGATCTGCCCTTTCACACCGTATAGCTCAGAGAATTCCTGCATGGTCTCCCTCAGCATATAGGCCGGATTCATGAGGGTAAGCTTCCTGCCGGAAGGGGTTTCGATGTCTCTCTCAAGAACGTGCTCCAGATAGGGGTTGGGTGGCGTATCCCCGGAAACCAACACATACACACCTCCTCTTCTGGCGGCCCAGTTCCGCAGGGCAATATCTTTGTTAAAGTTGGCCCTGGCCTCCATTCTCGCATAATTGAGGATCTGCTGCTTCTCCTTTGTAATCGCCCAGAGCAGCAGGCCGGTCAAGGCGGCAGTCCAAAACAGGGGGGCGACCGCAGAAATAAAACTGAGCATTTTGCGCTGCCCTTTTGCCTTTCTGGAATGCATGTCCACAGGTGCCTCCTCTCTTCCCTATTTTTTTTGAGAAGCTTTCCCCGCTGGATCAGAATACCGCAACCATCATTTTTTGCCGGTTATTATGGTAATGGGGTTCAGCAGGATGCCCGGCTCCCCATAATTAGTATAGCGTATTTCTTCACGGGTGACAGCCACGGTACGCGAATCCACGTCTAGGCCGTTGGCCGTCATCAACAAAGGGGCCTGCTCAGCTGTATTTTTCAGCACGGCACTGGCCACCATTCTGCCCGTGGCGGTCAAGCGCTTGGCACAGTGAGGAATAATCTCTGCCAATAACCCCTTACTCCCGCCTATAAAAACCCGATCAGGATCAGGCAGGTCAGCAAAGGCCTCAGGAGCCAGCCCGCAAATCAACTTGATATTATACAGGTTATAACGAAGAATATTGGCCCGGATATTCTCCTGCCCCTCTTCCTTCTGCTCAACAATATAGATGGTCAGATCCGGGCAAAGGCGGGCCGCCTCCACAGAAACAGAACCGGAGCCGCCGCCCACATCCCAAAAAACACCGGTCCTGGGTAAACGCAGACGATGGAGGATCACAGCCCGGATCTCATCCTTGGTGATCAGACCCCGTGAATGCTCAATCTCGTCTTCTTGAAGCCCGAGGATAAATCCGGCCCCGGAATCTTCAACCGCCTCATCCTCTGCCTGCCTCTGTTCAATCAGCATCATATTGAGCGGGGAGAATTTCTGGGTGGCAACGTCAGCCAAGGTGCCGCTGCACAGGCGCTCGTCCTTGAGCCCAAGATTCTCAGCGATCCGTATCCGTATTCTCTTTATCCGGGCAGTATCACGATGCTCCTCCAAAACCGCAAGCAGCTCCTGAGCAATACGGTCTGGAGTATTGCGATGATCAGTAAAAAGCATCACCTTGGGCTTATTGAGGATTCTCCCGACAATATCACCAGGAGAACGACCGTGCAGGCTCATCAGGGGGAGGTCATCCCAGGGCAGCTTAAAGCGGGTGCAGGCCAGCTGGACAGCAGACAAGGCCGGGTGAATATGAACCCGTTCAGGACCGAAACGTTCTAACAGCGTGCGACCAATGCCGAAAAAGAGCGGGTCACCTGAGGCCAGAATGGCTACATCACCCTCGTTAAGGGCCACGGCCAGTTCAAACACCATCTCTTCCACCGGAGCAATGGGAATCCGATGGATCTCCATCCCTTTGAGCAAAACCTGGTGCCGCGATGAAACCACCACCGCACTGCATGTTGCAATCTTTCGCAGCTGCTCCTTGGGCAGCTCTTCACCGCTGACACCGAATATGAAAACTTCAGACATCCTTTTTTACTCCATCCTCCGAGGTCGTGAGGTATGAGATTCACTACCAGTCCGGTCCGTTCCGTTCCGAAATCGGCACATCAAGACACGGCCAGACGCTTTTTCCTTGCCTGTCGATAATACAGAAAAGATGAGAGGGAATAGTATAGAGGAAGAGCGAAATTTTGTCATCAACTTCTCTCAAACCGCCTAATGCCAAACGAGATCATGGGGACGGAGGATACATATTGCTTGAGTATTGGGAAATTTAGAGTATCTTTGATATCGTCGTCTTGAGACAATGCAATCGCAAAAAAAAGATACCAGATACAAGATAAAATTGTACAACCTGCGACCAAGGAGGATTGGTTGTGACCGCAGGTCATGGTGGTTAGAGAGTATTCCTCATGGGTAACAACAAATCAAATTTTCCAGTGGAATGATATCATGAAAATGAAACGAATCAGACAAAAAGCAGAAAAACTCGGTCTAGACAGCGCTCACCTGAAAAAAAGAGAGCTCATTCAAGCGATTCAGGATGCGGAGGGCAATTTTCCTTGCTTCCGGACAGAAAGGAATTCCTGTGATCAGGTCAACTGTTGCTGGCGCAATGATTGCCTCTCCCCAGGATGGTGTAAAGGAGCACGTCTTGAACAGGTGAAGGAAGAGTTGGAAAACCTCATGGAAAATATTGATGAGCTCAAGACAAAAACCAGGATATTGGTCGGACAGAATAAAGACGAGGTATTAAAAGAGTTCAAAAAAATCGAGAAACAGGGCGAAGAAGAAATCCTCTCGACGATCCAAACCCTTGGTGAGGCGAGCGAGAAGGCTTGGAAAAACACGAAAAAGGGTCTTGATCATTCCTGGGAAGATATCGCTAAGGCCTTAAAAAAGCTGACAGCAAGATTCTGAAGCTGCAAGGGAGTGCTGTTCAAGGTTTTGCTTGCCTCTCCAGGCATTTTTCTTTTATACTTTTGAGCTGATTGTACCATATTAACAGCATCAGCACCCTGCTTCGGCACCCTGAAACCACAGAACAGGACTCCTTTCATGAAAACTCTTGCACAGCTTTCCAGGCAACTTTCCGATCCTTCCGCTCTTCAGGAGCTAGCAGATCAACTGAAAAAAAAATATACTGTCCAGGACACTCCGCAGCAGCCAGCAATCCTTACTTTTTACGACAGCTTTGATTGGCGCCTCTACTCCGAAGACCTCCTCTGTTTTCAACACAACAACAGGCTGTACCTGACCGATCTGGTCGGTGGTGAGCGTGTCCCCTCCTTACCTATTTCCTGGGAGAGCCTGGGATTTTTCCAGCTTTTGCCCAACTCAGCCCTGAAACGCAAACTCGCCCCTGTTCTGGAAATGCGTACCCTGCTTTTGCAAAGCAGCTTTTCTCAAACAACACAGCAGCTCCGCATCCTGAATAAGGATGAAAAGACCGTGGCTACGATTTTACTCACTGAGCTTGTTCCCGAAACCGATCAGCCGCTCTGTTCCGTGCAGCTGCACGAGGTGCGCGGCTACGAAAAATGGTTTCAGCGACTGGAGCGTGATCTGGAGAAATTCGGCACCCCCCAGCCCTGTACCAGAGAACAGGATCTGAAAACTGCGCTGGCAACCAAGGGACGTATGCCCCTGGACTACAGCTCAAAATTCTCGGTTACCCTAAAGCCGGATATGGATGCCCTGACAGCAGCCAAAACCATCTACCGTACGCTGCTGGCTACTATGCGGGAAAATGAGCAGGGTATCCTTGATGATCTGGACAGTGAGTTTCTCCATGATTTTCGGGTGGCAATCCGCCGAACCCGGTCCGGGCTGGATATGATCAAGAACGTGCTGGAACCAAAGATCAGCACCCGTTTTAAAGAGGAATTTCGTTTTCTCGGCAAAATCACTGGACCGGTACGCGATCTGGATGTGTATCTTCTCATGGAGGAGGACTATAAGGCTCGATTGCCAGATCATTTACAAAAGGGGCTCAGTTATTTCTTCACGGATCTGGTTGAACAGTGGAAAAAGGAACAGCAAAAACTGGCTCAGGCCCTGCAATCCTCCCATTATCGAACGATCCTCAAGGACTGGGAAAAATATCTGAACCATAAAGAGACGGTGCCTCGAAAGAAAAAGCAGGGAAAAGGACAACAACCGGTTGCCATCGGCACGATGGCTGACAGCATTATTCAAAAACGCTTTGAACGTGTTCTCCGTGATGGCCAAGCTATTGACAGCAACTCACCGGACGAGAGCCTGCACCGTCTCCGCATTCAAGGGAAAAAACTCCGCTACTGTTTGGAATTTTTCAGCTCCCTGTATCCTCAAAACAAGATGAAGCTTCTGATAAAACAGCTCAAACTTCTCCAAAACAACCTCGGACTGTTCAACGACCTTTCAGTCCAGCAGGATATGCTCAACAACTACCTTGCAGGGCTCAACCCCGGTGCTGGCAAGGCAAAAAAAATGGGTGCGGCCATTGGCGGTCTGTTGACCAATCTTTATCATGAGCAACAGCAGGTCCGCACCGAATTTGAAGCCGCTTTCAACCAATTTTCCTCTCAGGAGAATGTCACGCTGTATCGAAGTCTTTTTGCAGCAGAACAGAAGCCGGGCAAATAACTTTTTCCTTCCCCATCGTTTGAGGAGCTCCCATGGCAATTATTGCTGTTTATAATATCAAAGGCGGTGTCGGCAAGACCGCCACCTCTGTTAACCTCTCCTATATGTCGGCTGCGACCGGCAATGATACCCTGCTCTGTGATCTTGATCCCCAGGGATCGTCCAGCTATTATTTCCGGGTAAAATCGAAAAAAAAGTTTTCTGCTGATCATTTTCTTGAGGGCGGCAACAGCATGGAGCAAAACATTCGCGGCACAGATTACCAGCACCTGGATATCCTGCCAGCGGATTTTTCCTATCGCAATCTGGATATTGCTCTCAACCATATGAAGAAGTCGAGAAAACGCCTGGGCCGGGTTCTTGACCCGTTGACCGCTGAATACCGACATGTCGTTCTTGATTGCCCGCCCAATATTACCCTGCTTTCGGAAAATATCTTCTACGCAGCAGACATGATCCTGATTCCCTTCATCCCCACCACCCTATCCATGCTTTCTTTTAATAAGCTCCTGGACTTTTTTAAAGAAAGCGGCATTGATCGGCGCAAGCTCTTTGTTGTTTTTTCCATGGTTGAACAAAAAAAGAAGATCCACCGGGATATGATCCGTCATTTTAAGGGGAGGAAACGCATCCTCAATACCTTTATACCCTATGTCACAGATATTGAAAAAATGGGCTTATACCGCCAGCCACTACCGGCGTATCGGCCCAACTCAAAGGCCGGGCAAACCTATGCTGAGCTTTGGCGGGAGATTGAAGAAGAGCTGCCTTAGGGAATAAGATGTTTCTTCCCGGCGTTAAAACAACGGGCTCTGTTTGAATCCCGACTATACTAAGGACAAAAACTCCAGC
>CBFDDU010000030.1:0-26899 GCA_965603655.1 uncultured Candidatus Electrothrix sp. | reverse complement strand
CCACCCCGCGATAAATCACGGGGCTCTAATCGGGTGTCCCTTCGGGACAGGGCAGCAAATATGATGAATGGGTTGCGTGGCGTAGGTGGAAAGCTGGAGGTGTTGAGTTAGCATGGGAAATAACAAAGCAAAAATCATGAGCAAGAAGGACGCTCAGCTGCCCCTGGCTTCGGATATTGATGGACTCATTGCTGATTTGCAGCAATTGATAGATGAAACCCGTTCAGCGGTTGCCGTTACTGTTAATGCCGGGTTGACCTTATTGTATTGGCGAGTCGGTTTGCGAATCAATAAAGAAATTCTGAATCAAAATCGGGCTGAATACGGCAAACTGATCTTGCAAACACTGTCTGCAAAATTACGGGCTGAATACGGACGGGGTTGGAGTGAACGAAACCTGTCTTATATGGTTCGATTTTCAGAGGTTTTCTCTGATGTGGAGATTTTGCAGACACTGTCTGCAAAATTGAGTTGGAGTCATTTTTTAGCCCTGATTCCTCTGGAAAAGCCGTTACAACGGGAATTCTACGCTGAAATGTGCCGCGTAGAAAAATGGAGCGTTCGTACGCTCCGGCAGAAGATTAACGGGATGCTCTACGAGCGCACGGCATTATCAAAAAAGCCTGACGAGTTGATTCAGCACGAACTCCGCCAACTGCGTGAAGAAGACCGTCTCTCTCCTGATCTGGTTTTTCGTGACCCGTATTTTCTCGATTTTCTTGGGCTGAAAGACCGCTATCTGGAAAAGGACCTGGAAGACGCCATCCTGCGGGAACTTGAACAGTTTTTGCTGGAGCTGGGCAGTGGCTTTGCTTTCATGGCTCGGCAAAAACGCATTCAGCTAGACAACGACGACTATTACATTGATCTGCTCTTTTATCATCGAGGATTGAACCGGCTGATTGCCATTGATCTTAAGTTGGGTGATTTCAAAGCGGAATACAAGGGGCAGATGGAGTTGTATCTCCGCTGGCTGAATAAATACGAACGCCGTCCTCAGGAGAATGAGCCGCTGGGGATCATTCTTTGTGCTGGAAAAAAACAGGAGCTTGTCGAGCTGCTGGAGCTGGGGCAATCTGGAATTCATGTTGCTGAATACCTGACTGAGCTGCCGCCCCGTGAGCTCTTGGAGCAGAAGCTGCACAGTGTGATTGTATCGGCAAAAGAGCGGATGAGTATCTTGCCTGAGCAGGTAGGTGTTGAGGATGAGGATGATTAATACAGTGTGCGCCGTAGGAGCAGACCTGCGTGTCTGTCCGGTAAACAAGGGCGAACACGGGGGTTCGCGCCCTACATTATTCTGCGAACGCGACAAGATCATGGCGTGAATTCCACCCCGCGATAAATCACGGGGCTCTAATCGGATGTCCCTCCGGGACAAGGCAGCAAATATGATGAATGGATTTTGTGGTGTAGGTGGTACGTTGGAGGGGTTTAGGTATGAGAGAGCGTAATACCCAAACCAAAACAGGCGGTCGAAAAGAGACATCCGGCCTCATTCCAGGAGATTATGCCCTCTCGGTCGGGAAGCCCCCAATTGCCCTCCCAGACGGTTGGCACTGGAATAAGTTGATAGATATCGCTCGACTTGAAACCGGCCATACACCAAGTCGACGGCATCCTGAATATTGGGATGGAGATGTACCGTGGATCGGAATTAAAGATGCTACTGCAAATCATGGCGGAATCCTTTATTCAACCTATCAATACACAAACGAATTAGGAATAAACAATTCTTCTGCGCGAATTCTACCCAAAAATACGGTTTGCCTATCCAGGACAGCTTCTGTAGGGTATGTGGTTGTAATGGGCAGGCCAATGGCCACCAGCCAAGATTTTGTGAATTGGGTATGCGATCCCGAAAGGATAGAATATAATTATCTAAAATATGTGTTGGTTTTGGAAAAACGCAGTTTTCTTCGTTTCGCAAGTGGTACCACTCACCAAACTATCTACTTTCCTGAGGTAAAGGCGTTTCATGTCAGTTTGCCGCCATTGTCTGAACAAAAAGCCATAGCCCACATCCTCGGCAGTCTCGACGACAAAATCCAGCTCAATCGCCGGATGAACGCCACCCTAGAAGCAATGGCGCAGGCCCTGTTTAAGAGCTGGTTTGTTGATTGTGACCCGGTCATCGACAAGGCCTTGGCCGCAGGCAATCCCATCCCCGAACCCTTGCGCAAAAGGGCTGAGGCCCGTCAGGCGCTGGGTGATAAGCGCAAGCCACTGCCCGCTGACGTTGCTCTGCATTTTCCTGATCGTTTTGTTTTCAACGAGGAGATGGGTTGGGTGCCGGAGGGATGGGACGTCATGCCGCTTAACCAAGCTATAAACATCAATCCAAGAGTTTCTCTGAAAAAGGGGGCGGTCGCGAAGTCTGTTGATATGAAAGCGCTGCCAACATCAGGATATTCGGTAGGAGTTGTAACGGAAAAGGAGTATTCTGGCGGTGCAAAATATGAAAATGGAGATGTATTATTAGCTCGTATTACCCCGTGTTTGGAAAATGGGAAAACAGGCGTTGTTGACTTTCTAAAGGAAAACGAGGTCGGATTTGGTTCTACAGAGTTCATTGTGTTAAGAGGGAAGGGCATGATCAAAACCCCTTTTGTTGCCGCATTATCTCGTGATGAAGTGTTCAGGCAGCATTGTGTAACCAGTATGGTCGGTTCATCTGGCAGGCAACGAGTGCAGAGCTCGGCCTTTAATAGTTATTTCCTTTGCATGCCAGATAAAGACGAAATTCTAAGTGAGTATCATCGGCTATGTTCTGTAAAATTCGATGTGATTTCTTCCCATAAAAATGAAATTTGTTCGCTGGCAAGCCTCCGCGACACCCTCCTCCCCAAACTCCTCTCCGGCCAACTCCGCATCCCGGATGCGGAAAAAATAATGAATGATGCGTAAATATTAAAATCTTCTCTGGGAAAATGTTATGACACATCAAGACTATTTGAAGTCAACGATTATAGAGGTTGTCGATAACCAACTTGCGGCCAATAAGCCGCCTGAGACACGTCAGACCTTTGATCGTCTGCTGTCAGAAGGACACTCTGAAGAGGAGGCAAAAAGACTCATAGGTTGTGTTGTGGTTGCAGAGATCTTTAATGTCCTGAAGAAAGAAGAACGTTTCAACCTTGAGAGATTTGTCCAGGCTCTCAATAATCTTCCAACGATACCGGAAGATTGAAATATATTTTTAAAATTCCCCAAGATAAATCACGGAGGTCGCTATGGGACAAGGCAATCCCGTCCCGGAGGGACGCCCCTTTCATAGCCCAGTGTTTTAACGCTGGGTATACCATCAGTGTTGTAACGCTGGGCACCAGGAAAAGAAAACACCGCCATGATCAACTTCAAAGTTAATATCAAAACACAGGAAGATATTACCCTCCTGAATGAAACCTCAGACCTGGAGTGCAAACGAGCCGGTGGTCGGGATGGGCGCGGCAAGCTGCCCATAGATTTCTGGGAGACCTATTCGGCTATGGCCAACAGCGACGGCGGCACCGTGTTGTTGGGCATTAAGCAGAAGGGATTCCGTTTTGAGTTGAAAGGCATTGAGCTGATTGATCAGGTCAAACAGGATCTGTTTAACACGGCAAATAATCGCGGCAAAGTCAGCGTCAACCTGCTGAGCAACACCTGTGTACGGACCATTACCATCGACGGCCTGTCTCTGCTGCAAGTGGAGATCCGCCGCGCCAGCCGCGAGGAAAAGCCGGTGTATCTCAACGGCAATCCTCTGGGCAACACCTTTGTCCGCATGCATGAAGGCGATCAACGTTTATCCGACGAAGCGGTCAGGCGGATGCTGGCCGAGCAGACCGAGGATAGCCGCGATGCACGTATTCTCAAGGGCTTCGGCCTGGACGACCTCAACACAGAAAGCCTCCGTGTCTATCGGCAGATCTTTACCAACCTGAAGCCGGGCCACCCGTGGAACGAATTGGAAACGCGTTCGTTTCTCCAGAAAATCGGGGCCTGGCGCATGGATCGGGAGAGCGGCCAGGATGGTCTGACAGCAGCAGGCCTGCTGATGTTCGGGGAGCACACGACCATTCAGGAAGCTTTCCCCTTATACATGCTCGATTATCAGGAGCGACCGGCAACAAAAAACGAACCACGCTGGATTGATCGGTTAACCCTGGACGGCACCTGGTCCGGAAATCTTTACGATTTCTACCGCAAAGTTTTCCTCAAGCTCACCGAAGGCGTGAAGGTACCTTTTGAGCTGGACAATGACCGACGACGGGATGAATCACCGATCCATGTCGCTCTCCGGGAGGCCTTATGCAACGTGCTGGTCCATGCTGATTACTCGGACCGCGCCGCTGTCCTGGTGGTGAAATCTCCTGCAATGTTCGAATTCAGAAACCCCGGCATGATGCGGATTCCTGTGGAGCTTGCCTTGGATGGGGGGTATGCAGACTGCCGCAACCGCTTGCTCCATCAGATGTTTCGCTATGTGGGGATCGGCGACCAATCCGGCTCCGGTATTTCAAAGATCCTCTCCTGTTGGCAGAGGTATCACTGGCGTGCTCCAGAGCTGTTTGATAGCCGAGAACCCAGTGATCAAACCATGATGCGCATGCGCATGATTGATCTTTTCCCACAAGAACTGGTGGTTCAATTGCGGCAACGCTTTGGTCAGGACTACGATTCCCTTTCCCATGAAGAGCAGGTTGCTCTTGCCATCGCTGTTGTGGAGAAGACGGTAACCCATCAACGCTTTTGCATGCTCAGCAATACGCATCCGGCAGATGCAAGCCGTTTTCTGTATGGTTTGGTGGAGCAAGGGTTTCTGGAACAGACCGGGAGTAGCCGGGGGGTGGTTTATCATCTCAATCCTCCCCAAAGGGACACACCCTTCATCGCACACGGTTTCAACGCTGGGCACCTGTAAAAGCCCGGCAGGTCATTAACCTGGTTCCCAAGCTCCAGCTTGGAAACTGTTTTTTCTGAAGCTCTGCTTCATGTCTCGAAGCCGAGCTTCTGTCTTCAATATGCCCAAGCAGAGCTTGGGCACCAGTAACAGGCAGGGAGCGGCTCTATGAAATTCACCGAAGCAAAGCTGGAACAAGCCATCATCACCCTGCTGGCAGAACAGGGTTTCCCGCACACCAAGGGCGACGACCCAGACCTGCCAGCCCGCCAACCTGAAGACGTTCTGCTCAAGGACGACCTGCGCTCCTTCCTGACCCACCGCTACGCCCAAGAAAACCTCACAGCCGACGAAATTAACACCACCATCCGCCAGCTGGAGGCCTATCCTGCTGCGGATCTCTACACCTCCAACAAGCAGATCCACAAGCTGGTGGCTGACGGCTTTCTGCTCAAGCGCGAGGACCACAACCAGAAAGATCTCTACATCCAGCTCATCGACTACGCAGGCCTGCCCGAGCAACGCCAGCCCCGCCCGGAAGACCTGACCACCATAGTTGCCGAGGGATCGCCCGGCTACAGCAGCGACCAGAACCGCTACCGGCTGGTCAGTCAGCTACCCATTGAGGGCCGGGAGAAAACGCGCAGACCAGATGTGATCCTCTACATCAACGGCCTGCCTCTGGTGGTCTTTGAGTTTAAGAGCGCCATCCGGGAAGAGGCCACCATCCACGATGCCTATAAACAGCTGACTATCCGCTATGCCCGTGATATCCCCGAGCTGATGAAGTACAACGCCCTCTGTATTATCAGCGACGGGGTGAACTCCCGCCTAGGTTCCCTCTTTGCCGCCTACGAGCATTTCTCGGCCTGGCGCAAGGTCACAGGCAACGAGAGCCAGGCCCAGGACGGTATCAACTCCCTCCATACCCTGATCCAGGGTATGTTTGCCAAGGACCGGCTTCGCCAGGTGCTCCGCCATTTCATCTATTTCCCAGATGCCTCCAAGGAGGAGGTCAAGGTGGTCTGCCGCTATCCCCAGTTCTACGCGACCCTCAAGCTTTTTGCTCATATCAAGGCCCATCGCAAACCCTTGGGCGACGGCAAGGGCGGTACCTATTTTGGGACCACCGGCTGCGGCAAGAGCTTTACCATGCTCTTTCTGAGCCGGCTGATGATGAAGAGCGTGGATTTTGCCAGTCCCACCATTATCCTGATCACCGATCGCACGGACTTGGATATTCAACTGACTGGTCAGTTCATCAAGGCCAAGGACTATATCGGCGATCAGATCGTATGCAGTGTGGAAAACCGCAACCATTTGCGGGAGCTGCTCAAGGGCCGGAGCAGCGGCGGGGTCTTTCTCACCACCATCCATAAATTCACCGAAGACGCCCAGCTCCTCAGCGAACGGGACAATATCATCTGCATTTCCGACGAGGCCCACCGCAGCCAGCTCAATCTGGAGCAGAAGGTGGTGGTTGATGAGGAAAAAGGCAGGTTCAGGCGCAGTTACGGCTTTGCCAAATACCTGCACGACTCCCTGCCCAATGCTACCTATGTCGGTTTTACCGGCACCCCTGTTGATGCCACGCTGGATGTATTCGGGCCGGTGGTGGATGCCTACACTATGAGCGAATCAGTCCAGGACGAGATCACGGTCCGCATTGTCTACGAGGGACGGGCCGCCAAGATCCTCCTGGATAATAGCAAGCTGGAAGAGATTGAGGCCTATTATGCCCGTTGCGCAGAGCAGGGAGCCAGTGAGTACCAGATTGATGAGAGCAAGAAAAGCACCGCCCGGATGCATGCCATCCTGGGTGACCCGGACCGGCTCAAGGCCTTGGCGGCTGATTTTGTGGCCCATTACGAGCGACGCCTGGAAGAGGGCTCCACGGTTAAGGGCAAGGCCCGGTTCGTGTGCAGCAAGCGCGAGATCGCCTATGCCTTTTGGCAGGAGCTGATTGCCCTGCGCCCGGCCTGGAACGAGGTGCTGGCCCGCGAGACCTATGAGTCCTGCGAGACCGAAACGTCCCTTACCGCGCAGGAGGAAAAAAGGCTACAAAAGGACGTCAAACCTATGGAGCGGGTCAAGATGATCATGACCAGGGGCAAGGATGATCCGGAAGAACTCTACAAGCTGCTGGGCTCCAAGGAGTACCGCAAGGAGCTGGCTCGCCAGTTTAAATTTTCCACCTCCAATTTCAAAATTGCCCTGGTGGTGGATATGTGGCTCACCGGCTTTGATGTGCCCTTTCTGGATAGCATCTATATTGATAAACCCATCCAGCGCCATAACCTGATTCAGACCATCTCACGGGTGAACCGCCGTTTTGAAGGCAAGGAAAAAGGGCTGGCTGTGGATTATATCGGAATCAAGAAGCAGATGAACCAGGCCCTGGCCCAGTATAACAAAGCGGACCAGCAAAATATTGAGGAGATCGGGCAATCCCTCATCGTAGTCCGTGACCATCTCGACCTGCTGGGCACGATTTTTCATCGCTTTGATGCACGACCTTATTTCAGTGGTTCACTTAGTGGTACCGAGAGCGGTTCTCCTGTCGAGCAACTCAACTGCCTGAACCGGGCCGCCGAGTACGCTATGCGCACGGATAAGCAGGAAAAGCGCTTCATGTACCTGGTCAAACGCCTCAAGGCAGCCTATGACATCTGTTGCGGCTCAGAAGAGTTGCGCCAGGATGAACGAGATCAGGCCCATTTTTACTTGGCTGTACGCTCCATTATCTTCAAACTCAATCAGGGCGATGCCCCGGACACGGCCCGGATGAACGCCCGAGTACGGGAGATGATTGCCCAGGCCCTTGAGGCCGAGGGGGTGGAGGAGATTTTCAAATTGGGCGAGGACAAGGCCGAGACTATTGATATCTTTGCTGATGAGTATCTGGCCCGCCTTGACAAGATCAAGCTGCCCAATACCAAGATCAAGCTGTTGCAGCAATTACTGGCCAAGGCTATTAGCGATTTTAAGAAGGTCAACAGAACCCAAGGACTTGATTTCAGCAAGAAGTTCAAGGCCCTGGTGGATCGCTATAACGAGCGCAAGGAAGAAGATGTGCTGATGAGTATGGAGAGCAAGAGCAATATGCTGGAGGATTTCACCAACGAGATCATGGGTCTTTTTCAGGCCTTGAAGAAGGAAAAGGAATCCTTTGGGGAGCTGGGGATCGACCTGGAAGAAAAGGCCTTTTATGACATCCTCAAGAAACTTGCCCAGAAGTATGAATTTGCGTACCCGGAAGAAAAGCTCCTTACCCTTGCCAAGGTCGTCAAAGAGGTTGTTGACGATAAGGCCCAATATACGGATTGGAATCAGCGCGAGGATATCCGGGCAGGGCTCAAGGTCGAGCTGATTCTCCTGCTGGCCAAGTACGGCTATCCCCCGGTGGATCGGGATGAGGTGTATCAGGAGATCTTTCAACAGGCGGAGAATTTTAAGAAAAATCGGGAGGTTGCGTGGGGGTGAAACCCTGTATTCGCAAAAACTTCCCGTGTGCTATAGAAACAGGGCAGGCACAGGGACCTGCCCCTACTTTCCTGTATCGAAAAAGTTTTTCTGCCCCAAAGGGGCTGTATTTGTCCAGCTCAGGGTAACACCCTGAGCATCGCGGGGCAGAGGCTCTTGGCCACAGCCTGCAACAAGGAGGCCCATGAGGGTATCTGCTGGTCCAGGGCCGGGCAGAAAGGGGGCGAAATTCCCCACACCGGCGACAACCAGGGCCATGCTAGGGATCACGGTGACGGTTTCCTTATTCCAATGCCCATTGGCCTGAAAGCTGTCTTCTGGCAGGCTGGGCCAGATCCTTTTTTCGGTATTAAACCACCAGTTCATCCCGTAATTGCCTGGTCCATATTGGGATTGATTGCCGCTGCCACCATAGGTCCCAATCCCCAAATAATCACGGGCCGGTTTTTTTGAAATGGGGAGTGATTCTGGTACCTGACTTTTGAGAGAGCGCTCCAAGGACCCCTCGTTCAAGAGTTGCTTACCGTTCCAGTTGCCCTTATTGAGCCAGAACCAGCCGATTCGGGCAAAATCTCTGGGAGAGGTATGGACAAACCAGCCATATTTCCCCACCTGCTCAAAGACATCGCCGTCCTGAAATTGCAGCGTTCCCAACCTCTTTTTCTCCAGGATAATCTGATTGGGATCAGCAGCAAACACCCTGTTGAACAGGGTGTTATGATAGAGCTTGACCGCATAATCGTTGTAGGCAAAGGCCTGGCCAGGCCACTCGTGCCGGGCATAGCCGCTGGTCATGTTTGCCAGATGATGGAAGGTGATTTCTTCATCTTTTCCTCGCAGCTCTGGCATGAAGGCCTTGACCTTCCCGTTGATTTCCAGCTTGCCTTCCTGGGCTGCAAAGAGCAAAAGGGTGCTGAGTACTGGTTTGGTGGCTGAGGCCCACATGGTGCGGCCAGCCGGGTTTCCCCAGGCCTTGATCAGGTAGCCGTTTTTGATAATAACCCCAGATCCACCAACGTCCTGGGTGAATTGCTCCAGTGCTCCTGCATTCCTGCAGAGGGCTTTAACCGGTTGTTTCTCCCACTCTTTTTCCGGAAAAACCAGGCGCTTTACCCGGTGACCTGATGCAAAGCGCTGCTCCGTTCTATCTTTGATATTTTCGGATTGGGGGGAGCAGAGAGAGAGGAGGCAGAGGCCGCAAAAAAAGAGCAGGTATGGAGAGCGGATCATACCCCGTGCTCTGTTAATGAGCCCAGTGTCGTTTTCTGAGGCGGGTCAGGAAAAGTCCAGAGGAACAGGCCAAGATCAGGGCGAAAAGAAGCTGCTGGAGAGGAGAAAACTCCACCAGGAAAAAGCTGACTGTCAGCAAGGGCAAGAGGAGTATCCGTACCACAAAACGGATGATAGCATGCTGGCGGATAAAATCAGCAATCGGCGGCGAATAAGTGTAATAGAGTTGGACAAAACAAGAGCCTGGCCGATTTGTCAGCAGATAGAGATCACGGAATTTCTTGAGTAGGAGAACCTGCGGTTCAAGGGCTGTTCCGTAGGCTGCTGTGGCAATAAAGCAGCCGCCGCCTCCACCACTATTACTGGCATTTTGGTTATTGACCAGCTGTGAATAAAAGCCCTCAGCGATTTTTACCGAACCGTTTTCATTGGGATGGATTCCGTCAACAGTGAGGTTTGCCCAGTCTGAGACCACATTGGCGTAGGTGTCAACCAAGCTGGTATTGCCGCTTTGCGCTAGGCTGATAATGCCCGGATTATAATTTTCCGGTTGATAGCCCGACTTGCTGATGTTTGGCGTGATAGTGGAGAGGATGGGCTTGGCCCCGGCGGTCAGTGCCTGTTCAAGCATATTATTGAGATTGAACACCGTGGTCTCGGAAGAGATGCCGGACATGACGTCATTGGCTCCTTCCATAATTACCACATAATTGGGGGCATATTGTGCCAGCACCCCTTCAAGACGATAAACGCCCTCATAGGTGTTCTCCCCTCCTTTGCCCGCATTAACCACCTCTGTACCAGCGGAGGAGCCGTACATGTTTTGCAGGTTGGTTGGATAGGGAGTCGCCGTATGCCCCTCAGTGACAGAGTCGCCAAAACAGACAATCATGTCTGCATGGGAGAGAGAAACAATGAATAATACTGCTATGATTCCTACTGAGAATATTCTGGACAGCCTCATTCTAGCCCTCTTGCTTATGCTTATCTCATTAATAAATTTTTAGAAAAAACTGGCTGTCACTGGGGAGAAATGAGGGGAGCTCAGGTTCTTGCTCTTCCTCGTTTTGCACATCCTCTTTTTCAGGCTCTACTTTTTCTTGCTCAGCAGACCAGCCGGTATTATCCGTATAAACAGAAGCAAGTTTTTTGTATGTGTTGCTCCGGAACCCTATCCAATTGACTTCTATTTTGCCCTCTTCATTATAGGCTATTTCCGGTTTAATATCTGGAACTTTATTAGGCGTATGAATAAGTTGAGGATCACTCCAAGCTTTTTCTTGATAGTGGCTGAAATAAATATCATCATTGCCACCGTCATTGCCAGCCCAAACCAGCCAGACCCCGCCGTCTTTATCAGCCAGTACTGACGGAGTGATAGCTGAGTGCTGCTCTATCGGGAGTGTTTGCGGTTCGCTCCACGCATTATTCTGCATCACTGCGTATTGAACAGATATTCCGCTGGGGCGGACCGCAGACCAGAAAAGCCATTTTTTTCCATCCGTCCCTATTTCAAGGACCGGATGAAGATTATTGGCGTTATTATCGGTTATTTTGACAGGGGGGATCCACTCACCGTCCTTTTGGGTACTGGTGAAGATCTCATGGCGGAGACCATCTGATTGGGACCAGACCAAATCTTGTTGCACCGCAGCGGCTTTTTCCGTTCTGCCTTGGCAGGGAAGGGCAAGGCAAAAAATAAAGAGTACAAAAAGTTGAGCTACGTGTCGGTTTGATTTCTTTTGCATCTTTTTCAGGGACTCCCGAGCTAATTGTTAAAAGATAAGAACCAAGCGCAAACAAACAGCAATTTCTTGGCTACATACCATATTTGCCTATATCGCGCAAGCCGACCAATATAAAATTATATACCGAGAGAGAAAAAAGTGTAAAAAATAATATGTTAAAAACAGGGCGGAAGATAATCCGTCGACAATGGTAAAAGAGAACAGCCACCATCGGGAGAATAGGAAGGAAATAACGACCTTGGGCTTGGAAATCGACATTCCAGGCATGCCAGCAGGCCACGATAATGAGCAAGAGAGCCGAGCCTGCTGAAATGGTCAGCAGCGCGATACCGGCACCTTGTCCACGGTAAGCGATGGAAAAAATCAGGGTCAGCAGCAGGCCCATGCCGATATATCGTACATAGTCATAGTAGGCAAAGGAACCGGAATATTGGGTGTACCCGTAGACGCCAAAGGAGGTGCGGAAGGATTTTTCTCCCCAGCGGTCCGCTGCCAGAAAATGCTTCAGAGTTGTTCCCCGCTGACGCATTTCCAGGTAGGCATGCCTTTTTTCAATGGGTGTATCAGGATTGAAGAGTTCATCTGCGAATTGTTGGCGGGCCTTAAACATCAGGTCGTTTTTATTAAAATCATTGACCCAGGCATCGGTCAAGCGAATACCAGCAAAGACGGAGCAGCCGATAAGAAGGACTGCCGCCAACCGGAATATTTTTTTTCTGTTCCAATCCGGGCGCAGGACCCATACCTTCCAAAGGAAATAGAGGAAAAGGAAGAGATAGAGGAAATAAAAATTTTGTTTTAAGAGCAGTAAGATCCCGAGGAGCAATCCCAGACCCGCTATCTTGATCCAAGTATGTTTTGGTTGTTCGAAAAAAGCCAGAGAGGTTAGGGCAGATTTTTTGCCAGCAAGTTCATAGGCAGCAAGCAGGCCGATACAGGTGGCAAAGGCATCAGAATTGAAATAACTGAAAATATACCATAGTTGCGGAGAGATCAAAAAGGGGAGCAGAAAAAAACGAAAATCTTTTTTGGTAAAGGCAAAAAGAACCAAGGCCCCGAAGAGCAGCACGTTTAACAGACGAAGAAGAAAGAAGGGCTCCAGATAGAGCGGCTGTAACAGACGGAGGTATTTACCAGCCAAGAGATAGATGATTTCTCCTGAATGGAGTCGGGAGACGCCATAAACGCTGTAGGTCTCTGTGATGGCCGGATCACCGACCTTGGGCGGCAGAGTATGGTCAGAGAAATATTTCCCCGCAGCAACATGCACGTATTCATCAGGATGGGTGTTGAAATCGCTGATCAAGGCCATTGTCACAATCAGGCCGAGAGCTATCGCCCCAAGGACAGGAAGGAAATACGAGTTATTGAAAAAAGAGCGAAAGAGAAAATATCCTGCTATAGCAAGCAGGGCAACAGAGAGCAGGCGAGCCGCATCTATTGCATCCGTCAGCGGGGAAAACAAGCGTTCCCTGCTCGGGAGATGGAGCTTGAGCTGAGGATCTTTGCTTTTTATCTGAAGGGTCACGCCCTGGTCATGCCGGGTCAATGACTCCACTCCACTGAGGACCTCAAGATTTTCAAAATCGCCTTGGCTGCGTATGAGGCAGTCAGGGTATCCCCATTGCTTGATGCGCAATCCTTTGATGGTTATCCAGGCTGTTTTTTCGCCGGGATCGAGACGGAGAAAGTCTACCGTGGCTGTATTATTCACCCGTACGGCATAGGTACTCTTACCCGGCTCAATCAGCAGTTCGGTCATATTCCGTTCGCTGAAATTCCCGGCGTTATTGGGCCAGTACACCTTAAAAACGGTACGGGTGTCTGTCTCAAGCTCCAGTTGCAGTAAGCCACTGTTCATGACCAGGAAATAATATCCGGTCATAAGGACAAGAACAAAAAGAACAAGGCCCGGCCAGTGTCTGGTTTTTGCGGTGGACTTCTGCTGGCCACTCTCGTCTTTGAGACCAGCCAGAAGGGCTGGGTAGGCGGGCTGTTTGGAAAGCGAGCGGAACAAATTCATCATGCTGAGCCCTTCTGGCCTTGGTGAATTATGCGAATTATGCGTATTCGGGAGTACATCAGAAACAAAATCAGATAGCTAGCATTCTATCCAGACAGCTCTTGGCTTGCACAGCTATTGCCTGGGGAACCTGGATCTGATTGACGACCTTGCCTTCAGCCAGATTGTCGAGCACCCAAAGAAGGTTGGTTGGTTTGATTGCTGACATGGTTGGACAGAGGCAGGCCGGGGTCAAGGAGTGAATGGTCTTGTCAGGATGTTGCTTGGCTAGTCGGTCCACCAGGTTGACCTCTGTGCCGATAACCCAATGACTGCCCGCTGTGCTGGCAGCAACAGCAGAAATAATCGCCTCTGTTGAGCCTGACATATCTGCCAAGCGGACGACCTCGTTGCGGCATTCTGGATGGACAATCACAGTTGCCTGGGGGGCGTTGACTCGCCATGCATGGACATGCTCGGGAAAGCTGCGCATATGAACTTCGCAATACCCATCCCAAAGAACCACCCTTGCCTGCTTGAGTTCCTCCTGGGTGCATCCGCCGAGAGGTTCTCCCCGTCGCCAAAGCACAACCTGTTCTTCAGGAAGGCCTAAGGCGTAGGAGGCATTGCGTCCGAGATGTTGATCTGGAAAAAAGAACACCAGTTTGCCCTGTGAGAGGGCCCAATCAAGAACCCGCTCTGCGTTTGATGAGGTACAGGAGGCCCCGCCCTTTTCGCCGACAAAGCTTTTGACGTCAGCTGATGAGTTGACATAGGTAACCGGGGTCATGGATTCTTCGGCTACTCCGGTAACGGTGCTCAGTTCTCCCCAGGCCGCCTCAACAGCAGCTCGGGTGGACATATCCGCCATGGGGCAACCAGCATCAAGATGGGGGAGAAGGACCTGCTGGTGCTCGGCTGAGAGAATATCCGCCGCCTCGGCCATAAAATGAACCCCGCAGAAAATCAAAAACTGTTTGTCGTTGATTTTCGCGGCATCAGCGGCCAGTTTTAATGAATCACCGGTAAGATCGGCAAATTGATATAAGGAGTCGTGCTGGTAATGATGGCTGAGGATGAGCAGGTCGCCTGCAAGCTCTTTTTTCCGGGTTGCAATGCGTTCAACAAGCTCTTCCTGTTTCATTCCCTGGTATACTGATCCGATATCCAGTTGTTGGGCAAATGACATGATGATCGGCTCCTTTCTGTATTTTTGCTCTTTTTTATGCCGCTGAGACATCTGTACAAAGCGTTTGTAGGACGTTTGTACAACATAAGGTGTCTGTACAAGTTTTGTATCAAACCAGTTTTTCGGGTTCAAAACAATAAAAAAAGCCTCTGCCGGTCAGGCAGAGGCTTCGTGCTTCATTTTGCTTACATCTTACATGCTACTTACACCATAAATCAGGCGGCCTTCACCCATACTGCCTGTAATCCTTTTACGCCGTCTTCCATAGCAAGGCTCACCGCAGTACCTTCTTCAAGGTCGTCCATAGAAACATCTTTCAATGTATTGGCATGAAAGAAGACTTCCTGATCATCATGGGTCATGATAAAGCCGTATTCCTCAAACATGCGTCGGACGGTTCCACGAGCATCTCCCCCGGGAAGACCGCCTTGGGTTTTAACACTGACCTGATGTTTGTGGTTTTTCTTTTTCTGTACAATATCTTTTAATTGCAGGCCAAGAACGTCAAAGCTCTCAACCAGCAAGGGACGTACTTTTTCACCCCAGCGCTTGACCACGACAGTATCGTTGGGTACAGAAGCAACTAAGCTGATTTCATAACCCCCTTCCTTATAGCCTGGGGTGGCTTCAATTGTTACGCGAAGATGAAGAACCAAGTTTGCATGATGGCGGATAAGTTTTTCTCGTTCTTCTTCTATTTTCTCCTGCCAGCCATTGCGCATGTCAAGATTTCTGGCCTCAACTTTTAGATCCATATATCCTCCACAATTTAATAGTGCCAGTGACCCTACGTCACTGTTTTCTCAAAGATTACCCATGCCGCTATCGCCTATTTAGTCTTCTGGGTTGCAGCAATGCCCCTCCTATGCCCGAGAATATCGGAAAATGTCCTGTATGATCCACAGAAAATGCAGAATAAGAAGGGGATGTTTGGCGTCGCCAGGAGAAATTCAGGGAATTTAGCATGGAATATAACCTTATCATACTTTTATTATAGACATTGATCTTTGAATAGACAAGATCTAAACGACATTTACTTGACGAAAGATGAGTCCTCCGTGTAGATTTTATATATTGAAAAATAAGAAGAGGGTGGGGTCTATGTATAAAAAAATCGGTGTATTATTGTTAAATATGGGCGGTCCGGAAAAACAGGAGGACGTTCGTCCGTTCCTCTATAATCTTTTCTCGGACAGGCAAATTATTCGTCTTGGCCCGGCACTGTTGCAGAAACCTCTTGCTGCCATGATCGCCCGCAGGCGTGCCCCGGTTAGTATGGAGAACTATCAGAAGATCGGGGGCGGTTCACCGCTTACCCGCATAACAGCTGAGCAGGCCCAAGCATTAGAGAAAAGATTAGAGCAGAGCTTAGCAGGTGAAGGGAACTGTATCGTGCGTTCTTGTATGCGCTACTGGCCACCCTTTGCCGATGCTGTCTTGCGGGAAATGGTTGATGCTGGCGTGACCGAGTTGATTGCGCTTCCCCTGTACCCCCATTATTGTCGGGCCACCACCGGCTCTTCTTTTTCCGATCTTAGGCAGCAAAAGGCGAAGCTTGGTCGGAATCTGCCCATACGGGAGATTAGATCCTGGCCTGCTGAGCCGGAATACATCAACGCCCTGGTTGCCCGTATTCGCGAAGGATTGGCTTTATTTCCTGACAACGAGCAAGAGGCGGTGCAGTTGGTCTACAGCGCCCATAGTTTACCGAAAAAATTTATTGATCAGGGTGATCCCTATGTGGAGGAACTCAAAATCACTATCGCAGCAATAGAAAAGCAGATCGGCAGACAGGGGAAGCTCTGCTTTCAAAGCCGGAGTGGGCCGGTGGAGTGGCTGGAGCCCAGCACGCCAGATATGCTGAAGCAGCTGGCCGGACAAGGGTGTCAAAATATTCTGATGGTGCCCATTGCCTTTGTCTCTGATCATATCGAGACCTTGTACGAAATCGATATGCTGTACAGGGATCAGGCGGCGGAGTTGGGCATGCGGCTTGAATCAACCCGTGGGTTGAATGATGATCCGCAATTTATCAAGGCCTTGCGAACTTTGGCCCTGCGTGCTGCTCGCTCAGAATAATAACAAGACAATCAACTGCCCCGCTCCAAGGGGCGGGGCAGGAAATCCGGGACGTTGCAATAAGTTGCAATAACAGTGGGAAATTATTTGTTCAGCAGATGTTTCTGCTGCTTTTTCTCTTGCAGGCGGGCGAAAAATCGAATTGTGATCAGATAGGTGATAATGCCGAGGGGGATTGCCAAGACCAGGCCACCGGTTTGGAGGACCAGCATGGCATCAAAACCCAACTGTCCCATGACCTTTATTCCCTCAAGAAATGAAGCCTGCCGGATCAGGACTAAGATCCCATGCAGTTGCTCCCAGTCCAGTCTCCCCGGCAGAAGGATGCTGCCGATCTTCCAGGAGAGATAGTATTGGCCAGCAAAGGTGAGGGGATTACTGATGATGGTCCCGGCCATGAGAGCGGCAAGGGTGTTGACCCGGAGCAGCAGAGTAATGGCGATGATGCATAGGGTATGCAGGGGAAGGGTGGGGGTGACGGCAATGGCGGCCCCGAGGGCAGAGCCTATGGCTAGAGAAGAGGGTGAGTCTTGAAGGCGGATAAAACGGAGATAATAATATCGGCTTGTCCGCCGAATAGTTAGTTTCACGGCAACGTTTTTTCTGGGCGTAAAATGAACGACATCTTCCTTCTAAGCGGCAGGATGTCAAGATGGGATTGTTGGTGCTCTATTGTTGACTACACAGCCAGCAGAGCGCTGGCTTGAGCGCTCCGTTGGATATTGACTGAAATGTAGTGAAGTCGATAGAGAATGTCGAGGAAAAAGGACTGGAATTGTCCGCAGAAAGGGTACTGAAAAGAAAAAAGACCGGTCGGCTCCAGCCGATCGGTCTTTATGAAAACGTCTTAAGAAAAAAGGCTATTCAAGGATAAAATCGTCCCGACGATTATAGGCGTGATCTGACTCTTCGGAACCGGTGAAAAGAGGGCGCTCTTCGCCATAGGAAATCGTCCGGATCCTGACACTGTCAACGCCGAGTTTTATCAGATATTTTTTGGCATTCATCGCCCTGCGCTCGCCCAAAGCCAAGTTGTATTCATTGGTTCCGGTTTCATCGCAGTTTCCTTCAATGAGCACTTTGCTGGCTACGTTACTTTTTAAGTATTCGCCGTCATGCTCAATAGATGCAACCTGATTGTTGCGGATATTTGATTTATCAAAATCAAAGTAAACAGGCTTGAGCTGAACCGAGGAACGACCGTGCTCTTTTTTATAGGTAGCTGATTTATTGTCGCGATCCCCAAAACCCAGTTTTTGTTCCCCTGCACCGCTGCCTGCGTCAAGGGTTTCTATGATTGCAGTGTTGTTGTCCTCCTCAGGCATGGGAAGGTCATCTGCTAAAGAGGCCATTTCGTCTGATGCCATATTTTCTTCATCTATAGAGCCTTGCTCCTCCTGAAGAGCTCCATAGCTGAGAGGGTAAGTCGTTGCTGTTGCCATTTCGGACGTACTCGCCGCCTCTGTTGCCCCCTGATACGGTTCTATTTCTTTTGGCCCGCAGCCGGAAAGGATGAGAGGCAGTGTCATAGAGGCTAAAAAAAGCATGCGGGGCATGAAAGTATTCATGGGAGGATCCTCATCAAGATAAGTTGTAATGTAAAAGAGAAGAAAATATATTTATGTATGTATATTTAACTTGTTCCGATATAGATCGTCAAGAAGAATTCTGATTCTCAGGGGCTTCTTGCCCGAAGTATTTTTGCTCTTCCGAGGAACGCATTGCAATCGTTGTGGATGTGTCTTGCAAAATAAATGAACATGATTGTATAATATTATTTTTATAGAAAAATTAAAGAAGGATCATCAGAAGATGAAAAAAGAAGTTTTCCCGATAGAGTCTGTTATCACTGTGCTGGAGCAGGAGGTTGTTGATTACGCTGTCCCGGTTGTGGATTTGATTGCTGCTCAGACAAAAGACCCACTCAAGGTGTTATTGGCAACAATTTTGTCGGCCCGGACCAAAGATGAGGTAACTGCTGCTGCGGCAAAACGGCTGTTTAGCAAGGCAGATTCACTTGAGGCGCTTGAGCGCCTTTCTTTGGAAGAACTGGAAAAGACTATCTACCCGGTTGGATTCTTTCGCAACAAGGCCAAGTATCTTGCAGGGCTGCCTGCGGTCTTGAAGCAGGAGTTCAACGGGCAGGTTCCAGATACGGTTGAGGAGTTAGTTAAGCTCCCCGGCGTAGGGCGCAAAACAGCGAATCTGGTGGTGGCTGTGGCCTTTAATAAACCGGCCATCTGTGTGGATACCCATGTCCATCGGATTATGAATATTTGGGGATATGTCGAGACGACGACCCCTTTGCAAACAGAAATGGCTCTGCGTGCGAAGTTGCCCGAGAAATACTGGATAATAATCAACTCCTTGCTGGTTGCCTTTGGCCAAGGCACCTGTAAGCCGCGTGCGCCCCATTGTGATCGCTGTGTTATTGCGGAAGATTGCCCGCAACTTGGCGTGACTCCACGTAAGATTCCCGGTGCAAAGAGGGTGGGCTCAGGATCCAAATTTGTGTCCTGGAATGTCAATGGATTGCGTGCTGCGTTAAAGAAGGATAAGGGCTTTCTTGATGTACTTCATGAACTTGATGCGGATATCTTTGCTGTGCAGGAAATCAAAGCTATGCCGGACCAGCTTCCTGACGAGGTCAAGAATATTCCTGGATATACAGCATATTGGTATCCGGCGCAGAAAAAAGGATATTCTGGAACTGCTGTCTTTACCAGAAAGACGCCCAAGGATGTTATGTATGGCTTGGGAAAGGAAGCGTTTGATCGGGAGGGCAGGGTGTTGACCCTTGAATTTGATGATTTTTATTTTATCACCGCCTATTTTCCCAATTCCCAGCACGGGCTGAAACGCCTGCAATATAAGCAGGATTTTAATAAGGAAATACTTCATTATATGGATCAGCTGGCGCGAAAAAAATCCGTGGTGCTCTGCGGTGATCTGAATGTGGCCCATAAGGAGATTGATCTTGCTAACCCTAAGGCTAATGTGAAAAACCCTGGGTTCTGTCCAGAAGAAAGGGCCTGGATGGATGAAGTGATCAGGGCCGGTTATGTTGATACCTTTCGTTTATTCAATCAGGAACCGGAACAATATACTTGGTGGAGCTACCGTTTTCATGCTCGGGCCAAGAATATCGGCTGGCGTATAGATTATTTCGTGGTGGATCCTGCCAGTCGTGACCGGGTCTGTTCCGCAGCTATTCATGATGATGTATTGGGGTCGGATCATTGTCCCATCAGCATTGAATTTACTTAACCAGGTGATTTGGCATGGAATCGTATCGTATCATTATCGCAGATGATCATAGTCTGATCAGGCAGGGAATAAAGGCCATGATCGGCCAGAGTCCAGGTTTGCAGGTAATTGCCGAGGCGGCTGATGGTCGGGAACTTCTGGATGCCCTGAAAGAAGCCCGACCGGATATGGTGATTCTTGATATATCCATGCCGCAGGTCAGCGGTATTGAGGCGGTAGGGGAAATTCACGGATTATATCCTGCTATACGGATTCTCGTCCTGACCATGCATTCCAATACCCAATACTGTTATCATGCGATGTCGGCAGGCGCACATGGGTATCTGCTCAAAGATGATTCTGATACAGAATTGCTGCCAGCTATTCAGCAAATACGGAACGACAAGATCTATGTAAGCCCACAGTTGGCTGGAGAGGTTACCCGTGACATGGCTTCGATCTTCCATGATTACAAGGAAACGCCTCTTGTTCATTTGACCAAGAGAGAGAAGGAAGTATTGGATCTGGTGGTCAAAGGGTTGACCAGTAAACAGATAGGAGAGAAGCTTTTTCTGAGCCCAAGGACCGTCGGGCACCATCGTTCAAGCCTCCTAAAAAAGTTTCATATGAAAAATAGTGTGGATTTGGCAAATTATGTTGTAAAAAATCCTCTTATTATTAGATAGTTATTTGTTAGATGTCAGTGGGTTGGCTTGAAAGTAGGTATATGTACCTATATGAAATTAGGTATATATCCCAATTGTTTTTTTCTTCTTTTCTTTTTAAATAAAAGAATGAGATCTATTTGTTCCCGTTGCTCTTGATGCATACAGAACAGGAGGGGCGGAACACTGGAGAAATAAAACACTCTGTTGGAGGGCAAAGAATGAATAAGCTTGATTTGGTAAAGACACTTGCTCAGTCCGCAAACATCAGTAAAGCAGACGCTGAACGTGGCTTAGTTAGCTTACTGGAGACTATGAAAGATGCTATTGAGGTTGGTGAGCGTATAAACCTTGTTGGCTTTGGTAGTTTTTCTGTTATTGACAGGGCCCCGCGTGTGGGGCGTAACCCGAAGACTGGCGAGCAGGTTAGAATACCTCCTCGACGCAGTGTTAAATTCTGCCCCGGTCAAGCGCTTAAACAAAAATTTTTTTAATTCGTCTTTTGCCCGATGCCCCCAGATTCCTGGGGACAATGTTCCGCACTCAAGGCGGCTGTCATCTGCTCAGGATGAACCAGCCGCCTTTCTTTTGCGTACCGTCCAAAGGATAATCCCCATACCCACCAAAACCGCACTCAGCACCTGCCCCATCGTCATACCGAACAGAACCGTGCCAAGATGTGCATCAGGCTCACGGAAAAATTCGACAAGGAAACGGAAAAAACCGTAGAGCATCATGGCTAGGGCTGTCATGGAGCCGTGCGGCCAGCGGGAGAGCTGTTTCCCGTCCTGATCCACCTGCCAAGGTTTTCCTTTGAGCAACCAGAGCACGATAAATATAATAAATCCTTCCAGAAAGGCTTCATAGAGCTGGGAAGGATGCCTGGGAAGCGGGCCGCCGTAAGGGAAAACCATGCCCCAGGGAAGATCCGTTGTCCTGCCGAACAGTTCTCCGTTGATGAAATTGCCGAGCCTGCCGAACCCGACCCCAATGGGCGCGGTGACCGTGTATATGTCAATAATTTTCCAGGGATCAAGGTTGTGTCGCCTGCTGTATATGGCCAAGGCGATCAGCACCCCCAGAGCTCCGCCATGAAAGGACATGCCTCCCTGCCAGGTGGCGAATATTTCCAGAGGATGCTGGAGAAAATAGGGAAGGTTGTAAAAAAGGACATAGCCCAGCCTGCCGCCGAGAACAACTCCGGCCACGATGGCGATATTCAGATTATCCAGATGTTCCAGCAGCCGATCCCACTTAAATTTCTTGGCCTGATAGCTGACCAGTAGGTAGCAGGCAACAAACCCGATGATGTACATCAGGCCGTACCAGCGGACATGGAAAGGGCCGAGAGAGAAGATGATCGGATCGATTTGAGGGAAGGTGAGCATAACCTGTTGTTATTTTGTATTTTATGTGGTTGTGGTGTAGGGGCACGGCGCGCCGTGTCCTTACGGAAATCTTAATATTTCAGGGCCGTTTCGTAGGGGCAGACCTCTATGTCTGCCCGATATAAAGATACAAAAGGGGGGAGCCCTGTGTTCGCCCTTGGTTTTCTCACGAGCCCTTGATACTCTCACGAAAAAGGGCATTCAGCTCCTCTGCCACTTCGGAACGCTCGTTGATGTCGGGACGTCCTTGCCCATGAAAGGCATGACCTTGTCGTTCCGTTTCAGTTGCGATAAATGCATTGATCACAGGGATCGGATCGCCAAGACCAAGTTCCGGGGTAGCTCGTTTCACCTCAAGCAGGCTGCGTATCTCTTGCCGAATTTCTGACGGCGCAACGGACTCCACGAGGTGCTCGAACTCTACCGGCGGAATCCCCTTGCCCGCCTCAATGTAGCGTATCGCAAGCAGCGGGCGGAGCACGTAAAAATACTTCTTGAGCTTGACCTTGTCTCTGTAGAGGTACTCGCGGGCGTTTCTTCGTGCCATGTGGCTGTAGTGGTAGCAGAGGGCCACATTGTTGATTGCCCGTGGTGCAAGATCTGATTGAGTACAACAAAATCAGACAATTTTCAAAAACGAGTTGTCCGTTTTCGTTTCTTTCAAGCTGACCTGCTACTATACAAATACAAGGTTCAATAGCCACTTGATTAAAATAGTAGCAACGGCCACACTACTTATTAAAATTGCTGGAACTAGCATAAAACTCACGATGGCAGCAATCCAATCCATTGCAGTTGATTTCTTTTGCTCTGTCTCACGCGGATCACCTTCGACTATAATGACGCCTGGATAATCCGTGAAAGGGATATCAATTTGAGCTTGCCCATCATTGAGTGCGGTATTTATTGTGTCTCGAAGAGCCTCAAGGCCAGCGCGATTTCCAGCAATGAATTCTTCGTATTCTTCTCTTCTGTCAACGCCCAGCCATGGATTTCCCGGCCTGTATGGGAATTCTCGATGTTTTTCCAATTGCTCTTCAGTTGTCATTTTTTCCCTAGCGCATAACATGCGCTAAATAACTGAAAATTTCACAACCTATTAACAGTTATAATAGTTACGTAGGTCGGATTGAGTGCAACGAAATCAGGAAACGGTTATTTTCGCCTTATCAATGATTCGCAAACCAAATGACATAACTTCTTAAGGGCTGAAAATTCGATCCTTTTTGATCTATTGCCTCAAGATCGGCCAGTGGAAAAACATAGCTTGACTTCTTCTTTGTAACTTTGACAAAAATGCCCCGCAAGTCATCAATGTATGAGTCTATTTTTTCTACCGTTATTCTGTCACCCATTCGTAAAGGGCCTCTCTCTTGCAGCTCTTTAACCTCAGCTTGGAAAGGAAACGTTAACACCTGGCGCAGGTGTTTATCCCAGGCTTCAAGGGCGGCTTCATCATCACCTGAGGCAATCTCTCGTAATACTTCTTTGATACCTTCTCCTTCTTTGCCCAAATGATCCCAAGCGTATTTTTCGTAAAGAATGCCGAGTATTTCATCAACGTCATCTCTCGTATCGCGAGGTTCTGTTTTTTCAACATCAGTGACGTAGGTATAGTATTGGTTCCAACCGAATCCTTCCAGTTCACAGTCTGTTATATGTGAGTCAGGTATGTTTTTTAATGTCAGGCTGTCCCAATTTATACAAAGAAGTTTATCTTCCTCGATTTTCGTAACCCTGCCTTGCCATCCGCCGATATCCATGCCAGTGTCTGGATCTTTAACACCTACTTTCACCACAACGGAATCATTGAGTTGGAAATTCATAACAAATTATTATGTTTTTATCTTGAATGCATAAGTGATTGTCCGCTTTCGTTTCACTCAAGCGGACCTACTACTGCATTGGCGAGACGACGGAAAATATCCGGGTTGATTTCTCGATTAGGGGAGGTTGTTTTCATGTCGCCTGATGTTTTGTTCTCCGGCGATCTTCTTTTGAAGCAACATAGCGAACTGGGCGAGAATATTTTTTAATGAACCCATCCTCAACGGCCTTTTTTAGCCAAGCGTTAAGTTGAGTTTTGCTGACTTCAAGTTTTTTTGCTAGATCATCACTACTAAGCGCCACGTTCAATCGGTGTAAAATAACAGGTAACACTGCATCATAAATTGAATCCGATACCTTTTCAAAAGACTCCTCAATAATTGATTGGTCGCTTTTAGTATGTCTGATGCTTTTTTTTGACGATATCTTTTTGATCTTACTGTTATTGACATTAAAAATAGTTGATTGTTCTACCCTTTTTTGTGGTCGGGCGTTAGTCGCCATTTCAGCAAGCTGTTCTCGCCAATTTTCTTTTTCAATGGAATTGGACCAGCCAATGGCTCCCAATTTAAGCAGCTTGTCATTTCCTGAGGGTATATTGCTTCCAGTCCTTACAAAAAGAGGGCGTGGATTATCTCGTTTAAGTTCCTCTGTGGCACCAGCCCATGTTCCTCCTTTTTTATATTCAGCACTAACAACCAGCCCATAATCAGCCATAGCATAGATCAGTTTATTTCTTCCCATGGCTGTTCCCACAGTAAAGCGGGCATTAGGATGGCAAGGAGAGAGTAACAGCAAGCGTCCATCGGCAATCGCATGACGCGCACTACGCACTACGCTTTTTTTCAAGAGGTTCTCGGCAAGGACGCCTATGGTTACGCCACCCGCTTCGAGTGCTGCGGTCATCGAAATTTGGTCAACACCCCTGGCTCCTCCAGAAACAACCGGCATTCGATTATAAGCACAAAGCTCTGCGACCTGACGGGTGAAGGCTTCACCTTCCTGATCCACATTGCGTGAGCCGACTATGCCAAGCCCTCCTCCGTTTAGCAGGGAACGATTTCCCACACCAAACAACAACGGTGGAGCTTTATCTTTGAGATGGATTTTGTAGCGAGCCGGGTAATCTGCATCGCTTCGACTGATGATCCAGATACCATTACGCTGCCATTCTTCTACAGCAAAGCCAAGCTGGACACCTCTACCAAGCAGTGATTCTAAACGTTGTTTATCAATACCCGACCCCATTGATGCTTCGGGAATGTTTTCTTTTTGCAATAAATCTTCGGGGCGCATTTTTACCCCAATAAGCCAACGAACAAGTGATGAATATTCTGTCAGTGACAGCGGCTTTGCCGAACGGTCTTTTCCGAAAATGCCGCAGAGCAGGATAATCGCTTTTGTATCTTCTGTTAAAAAATCGTTCATCATCAGTCCATCCTTGGCGAGTTTAAGGCTAATGCCATTGGATATACGGCGGAACAACCCGCTTGACGCAATAAGGCCGAGGCCACAGTGAAAGTCCAGCCGGAATCGATCATGTCGTCTATTAACAGACATTCTCCAGCTAGACACTGGTCGGTAATATTGAAAGCACCATCAAGGTTCCTGACTTGCTGGTAGCTGTTTTCCATATACTTTTGCTGACTATTGGCTCGGGATTTTTCAATACAAGGAACAAACGGCAATTCGAGTGCGCTTGCCAATTTTGAAGCAAAATCCGGCACCAGTTCAGGATGATTCAGCGATGGAATACAGGTAACCCATTGGGGAGCTGGATCGGGGTTCCATTCCCGCAGCATTTCTACACTGGCAACTACAAGATCATCTGAAAATTTATTCGTCTGATATTTTCCATGAGCAACAAGTTGTCCCCAGCCAGCATCACGCCACAAACTTAATGCACGGCCTTCCTGAGCCTGAAGTGCTTCGGGGATTTTGTATGCACAAAGAGGAGAATGTTGAAACATGTCTTTGGCAGGCCATTGCTTCCTTGGTGCGAGCGGTTGATAGCTTCTACGCAAAAACAGTCCTGCCCGGTTGGCTAGATCGTCGTCATAGGTTTCATCTAACAGCAAATCAGGACAGCAGTTTCTACATTGTCCGCAATCCGCTGGAGCCGGATCATCTAAGGCGGCTTGCAAAAAGGCCATCAAACAGTCAGAATGCTCCATGTAGTCACATATCTGCTGCTGTTCCGCCCGCCTTATCCTCGTGATCTCATTTACGTATGTCTGATCTACCTGATAAGAAACGGCAGTTGCAGTCACCTGCCATTTAGAGCCTATCTTTGTAATCGGCGATGGAGATTCAACGGTCAGAAATTTTATGGTCTTATCGATCTGGTTCTTCCGCAAATTCAAGACACGCTGCATTTCTGGAACGGAAAGCCCATTGTCAGATTCATCCAGAGCATTCAGGATTTCTGAAATATGCTGTTGGGGCGGGAAGGCGTTCCGTATGAAAAAGTCGGCAATATGATCATCCTCTTCACCGCATAGTAAGATGCCATAAGCTTCATCGACAGCACGACCGGCTCTGCCAACCTGCTGGTAATAATGCACGACAGATGCCGGACGTTGAAAATGAATAACGAATCCAAGGTCAGGCTTATCAAAGCCCATTCCAAGAGCCACTGTTGCAACCAACACCTTGATTTCATTTTTCAGGAGTTGCTGTTCCCGTTCTTCTTTGACCGAACCACCATCTTGCCGATCCGATATGCCCGCATGATAAGCCTTGGCATCAATACTGTTGATTTGAAGCCATTCTGTTACACGCTCAGCATCGCGCTGGGTGAGCGTGTAAACGATTCCGCTTCCGGGGAGTACTGGGATAATTTGCGCCAACCAAGCCATTCGGGCGGCCGGGCTGGACATATTAATATTTTGGAGTTTTAGACTCTTGCGGACCAATGATCCTCTTTGAAGAATAATATTTTGGCCCAACTGCGATTTAACATCGTTTACGACCCGGTCATTTGCGGTAGCTGTGGTTGCCAGAACCGGTACGTTCGATGGAATTGCCTGTAACACACGCACAATACGACGATAATCCGGTCGGAAATCATGTCCCCAGTCAGATATACAATGGGCTTCATCAATACAGACATAGTAAACTACCCTCCCAACCCCCATATTTTTTGGACATTTCAATT
>CBFDDU010000029.1:0-27192 GCA_965603655.1 uncultured Candidatus Electrothrix sp. | reverse complement strand
CACTTCTCAACAAGGGCAGGGCTGCCAAGGCCGAACAGGCGTATCAGGATATTTTGCATGGTCGGCCGGAATCGCTTTTGGTTACTCTGGATGTACGCCTTTCCTCTCGATCCGGCAGAGGGGATCGCCTGATCCCTATGCGTTCTGTTAATATTGACCTTTATCGTTCCTGTAACGGCAAGGAACGCCGTATAGCAACGATTGCCGATAATCGATGGTATTTGCTGGAGGTAGGCGGAAAGACCCCGGAACCGGAGACTGTGAGCAGGACACCCTTTCTCATGGTTCAAAGCGGTGAACAGCTGATTCAGGGTTCTGCCGGGTGTAATAATTTTACCGGTAGCTGGCTTTTTGCCGATAATGAGTTCGTCTTCAGTCGGATTGCGGCGACTCGCATGGCCTGTCCTGTTGGTATGGAAGTGGAAGATGCCTTTTTGCAGGCCCTGGATAACACCCGGAGATATACCATTCGAGGTGATATCCTGAGCCTACGTGATCGACGGGGTAGGGTGCTGGCCCGCTTACGTCATTCCCGCCAGCTGACAGACCTGGATTTCTCCCTGTTGCCTGCGCAGGAAACAGAGGAGGCCATCCTTCCTGATTTTCCTGATGATATTAACGTTCTTGAAAGTCATAGTGTTGAGGTCGAAGGGGCTGTTCCTGTCTCTGTTGCGGTACCGGTCGTTGAGGCGAGTGAGAAAAAAAATCGAAAGAAAGTTTCGGACTCCGGCAATGGAAATACGAGTGGGCGTAAGATAAAAGTACTGCAAGCTAAGAGAAAGGTTGCTGTTAGGGCCACTGCCCCCGAGTGATGCCGTAGAGAAAATCAATCCTTCCACGACACCATCTCGTTAACAGTTCGACAATACTGCTTCTTCACTCCGCAAAGACGTATAAATCTTTGCGGAGTTTTTCTTTACCGGCTCCTTACTGCTCCATATTGAAAAACTCAACTGGCGGACCTTCAATGCGGGTATTCAACCAGTCTTGAAGACTCCTATTCAGACGATGGACTGTCCCTCCTGGTCTTTTGCCATCCTCTTTGCAGGCAGCATCAAAGAGTTCTTTCGGTACCTCAATTTTCGCGAGTTCGTCCGCACCTTCAAGGGTACGATGAATCAGGGTAACTACTGGCGGCTCTGTTTCCCAGTCAAAAATGACAAAATAATAGCTCTCATCATCGGCACTTGAGACGAAATCGTTACCGCGAATCCAGCCTGTTCCCCATTCCAGATACATTTCTACTGCTTTTTCTGGAGTCATAGCCCAATCAATGCTGTTGACTAATGTTCTATTTTTTCGAAGTTCTGCAAGGGTTAACATGGGGCACCTCCTTATCTATTCTATTTGTTAATTCGTTATAATTATTATTATCAAATAGATTGATAAAGTCAAGCGGGCCGACGAATAAATCGCATACTGATGGAGATTTCTTATATTTTCGATTTTATGGGAGGTGCTCAGCAGAAATGAGATGCATCTTTAAGCTATAGCCAATCGGGCCGTAGGTCTGGAGTTCCAATTTTTGTGGGATATGGGCGGGGCCTGTTGTTTGGCATGCTTGGGCAATGACGGAACGGGTCACCTTTTTGTCCGCCGTATAATTGCGGATCTGCCAGCAGGCATCGGTATTTCCCTCTGGAAAAACGTCGGTCACCTTGTTCGCGTCGTCTGTATATCGGCAGACTGCCGCAGGAGGATCGCCGCCAAGGTGACCGCGCTGTATTCTTGCTTTGATCGGTTCTCGGAAGATCGCTTGCAGGTCTTCCAACATGCCCTGAGCAAAGGCCGGTTTGTCAAAAGGGGGGACAGCGCGTTTGATTTCAAAGTTGTCTTCTCTGTCCAAGGTTCCGGAAAAAATCGTGAAGCCTTCAGGTGTGACCAAGGCGCATTTAAGGCTGTCCGGTGTCAAGGCCGTCACGCCGACGACTGTTGAGCCGCCTCCGCTCTTGAGACTGAAATCAATGGTGTGAACGAACTGCCAGTTCCCCTGGGGAAAGACAGAACGGCAATCAGCAGCTTCTCCGGGCCCCGATGCTGTCTCGGTCAGGACGGGGAGCGTTATCTGCTTCCCTCCGCAAGCTGTGAGGGCGAACAGCGTGGCGATAAGGCAAGGAAAAAGAATTTGCTTCATCTTTGTGTAAAGGATGTGGCCGGGATATCCTGATTCAAGACCCTGTTGCTGAAACTCATAACCGTGGTTGCATCAGGCCCCTCAATAATGGTTACCCGATCCAGCAGGCCTTGCTGATCAGCCAGTTTCAGTTCAATTTTTTCGATTAAATGGGCAAAGGCTTGGTCTTTCGGGACCAGCAGGACCGTGCTGCTGTCAGGAAAAGACACCGAGAACAGCTCATTTTCTGTAAAACGACCATCAAGCCAGCTGCTGATTTCTGTTAGGACAACCTGCATTGCATCAAGCTGCATGCCCTTTTCTTCTTGAAATCGACCGTCCCGTTCAATGATTCGTTTTACCCTCCCTTCGTGCATGAGCAGAATGGAGGAAAACGGGCTGGTATACTCCCAGCGCAGGGAGCGAGGGGTCTGAAAGAGGAGCTTCCCGGTAGAAATAATGGGACGGGCAAGGATCTTCAGATGCTTTTCCTGGGTGAAATCCGCTTGGATAGACTCAATGCGAAAGTCTTTCTCTTCTGAAGGCAGGGCTGAAGCGGCCCTGATAATAAGGAGGGAGCCGGAGATCGCCGAAATGAGACAGAGGCCGATGAAAAGGAGAATGCGTTGCATTAGACCATGCCTCCGTTGACCGAAATAACTTGGCCGGTTAGATAGGAGGCCGCATCCGAGCAGAGAAAGCCGACCACCTTGGCAACCTCTTCCGGTTTGCCGATACGGGCCATAGGAATCATGGATTTGATCAGATCTTTGGGGGCCTCCTGGATCATATCCGTTGCAATGAGCCCAGGAGCCACCACATTGACTCGGATGCCCAGTCGGGCAACCTCGGTCGCCACTGTCCTGCTGGCCGCATTCAAGCCAGCCTTGGCAGCCGCATAATTGGCCTGTCCTCGGTTGGGAATCAGCGAACTGGCAGAAGAGATGGAAATGATGGAGCCTTTACGTTTACGCACCATCTTTTCCAGAACCGGGCGGGTCATATTGTAAAATCCGTTCAGGCTGGTATCAATGACAGAATGCCAGTTTTCCGGGCCCATCATCATGAACAGACCGTCGGCAATAATACCGGCGTTGTTGACCAGCACGTCAATGCTGCCCAGCCGCTGTGCGATATCTTCAATGATCTGCTCTACCGTCTCTCTGTCCCGGATATCGAATTGGCAGATTTCGCCTCGGCCGCCCTGCTCTTCAACCTGAGCAAGGGTCTGTTCAGCCCCGTTCTTGTCCCCCATATAATTGATAACAACGTAGTAGCCCTTTTGGGCCAGTTCAACGCAGATGGCCCTGCCGATCCCCTTGCTGCCGCCGGTCACCACGGCGATTTCTTGTTCCTTGTCCTGTTCTTTACTCATCTGTGCTTGCCTGAAAGAGCTGAAGTGTCATTTTGCTGATTAATGTGTCGTCAATGTGCAGTTCACAGTGAACTTCCCGGAGTGATTCAAAACGGAAGGTGTTTTCCGCCCAAGTGATAATATTGCAGCCAAAAGGGAGATGGTCAATGGAAAATTCTGCTTTCTTGATGCCGACGAGCCAACCCATCTTTTCCGAATCAACCCCCTTGGTCTGTATTCTGTCCCAACCGTTGTACACTCCGGCGGTCTGGGCGGCCAGTTCTACCAGGATTAGGGCAGGAACGCCGCTTGCATCGGCCATGGGCCAGGATGGTTGCGGGCGACAAAGGGTGCGTGCCTGGGTGCTGTCTACTTCAAGAACTTCTTGCACCAGCAGCATATCGCCGCGATGGGGGAGGAGATCCTCCAGGGTCAGGTCGGAAAATAACGGGGTCTTCATAGGGATTTTTTTGCCGAGTGAACGGTTTTTACGTCTTTTCGGGTGGTGGAATTAAGCTTTTCATTTCAAACATGTTTGGAGTAATTCTCCGAACGATGTTTTGAAATGGACGGACCGTGAGTGATATGAAGCAGTTGACAGAGTGGTGAGGAGGCTCACGCCCCCAAATACGCCTTCTTCACCCCCGGATCATCCAGCAGATCATCCGCCTTGCCCTCTAAGACCAATTTTCCATTTTCGAGCACATAGCCGCGCTGAGCAAACTTCAGGGCCAGCCGGGCATTCTGTTCCACCAGGAGGATAGTGGTTCCGGTCCGGTTGATCTCCTTGAGCGACTCGAACATATCCAGCATAAGCAAAGGCGCAAGGCCCATAGAGGGTTCATCCAGCAGCATGATCTTCCTGCCGCTGATATAGGCCCGACCCACGGCCAGCATCTGCTGCTCCCCGCCGCTCAGGGTTCCGGCCAGCTGGTCTTTCCGTTCTTCCAGGCGCGAGAAGAGGTCAAAAACCCATTTGCGGTCCTTGGTCACGGCCTCTTTATCCTTGCGGGCAAAGGCGGCCAGGGTAAGGTTCTCGGTCACGGTGAGATTGCCGAAGATCATCCGCCCTTCCGGTACATGAGAGATACCGAGCTTGGAGACCACCTTGTCGGTATTGTATTTAAGGATACTCTCCCCCATGAACTCAATTTTTGAGCCCGATTCCGCCGGAATCATCCGGGAAATGGCCCGGAGGGTAGTGCTCTTTCCTGCCCCGTTGGCCCCGATAATAGTTACGATCTCGCCCTGCTCGACGGAAAAGCTCACTCCGTGCAGAGCCCGAATATTACCGTAGGAAACAATGAGATTCTCTACACAAAGCTGCATCAGTGAATATCCTCCGTGCCAAGATAGGCTTCAATCACCTTGGGGTTATTCTGGATGGCCTCTGGCGGCCCCTGGGCGATAACCTCGCCAAAGACCAGCACCTGCACGGCATCGCAGAGTTCCATGACAAACTTCATCCGATGCTCAATGAGGAAGATAGCCACCCCGAATTCTCGATGCACCTGGCGGATGATGGCAATCATCCTGACCAGCTCGTCCGGGGTCATACCCGCAGTGGGTTCATCCAGAAAAAGGATTTTCGGGTTGGTGGCCATGGCCCGGGCCATCTCCACCCGGCGTTGGGCTCCGTAGGGCAGGCTGCCCACGATATGGTCGGCAAACTGGCTGATATCAAAGGTCTCCATCAGTCTGTAGCAATGATCTTTGACCTTTTTTTCCTGTCGTCGGCAGGCCGGGGTGGCGAAAAAGGCCCCGAACAGGCCGTAGCTGAGCTGGGAGTAATGGGCCAGCCGGATATGATCCAGCACATTCATGTGCCGCCAGAGAAGCAGGTTCTGAAAGGTTCTGCCGATTCCCATTGAGGCGATGTGATGCGGTTCTTTGCCCCGGATATTTTCCCCTTCAAGGGTGAGGGTGCCCTCAGTGGGTGTATACACCCCGGTGATCAGGTTGAAGACCGTGGTCTTGCCTGCCCCGTTGGGGCCGATCAGACCGTGGATCTGCCCCGGCTCAATGCTGAGATTGAAGCCATGCACCGCACGCAGTCCCCCGAAAAAATGGGTCATGTTGTTTACTTCAAGCAGTGAGGACATTGCCTGTCTCCTTCAGGTCGTGTAACCGTATCATTCATGAGTTTTTTAGCTTCCCACCAACCAGAGCAGGCCTTGCAGGACCAGAAGGGCATAGATGCCAGCCATTACATCGTCCAGCATGATGCCCAAGCCGCCGTGAATATGTTGATCAAGCCAGCTCACCGGAAAGGGTTTCAGGATGTCGAAGAAGCGAAACAGGGCAAATCCGGCAAGAGCGGCTAAGGGATGCCAAGGTACCAGAGCCAGCGCAAGCAGCTGCCCGAGGATCTCATCAATGACCACCAGGCCGGGATCACCCCGGTCCACGATTTTTTCCGCAGCCCCGGCCGCCGCCGTGCCGATTACCAAGATTCCTGCCAGCATACCGGCATAGGCAGTAGGCGGAAGTTGGTGCAGGCCCAGTGCCCAGAGCAGGACGCCAACCAGAGAGCCCCAGGTGCCCGGCGCCTTGGGCAGGTAGCCGCTGTAGGCGCCAGTGGCTATGAACATAAAGAGTTTATCCATGATTATGCGAGAGCGTCTTGTTGTCTTGTAGAGGCGGTTCGTGAGGATGAGTGGACACTGTGCCGCTCAACGCTGTAACCGCAGTATAAATTTTTTGCAAAGGGATATTCTGTTCTTCGGCCAGTTTTGCGCAATCCTCATACTCCGGGGTAATCCTGGCACCCTCAGAGGTTGTTACCTTTTTTGCCCGCACTATGCCCCAGGGGGTTGTCAGCTCAATGCCGGTTCTGGGCAGGGTCATGCGTTGAACCGTATGAAAGCGGAGACCGATGGCCGAGGTTTCGTTGAGGATGGAATTCTTGAGATGAGTGGCCTGGGCCGGGTCGGCAAGCAGGCGGAGGAGAAAACCGGGACGACCTTTTTTCATCTGAATAGGCACAAGGCTGACATCCAAGGCGCCTTGCTTCATCAGCTTGGCAGCAACATGGGGCCAGAGTTCCGGGTTCCAGTCGTCCAAGTGGGTTTCAATGACTTCCACCTGTTGAGCCTCCGTAACCGTATGGCTTTGGCCGATGAGTAGGCGGAGGAGGTTAGGACGCCCGTCCTGCCGTTGCATGGTGCCTGCGCCGTAACCGGTTTGTTCCAGGGTCATGGGCGGTATAGTCCCGAACGAGCTGCTCAGCTCGGCAGCCAAGGCTGCGCCTGTGGGGGTGACTAGCTCCTGTTGCAGGCTGTCCCCGTAGATAGGAAGGCCTTTGAGCAGTTCGCAGACCGCCGGGGCAGGTAGAGGAATATCCCCGTGTTGGCAACGGACCCAGCCCCCCCCCGGCATGGGCAGGGGAGAACAGATAACCTCTTCTATACCGAGAAGGTGGAGACCAGCAACAGATCCGACAATATCGATGATCGCATCGAGGGCACCCACTTCGTGGAAATGGATTTTCTCAGGAATTGTACCGTGGACATGGGCCTCAGCCTTGGCCAATCGAGTGAAGACAACAAGAGATCGATCAGCAATAACCTGGTCGAGGTCTGATTGCTCCAAGATGGTGCGGATATCGGATAAATGGCGATGGACCCCGGTCTCATCTGCCTGAACCTCAATCTGAACCGAGGCGGCCTGCAATCCCGAGATGGAGACGGGGGTGTAGAGCAGTTGCCAGCCCGGAAGCTTCAGATGACTGAGCGTCTCTTGGAGGGCCTCCTGCGACAGCCCGGCATTGAGCAGAGCGCCCAGAAACATATTGCCGCTGATTCCGGAAAAGCAGTCCAGGAAGCAGATTTTTTTACCCAGGAACGACATAGGGAGGGTCAGGTAAAAGTTTCAGCTAAACTGTCCGCCGATGGGCAGTTTCATCCCGCAGATGCAGGCTTGAACGCACATCCGCTTTTTGCCCTCGGGCTGAATCTCCCGGATCAGCAGATAATCCTTGCCTGTGGCTATCAGGACACCGTTTTTATCCGCCCGACAGAGGGTGCCGGGTTTTTCCTTGACCTCGCCTTGAATGACCTGCGGTTTGAAGAACCGGAAACGTCTCTTGTCAATAAAACTGTAGGCTGAAGGCCAAGGGTCAAGGCCGCGAATCAGGCAATGCAGCTCGGTTGCAGATTTGCTCCAGTCCAGCTGGCCCATCTCCTTTTTGAGCATAGGAGCAGGGCTGGACAGTGCGTCATCCTGTGGGGTCGGGGGCAAATCGCCTTGCTTGACTCGCGATATCGCCTCAAAGAGGGCCTGGCCGCCCAGATCAGCCAGTTTTTGAAACAGGGTGCCGCTGGTGTCTTCTGCTGTGATCGGCAGGCTGAGCGGCAGCAGGATATCACCGGTATCCACGCCCTCATCCATCTGCATAATAGTGACCCCGGTCTCGGTTTCGCCGTTGATGACTGCCCATTGAATGGGAGCTGCTCCCCGGTATTTGGGCAGGAGCGAGCCGTGGACATTGATGATGCCCAAACGGGGGAGGTTCAGCAGGCGGCCCGGCAGGATCCTGCCGTAGGCTGTGACCACGATCAGGTCCGGCTTCAAGGCGCTGATCGCCTCAAAAAATGCATCATTACAGATGCAGGTTGGTTGGAGGACAGGAATCTCTGCCTTTTCCGCCAGGACTTTCACCGGCGGCGGACAGAGTTTTTTTCCCCGTCCCTGCCTACAATCCGGTTGGCAGACCACGCCCACTACCTGTTCCGGGCAGTCGAGCAGGGCATGAAGACTGGGCACAGCAAATTCGGGGGTCCCCATGAAAATGATACGCAGAGGCTCACTCATTCCTTGATTTTCCTATTGATTTTTTAATATTTTTTTCAGCTTTTTCTTGTACAGGCCCCGTTTCAGGCTGCTTATCCGGTCAATGAACAACTTGCCGTGCAGATGATCCACTTCGTGCTGGATGATCCGGGCAAAGCGGTCTTCGGCTATGAAATCCAGTTCTTTTCCTTCTGGATCCTGGGCCGTGACCCTGATCTTTTGAAAGCGGTCCACCTTGGCAGAGTACTCCACGACGCTCAGGCAGCCTTCCTGATCGCAGACCTTGCCTTCACCCTCGGAGATAACAGGGTTGATAAGGACGATATATTTTTGTTCATCCTCCTCGGTCGAGATATCAACCACCACTATCTGGCGGGCAACACCGATTTGGTTGCCTGCCAAGCCGACGCCTTGGGCATCGTACATGGTCTCGGCCATATCTTCGGCCAATTCTCGGAGCGCGTCATCAAACTCTTCTATTTTTACTGCTTTTTTCCGGAGTACCGGAGCAGGATAGGTCATTATTTCTCTGATAGCCATTATTGGAAGTATGTCAGAAGTAAACTTGAAAAATTATTTCGCGAAATTGAGGAGATGATATTGTGCTGTTTGCAGCATCTCTCAAAAAATACCCGGATTGTGCGTTCCGCCATTTTTGGGCGGAGTCAGCGCATTTTTATCAGGGCAACAGCGTCTCTTTTTTCCGCAAGCTGATACCTAATAATTTTCTTGCCTGCTGTAAAGGAGAAAGGCAACTTCAGCTGCATGGAAAAAACATCGCTCCTGCTTGTTTTCGATTTGAATCTTGTGTACTTTGAAAGGCAATTTCAAATTTATGGAGAAGAAGAGGGGAGCAGAAGGTGAATAGAAAGGTGAAGAAAGAAGATTTTCAGGATGGAATAGCGTTGCTGAGGCAGCCGGTGTTACCGCTGGCCTTTATAGTACAATTCATGTATCAGCTCAGCGGCCCTGAGGCAAAGGTTGAAGATATCATTGCCGAGATGACAGAGCCGATTGAGACATCCTACGCGGTCTATGCGGAGCCGGAAAAACTGCTGCGCCGTTATCTTGATCAGCTCCAGTTATTGGAAAAACTGGGAACTGTGGGTACTGACCAGCAACCGGATGAGCTGGATGCAGAGGTGGTGGACGAGTCCGGCCAGCCGGTGGATGCGGTAACGGCATGTACAGCCTTGATCAATCAGCGCATTGTGGAAGCGGAATTGGAGGAGATCAACTCCCGGCTCTGTGGGCCTTGTAACTGTACGCTCTGCTGCGTGGGACCGGAGAAAGCAATGGCCCAGGAATTCTTTGAGATCCCCTTGCAGGCTTCGGAAACGGAACTCTTTGCCCTTCCCCGTCATGATACACCTGAGAGTCGGAGCAGGCTGGCCCTTGATTCGGCGACGGATGATGGTGGTGTTTTGCAGGTCGATGGACGTCCTTTTTATCACGGTGCTGATGCGGATCAATGCGGTACCGGCACCCCGGAACTGGTGCATTGGCAAAACGGCTGGAGCATGATTCTGCCCAGGGAGTCATCCTGTCCCGCTCTTGAGCTGAACGGACGCTGCACCGTGTACAGTCAGCGCCCCCAGGTTTGCCGCCGTCCGCAGATCTTCAGTTATATTCTTGAACCGATGGAACAGAGCAGAAAATATATGATGAGAAATTCTCTCCTTGCAGTAACCGACTGCCCTTATGTACAATTCTTGCAAGAGGAAATCACCGCCTATGCAGCGGCATGTGAGCTTGACTGTATCCTGAAAGCGAATAAGGGCTGATTTTCCCAATAGCCTTTTTGGGGCCGGGAGTGCGTTGATTTCTGATGGATTTCTATGAGCGAGTAGACAGTTTGGAGAAGGCGAGAACCGGTGTGTTAAGGCCACCAAGCAAGAACACAGGGCTTCAGTTCTCTCTCGGGCAAGCTGATCAGCATGATCAAATAAGGACCATATTCTCTTATGATTGTCCATATTTTCTTATAAGCTATTTACTCTGTACGCCTCCTCATGTATCATGAATAACTCGTCGGAACACGTTGTCCTTCTCTGAAGGAGAGGGGTATTGTCCCGATTCTTCATAAGAAAGCCGAAACCACCAACCCTCACCTTAAAATGTCTCCATGTTTATGCTCGGAAATTTCCTGCTTGCCCTGGCCAAGCTTGTTAATGTCGCTTTTAGCGCCTATATTTGGATCGTCATTGGTCGGGCAATCATATCCTGGGTCAACGCAGACCCGTATAATCCTATTGTCCGATTTCTTGTCCAGGCCACCGATCCGGTCTTGGAAAAAATACGTCGTTATGTCCCCCCCATGGGAGGACTTGACCTGAGCCCGATGCTGCTCATACTTGCCCTTGTTTTTCTGCAAAGCTTTATTGTCCCCACCCTGTCTCAAATAGGAATGTCTTTGCACTGAGAAAGCCATTATCTAACCATAGTCCGCGCTATGCCCTATCTGCACACCCAAGCTGACGGCAGCCTTCTACTCTCTCTCTACGTGCAGCCCAGATCCGGTCAAAATGCAATCGTCGGTCTGCACGGAGATGCCGTAAAATTGCGACTCAATGCGCCTCCTGTGGATGGCAAGGCAAACAAGGCGGTTATTGCCTTTTTTGCAAAGTCTTTAAAGATCCCTAAATCCGCTGTAACGATTAAGAGCGGTTTGCAGAGTCGTATGAAAAAAATTTTGCTGACCGGAGTGGATGAAGAGCAGGTTCGTGGCTTGATTGAATAAACGGCCTGGCTTGGAACGAAACTGACCCTCTAATATACTGACCTTAATGGTGTACCAAGGAAGAAAGGCATGGAAAAAGATCAACTAAAAAATATAAAAGAGATTTTTTCCGAAACATGGACGTTGTACAAAAGCAGAGTCATCCCTATTGGGCTTGTCTCTCTCTTTTCTCTCCTTGTGAGCATTATCCTCCTCGTCGCTGGAGGAGCAGCAGCGTTTTTTTTCTTGGGAGGACAACCTTTTTTTACGGGTGATCTTAAAGAAATTCTGCTCGATCCAGCAGTTATCGGAATAGGAGCTCTCTTGCTCTTTCTTGCTGTTCTGCTGATGACCTGGTGTCATGCTGCGATTCTTACAGTGACTGTTCGGCAAGACAGTAACGTATTAAACGGGCTCATAACGAGCTGGAAATATGTCTTTTCCTTGCTCTGGATCAGCAGCCTTTATATAGGCATCGTCATAGCAGGATCTGTTTTTTTGATTATCCCGGGTTTGGCTCTGGCCCTATCCATGTCCCTTTGTTTTTTCATCATGGTGGAGGAAGAGCGAACAGGCATTGATGCGCTTCTTGCCAGTCGTCTGTATGTCCGAGGGCATTGGTGGAACATATTGCTCAAGCTCCTGCTGGTCTTGATCCTTTTTGTCTTGGCAAGTCTGGTTCCTTTTGTGGGGCCATTGCTTTCCTTGCTTTTTACCCCGTTTCTGATGCTCTACATGGTGACTGTCTACCATGATCTCAAGGAGTGCTCTGGAGAGGTTGATTCTTCCTTCAGCTTGGGATGGTTCTGGGTTCTTTTGGGCGTGTTCGGGTTTTTACTCCCTTTGCTTGCCTTTATCGGCTCCATTGTTGCTCTTGGTCCACAGCTTCCAGAAGTTATCAAGCAGGTGCAGACAGAAGTAAATCATACCCTTGGTGCAGACATCTTTCCCCAGCCACAGAATGACGCTCGAAAATCCATCGACGCGAGAGAGATAAAGGTTCCGATTGTTCGCCAGCTCCCTTCTGTGGATGGTTTTCTGATTTGGCGTGACCCTATTGGGGACACACATAATCCCTTTCTGGATATAAAAGAGGTCTCGGCAAAAGGAGATCGAGGCGAGCTTCTGCTCACGGTCACCATGACCCGTCCCCTTTCCGCCTATTTTCTGACCGTTGATGCAGGAAGTTTTGATCCCTTGATCAGCTTTTACTTGGATACGGACATGAATAAAGCAACCGGCGGCACACCTTTTGGACAGCAGCAGGGAAGAAGTGGCTATGATCTGGATGTGCAAGTACAACTTGTTGCCCAGCAAGAGAAGGACGCAAGGGGTGGTTCAGGGGGGATTGATGTAAGCCTTTATCAGATTGATGGGAATGAAAGACGATCTTTTGGGACGCTTGAAAAGAGCGCCGTCACTGTATCCGGGGATACAGTGACGTTGCATTTGCCCTATAGTCGATTAGAGATGGAATCCGGCAATACTGTCCGGATTTGCTATCGGGAAGCTGCTCAAGAGCAGGGAGGTCGTTTAGCCAAGGATAAATTGGTTCCGCTGAAGTAATGTTTTGTTTCCGTTTACTTTTTGTTATTTGTGAGTAATCGGGTAGCTGTTCGTAAGCCAATCGGTCCAGCCGCCACTGAGCGCATAGACATGGGTGAATCCTTTCTCCATAAGCTGACGGGCCAATCTGCCGCTACTCCCCAGGCCTTCGCAAGCACAGTACAGGACCAACGGTGTATTCTTATGGAAATTTTCTGCCCAAACGTCCATTTTATCACCTGACAGGCGGATCGCTCCAGGAATTTTGTTGTCACTGGCATTCCAATGGTGGTCGCTACGCACATCCAAAACAGTGTACTCATAAGAACCAAGCTTGGATCTTAACTCTTCTTTGCTTATGGTTTGGATATCAGCGGAAAGTGCCTGGGTAGCACCTCCTATCCCCAATAAAACCGCGACAACGAGCAGTAGAAAGTTTTTCATGACATTTTCTCCTTTAGTAAAATAGTTGCTGATCCTTTTTGTTGTTTTTTAGCCTGTCTCGACTCATCAACGGGGCAGAGGATTATGCCAACTTCTGCAAGTAGGAAAACTTACTTCTTTTCTACCGGAAGATCGTCGGCTCTCCATTTTCGCCAGCCCCCTTCAAGAACATAGACATCGGTAAAACTTTTCGATACGAACCTGCGTGCCAATCTGGCACTGCTTCTTTCGTTGGCTCATGAGCAATAGAGGACCAATTTATTGGCTTTTGGTAAAGAAGCCGTCCATTCATCAAAATTATCCCATGTTACCCGGATGGCACCTGGGATTTTCACGTCGCTGGTACTCCAGCCTCTTTCAGATCTTGCATCCAAAAGAGATATATTTTCGGCATTGAGGTTTTTTTTCAACTCTTCAGTACTCATAAATTGAACGCTATCAACAGCAAGTAGCGACGTCGCACTGAGAAGAAGATAGGCAAGTATTAGCCCTACCATTTTCTTCATAATGCATCTCCTTTTTATTGTAATGATTACATGTTTTGGCATCTATGAAGCAACTGCCCGGCCCCCTAAGTGCGCACTTGAAAACTCTTTGCATGCGCAAGTTTGCTTCTGTCTTTATTCGACTTTTGATAGTCATCATCAGGGGCTAGGCGCAGAAGGAAAAAACATGCTCTCTTTGTCAACACTGTACAGTTTTTTACATTCGCTGTACAGTTTTTTTTACGCTATAATTTTAATTAATTTCGAATAATCGTAACAAAGTGAGTTCAGGGCCTCCCTGGAGGGTGACAGGGGTAATCCGTCTCCTGCTTTCCCCCACAGAGGGGCCTTTTTCATGAGCGAACCACAAGCGTCTTCTCCTTCGCTCTCGCCAAGTAAACAGGGGAAGTTCACTGCGGAGTGTATTTATGGGAGGGGGGAAACAGCCTGGCAATAAAAAGGGGGACGGTCGCGATACTTGCCAACAGCAAGTATCGCACGATGCAGTAGGGGTAAAGATATCTGAAGGAGAGGAAAAAACAAAAAAACCCGCAAACCAATGAAGGTTGCGGGTTAAACGTCAAAAGACGAGATGGAACTCAATATGGTGCCGAAGGGGAGAGTCGAACTCCCACGAGCGTACGCCCACTAGACCCTGAACCTAGCGCGTCTACCAATTCCGCCACTTCGGCACGGCGAAAAGAATATGCCTTATTTTTTGCCTGCTGTCAATTGTTTTTTCGTCTCCCTTTATAAAAAAATGAATATGTCTCTCTCTGGGACACATGAACTGTTTGCGGGTTTTGGCTGGTTGGAGTACATATTCTATTTTGCCTAAAAGGCAATATGCTTGTTTTTCCGAAACGGTCAAATGCATCGGAAAAATAAAAAATGACCCGCATGATCAAACGAGGCAATAAAAAAAATATATGCAGCTGTACAGAAATCCACAAGAAATCAAAAGACCATTTAAACGTCCAGTAGTCACTATCGGCAATTTTGACGGGGTGCACCTGGGACACCAATTATTATTTCACGAGGTGGCGATTCGAGCCAAACGCAGCGGCGGCACCTCGGTGGCTATCACTTTTGACCCGCATCCACTGAAGGTATTGCGACCTGAAGGTATCAGGTTGATATCCACGACTCGGCAAAAAATCGAACTGATCCGCATGGCCGGAATTGATGCCCTCATCATTCTTCCTTTTGACTTGGATTTTGCTAAAACTACAGCCACTGATTTTGTCAATAATATCCTCTGCGACACCATAGGGGTCCGCGAACTGGTGGTCGGCTATGATTATGCCTTTGGCCGGGGCAGAGAAGGGAATATTGATTTCCTCCGTGGTCAAGGTGAACAAAGAGGATTTCCGGTCACAGTGGTTGAGGCCCATTATGAAGAAGAAATGCTGGTTTCCAGCACCAAGATACGGGAACTGGTCATGGAAGGTCGAATGCGTGATGTGCGCAATTTACTCGGTCGCTGCTACCATATCCATGGCGAGGTGCAACGAGGCAAACAGCGGGGAGGGTCGGAAATAGGCTTTCCCACAGCAAACTTGAAGCTTTCTGAAGAGGATCTCTGCCCGAAAAAAGGTGTGTACGTGACTCAGGTGCTATATAACGACAAGATGTATGGTAGCATTACTAATATAGGTTATAATCCTACTTTCGGAGCGAACGAACTGGTTGTTGAAACGCATATTTTCGATTTCAATAAAGATATTTACGGTCAACCTATCCGGCTCAATCTACTTCGTTATTTGCGTGGGGAAGTGAAATTTAACTCGATTGAGGAGCTGTCTGCACAGATCCAAAAGGATGTCGAGACAGCCAAACAGGTCCTTGTCGAGGCCGCAAAAGAGCGGGTGCTTTCCTGTGAGGAACGGTTTAACACCTTGGCGGTGTAGCAGCCGAAGGAACAGTATATCCCGAATACCCTATAAAGTCAAAAAAGGAGGCTCATTATGCACATCGAAATACAACAGCCGCAACCGTTTGATTTGATGGATAAGGAGATACTAATTGCGGGTAACGCAGCGGGCTTTGAAGGGCACCTGAGCATTTACGTCAGTGAGGGGCATGATGAATATACTGCTGCTGCAAAGGCCGGACCAATGGGAATGCGTCAGTTTCAAGCCAGCATCACCATTCCTGACACCCACAGCTTCAAGCTCAGTCGCCTATTTGTACGGGTAGCGGACGACAGCGGCGGTGAAGAAGGGGTAGAGTCGCCTTCTGTTACTATTCCCGTGCTGTTCGGGCCGATGATCTTGCCCGGCTATACAGGATATTGGGAGCATAAGATTGCTTCAGGAGAGACCTTGTCGGCCATTGCACAGCAGTATTTCGAGGGCGATGCGTCCAAATGGAGGGTTATTCAGGAGGCCAATCAGCATGTTGTTCTGGATGCGGATAAGATCTTCCCTGGGCAGGTGCTGCGGATACCGCGTAATTTTTGAGTGCTTTTTATGCTGGCTGACTAACAGCCTGCGGTTGCAGCAGGATAACAAGAGCTTTATGCCTATCATATAATCGTGCTGTGATGCCGAATGGTTAACTCAAGAGGAGGGCGATTATGGCAACCGTGCAATAGCGGCTATAAATCAGCCCGATTACTCCGGCAGACTGGCGGATGCGCTAGAGCTGCATACCCGAGCCGTGGCTGCTACCGAATATTCAATTCGTATCCATATGTTATATATATTACTATCTAAAAAAGGAAAACCACATGTCTAAAGTCGCAATTCTTTACTGTAAACGAATCAAAGATCAATCCTGCGTTGCCTGTGCAAAATGCTATAAGGCTATCTCTGAAAAAAATGGTGCCTTTGCCCAGTACAAAGATGATGACATCGAACTGGTCGCCATGACCGACTGCGGTGATTGCCCCGGTCTGACCGTGCCCAAGGTGAAATTGCTCAATGAGACCACCAAGAGCCTCGACAGGCCCATTGAGGTTCTTCACCTCGGTACCTGTATGAAATCCGCTATGGAGATGGCCGGATGTCCGATCAACTTTGATGATCTGCAAGTGACCTTGGAAAAAAATATGGGTATCAAGGTGGTGCTCGGCACCCACGCCTATTAATTTGGCGGCCCAGCAGAAAGAAGGCCTTTGAAAAAAAGAGGCTCGCTCTCTTGTCCCTTTTCTGCATATCATGCTACGGTGGAACTGCGCCGCAAAATTTCTTATAGCAACCCATTTTAATGTATCGTAAAAAACAACCTGGGCCTTGCTGACAAGAATTCCCCTTAATGCTGCCACCTCGTTACAAGGCTTCGTTTCTGCGTTTATCGCTTGCCACATTTCCATTAATGCCTATAATGTAGCAAATTGCGTTTTCATTACGTTAAAAGTATAGGTATCAGATTTAACCTCTTGTAATATAATAAGGAATAAAAAATGTCAGAAGAACAGACCCAAGTCTCCCTGGACACCGTTATCGGTGAGCTGGAGAAAATATGCAAAGAAAATCCAGAGAATATCATCGCTCATCATAAACTCGGTCTGGTTTATCGCCAGGCTAGCCGGATTGACGATGCTATCAGTGAGCTAGAAAAAGCCATTGAACTGGACGACCATTCCGTGGAAAGCTACATCAACCTCGGTGCTATCTATTTTGATAAAGGTGATGTCCCGAAGGCCCTGGAGTTGAATGAAAAAGCTCTGAAGATTACCCCGAAGATGGCAGAGGCCCATGTCAATATTGGCCTGATCCGCCAGCATGAAGGGAAAGCTGAAGAAGCCCTGGGATGCTATGAAAAGGCCATCCAGATTGACCCCCACCTTCTGACCCCTTGGCTCAACATGACCTCCGTCTGCACCATGCTGGAGCAGGACGAGAAGGCTGTGGAGTCTGCTCGTCAGGCCGTCACCCTGGAGCCGGATAATGGTATGGCCCGAAATAATTTGGCTGTGGCCCTGTATTTCTCCGGTGCTTATGAGGAAGCTAAGCGGAACATGGATAAGGCCAAGGAATTGGGCTACGCAGTTGATCCGCGTTTCACTCAAGGATTGGAAGAAAAATTGGCGGCATAATGGCAGGGAAAAAACAAGTAAATACGAAGCCGTGGTGCCCGTTCTGCGGCATGGATGTGGGGCGTCCTGTGGAGGCCCTGCAACGCAAAATGACCGAGTTTCCGGTGGGTCGATGCGAATGTGGAGCTGTTTATGCCTGTGATGTCACTGGCCATAATGTCGGTTCTGCCATGGTGGAATGTCTGGTCTATGCCTGCGGTGAAGAATGGGATCTGGCCTGGGAGCTGGTCCCGGAAGACGACTACCTCACCGGTCGGGTGGAAGATTATGACGATGTCACCCATCAGATCTGTCCCAAGAGAAACCTGGACGGTCGGGGCGTACGCGGGGTGCTCTATTTTGTCCGCCTCCATAAAGACGTGGCAGAGATTGCCGATCGTTTTGCCAAGAAGAAGGAACATGAGGCCCAAACTGCCCTGGCAGAAAGCGAAAAAGGCCCTGCTGGCTACGTGATTCCTGAGGTGGAACCGGCCCGTGATCCCAAGCGGCAAAAGAAACGGGCCTCCAAAATGATCGTCAAGAAGCTGGTTGAGGCCAATGATATTAATGGGCTGCTGGACCTGTGTTTTGACGATAAGCGGACTCTGCGTTTTATGCAACGCCTGCTCTATGAGCCTGAGCCTAATAAACGCTACAAAACAGCTTGGCTGATCGGGCAGGTTGGGGCCCGACTCTCCACCCGAGAACCGGCTCCGGTAGCGGATATGCTGCACCGGCTCTTTGAATCCTGCTCAGACTCCGCCTCCATGCCCTGGGGAATGGTCGAGGCCATCGGCGCGATTATTTCCGCCCGGACAGATATCTACGGGGCCTTTACTCGCCATCTGCTTAACTTTATAGGTGATGAAGGAACGCAGGAGGCCGCCCTCTGGGGCCTGAGCGAGGTTGCGGTCAGCCGACCGGATCTGATCCGCAGCACACCGTTTTATTCCACCTTTCATTTTTTGGAGCATGAGAATCCTGTAGTGCGCGGCCTCATGGCTCGTCTGTTAGGGCGTATCAAGGCTAAGGAGGCAATGTTCCAGATTATGGCCCTGCAAAAGGATGAGACGGAGATCACGCTCTACGAACAAGGTGATCCGGTCAAAACCACTGTGGCAGCCTTGGTCAAAGAGGCTGTGGCGGGGATGCAAGGGTAGAAATCATCACAATGATCAACCAAGACAACGCAAAGGAAGATAATCTGCAAGACGACAGGAAAAGGAGGGGAGTGGTACCTTATGTCCTTTTTTTTCTGCCATCTCTCCTCCTTGTTCCGGTACTGTACTACTCGCTGACCACGCCCTTCGCCTTGGTTGACGATCTCGGTATGTGTTATTATGTCGAATTTCTTGATAATTCCAAGAGATTTTTCAAGTGGTTCAACATGGCATTCTTAGAGTTCGGCAACGGACGGTATCGACCGTTTTTTGATCTGTACAATATGTTCACCTGGAAGTTGTTTGGCCCAGCCGCTTGGTTACATCATTTGGCCAGATGGGCTCTTCATTTCGGGGCTCTGCTTTCTTTTGCTTTGGCATTCCTCAGTTTTAAGCCTCAGCAGGAAAAAAATCCGTCTACAGAGAGCATTGCTGTACCTGTATCCTCTTCTCTGCTCTCTTTGGCCTTTCTTGTTTACCTGTGGCTCTTTTTTCCCAACTCACCGGTATCTCGCCTCGGACCTCAGGAACTCAATACAGTTTTTTTTCTTGGGCTATGTAACTGGGCCATAGCTCAGCTGATCGTTCAGCAAGAAAAAAGTCAGCATATCGTACCACGTCTTTTGCAAATCTACGGTACACTCCTTCTTGCCTATGCCGGAAGTTCCTTTTCCAAGGAAATCAATATTGCGGTCATGGCTTGGATACTGCTTTTTTATTTTGCCTTAGTCTTGAAAAGATTTGTTTGGCACAAGCTCTTGGTCGGTTTGCCTCTACTTGCTCTTTTTGTGTATACGACAACCCAGGTTTTTTATGCTTCAAAGAGTAGTGGCTACGGCGTGTCACCTATTACCTTGGAGTTATTGCTGAATAATAGCAAGTGGATTTTCAAGGAATTGTTCCAAGTAACGACTTCTCCTTATATTGCGGCAAGTTTCCTTACCCTTTGCCTGTTCTTATTTTTGGGAATAGCTGTTCGGTTGGTTCAGCGCAACTCAAGAAAGGAATTAGCCTTTGTTTTGTTTCTTCTTGGACAGTTTATTTGTTTGTATTTGATTGTCTGTACCTCATGGGCCCAGGTTCTTCGTTATTGGTATATCCTGATACCTGTTTTCACCACGCTCCTCGCTTTTTCTGTTAAATTTCTTCTTGAATTCACCCAACGTTATCTGAGACATGCCCTCCCTGTCCTTAAGGTAGCCATGTTGGCATTTCTTGTCTTTTTTATCGGCAGCAATTATTATAATTTTCTTTTGCAGACCGTTGTCCAGCACAGTTTACGTCATGCTGAAGGAGAGATAATCGAGTCTGTTATTACTCTACACGATCTTGATGAATATGTTTCTATTCCGATGATTAAGGGTGACCCAGAAGGGGAGTTGGTGGCACATCTTATAGCATATTATCAGAGATTTACCCCGCGTTTCTATGGGAAAAAGTACAATATTTCCACTGCCCCGCCCAAAAAAGAAGGGACTTCTTATTATCTGGTCACCATGCATGAACAGCGTAAAGGGCCGCCTCCCTGGAAGACTATAGTTAATCGAAGAGATTATGTAGTACTTTCTTGGACTAAAAAAATCGCTGGAGTGTTACAAGGAAAAGACCCTTACTATTCTAAAGACGCCGGAGTACATTGGCTCGATTGGTACCAGTGGTATATTTATAAAAGAATACATGGTGAGAAAAATATCCCTGTCGTCTTGTAAGATTTTTTTCAAAAGAACATCTTAAATTTTGCTGGTTACAACGTATAGCAAGCCCTTCAGGAAGAGATGATGCATTCTTGATCTCAGAGGCGACATCAGTTTAAATGCCATCGTGTTGCGTTCTACGATTCAATATGTTGTTACACTCCTTGATAAGGGAAAAATTCTACGGAGGAATGCTTTAATGGCTGCAGCAGACTTCAAATGGCTGTATATGGCTGGCGGGGTTCTTTTTTCTTCACTGGCACAGATATGCCTAAAGCAGGCAACTTTGCTTGAAGACAAACAACTGCAATGGTTTTTTTATATTACTGAAAGTATATTTTTCTATTTCTTTTCCTTTGTTGCCTACTATATGGCTCTGCAATATTTTGCCATAAGCAAGGTAGCTCCGGTCATGACAATAGGTGTCGTGCTCTTGGTTGTTCTTTACGGGATATGGATTGGGGAAACGATGAACTGGAAAAATATGCTCGGTCTTTTAAGCGGCTCTGTTTCTCTCGCTTTGCTTCTTTCGTGATATCAGTATGTTATGAGGACGCACAAGGGTACACTCAAGGTTTCTTTCCTTCTCCCTGTATATAATGAGGAAAAAAATATTCAGGCTGTCTATCATGAAATTTTGCGTTATGTTGATGACGTTATGGATCACTACGAATTTCTTTTTATCAATGACAGCAGCAGTGACGGAACCTTACATGAAATCATAAAATTGCAGGAAGTTGACAGCAATGTCCACTATCTTTCCCTCTCACGAAATTTTGGCCATCAGAATGCGCTTAAGGCTGGATATGATTTCGCCACAGGAGACATTGTGATCAGCCTGGATGGGGACATGCAGCATCCTCCGGCCTTAATACCGGAAATGATCGCGCTGTGGAGAAAAGGATACGATGTAATTATTACCAATCGACGAGATAAAGAAACATTACATTTCCTTAAGAGGCTAACGTCAAAAAATTTTTACAGAATTTTCAATAAAATATCAGAGCTGAACCTGAAACCGGGAACAGCGGATTTTCGCCTGCTGGATAAAAAGGTCGTTGCTGTATTAAAACAGCAGGAAGAAACAGATCTTTTTTTTCGCGGTTATGTTGCTTGGAGCGGTTTCAGGCAGCATGAACTTCTTTATACAGCACATAACCGGGTAGCTGGTGAAACAAAATACACCCTGCGTAAAATGATGCGCCTTGCCAGCAGTGGCTTGCTCGGCTTTAGTGTCCTGCCTCTCAGAGTTGTCTCGCTCCTCGGTTTTCTTATCTCCGGCATGAGTTTTTTTTATGGTTTCTATGCAATTTTCGTCCGTCTCTTCAGTGACAGTGCAATATCCGGTTGGGCTTCTGTGATGTCCGGGATATATTTTCTCGGGGGAATTCAGCTGATATGTCTTGGCATTTGCGGAGAGTACATCGGCAGGATTTTTATGCAGGTAAAAAAGAGACCCCATTACATCATTGCTGATACATCTCTTCCGAAACCGACAGAATAATAAGCAGGATGCAGCTCATTTTTTTAACAAAATGATTATATGGAACTTTTCAATAAGTGGTGGTAGCGAAGGATTTCATATAGGTTATACTTTGTCATGCTGTGTAACTCTTTAATTCGTTGATATATCGAGCTTGCACTGTTGGTATGTGTTTTGCGTCTTGTAATATTTTCAATACTATAAGGTGCTAATTTTATTAGTTAACGCCACTTGTTGAGAAGTTGCGATTATATTTTAATTTCTTCTCGAATCAGGAGTATCATATAATGAGAGTTAAAAGATCCAATAATCAACGCAGCACACGACTGCGAACCACCACATACCTTCTCTTGCTCACAGTCTGTCTTTCCCTAACCGGTTGTGCGACCATGGAAGGGATGTTCAGCTCTTGGTCTGTTTTTGGCTCAGGCGGAGAAAAGGAAGAGAAATTTGACTCAGCAGAAAAGCTGATTATACAGGGTATGGAGGCCTACAAGATAGGCCGGTATAATAGCGCTATGAAAGCCTTTCAGGAGATCAAGGATCGTTACCCCTTTAGTCCTGAAGCGCTGCTGGCTGAATTAAAACTGGCCGATTGCGAGTATTATAACGATAATTACGAAGAGGCCAAAGAGCTGTACAAAGAGTTTGAGGAACGACATCCCGCTAATGAGGCTATTCCCTATGTCATGTTCCAGATCGGCATGTGCGATTATTCCCGCACCGATCGTATTGATCGGGATTCGACAGGAGCCCAGGATGCTATCAAATCCTTTTCCCGTTTATTACGTACCTATCCGGATTCGCCTTATACCAGAGAAGCCAAGGCGAGAATTCGAGCGGCCCAGGAATTTATTATCAACCATGAGTACTATGTTGCCGTTTTCTATGTCCGCACGAAAAAATATGATCAGGCCAAGCATCGCCTAAAATATATTCTCACCATGTATCCTGACGCTTCGATTATTCCAAAGGCAAAATCTTTGCAGGAAAGGCTGGCAGCCGGTGATCCGCCCAAATGGGGTCTGGACAAGTGGCTTCCAGAGTTGACCATGCCGGACTGGAATTTTGCTGACATCGGCATCGGCACGCAGGATGACGACAGAGATAATCAGGTCGACCAATAAGGGACGCTTACGTATATTATGGGATTGCTGAACAGCGAAAAACTCCTTGATCTGCTTATTGCGCAGCGCTTATTAACTGCGAAACAGAAACAGTTTGTGCTCCGTCACAAGGAACGGCAAAGCCAACAGCTTCTCAAGCTGCAGGGAGGGCCGAAGCAAGCAGGAAGGGGGTATCCTGATATGGTGGATATCCTCGCATCCCTTAAACTTGAGATATCGGTGCATCAACCGGGCCATCAGGCAACGATTCTCACGGAAGAACTGATTATGCGGGCCGTAAGCCGCAAATTACGTATCCCTTTCAAAAAGCTTGACCCCCTCGAACTGGATATCGAAATTGTCACCAAGACTATCCCCCGCTCCTTTGCTATTAATCACCTGATTTTGCCCTTTGAAATTCGCAACGGCGTGTTGCAGGTCGTAACCTACGACCCGGACAATAAAGCTCCGTTGCAGGATATTGAACAGGTCAATCAGACCGAGCTCAAGCCCTACCTCAGCACCCGCTCCGATATCAGAAAAATCCTGTCTGAGTTTTTCGGTTTTCAACGCTCCATTACAGCTGCGGAAAACCAATTTTCGTCGTCAGGCAGCAGTGCAACTGTGGATATCGGCAACCTGGAGCAGTATGTCAAGCTCTCCAGCGCCCAGGAGCTCAGCTCCACGGATCAGCATATCAAGGCGGCGGTCAACCACCTGTTCAACTACGCGCTGGAGCAGCGAGCCAGCGATATCCATGTGGAGCCCAAGCGGGAGAGCTGTCTTATCCGTTATCGAATAGACGGCGTTCTGCACACGATTTATAAGCTTCCCAAGGCAGTGCATTCAGCCATTACCTCCCGTATCAAGGCCTTGGCCCGTCTAGATATCGCGGAAAAGCGCAGGCCCCAAGACGGCCGGATCAAGATCGGACAACGGGACGGCAAGGAAGCAGAACTGCGTGTTTCAACCATTCCGGTATCCTTTGGGGAAAAAACCGTGATGCGTATTCTGGATACCAATGTTATTTTTCAGGATCTGGATGAGCTGGGTTTTTCCAAGCGGGACAAGGCGGTCTATAATTCTTTTATCACGGCACCGCATGGGATTGTGCTGGTGACCGGGCCAACCGGAAGCGGTAAATCCACCACCCTCTACTCCACCCTGAAGAAGATCGCCTCGCCAGAGATCAATATCGTCACGGTGGAAGACCCGGTGGAGATGGTGCATGAGGATTTTAATCAGATCTCGGTGCAGGCCCAGATTGACGTGACCTTTTCCACTATCCTGCGCAATATCCTGCGCCAGGACCCGGATGTGATTATGATCGGCGAAATCAGGGATTTTGACACGGCAACCCATGCGGTTCAGGCGGCCCTGACCGGTCACCTGGTCTTTTCCACCCTGCATACCAATGATGCGGTTTCCACCATTGTCCGCTTGCAGGACCTGGGGCTGGAACCCTTCCTGATCGGCTCCACCATGCTCGGGGCCTTGGCCCAACGCCTTGTTCGGAAGATTTGCCCCCACTGTATTGAGCCCTATCAGGTCGATATTGAGGAATTGCAAAAAATGGGCTTTCCGGTTTCCGGCCAGGGTCAGATAGAGCTGAAGCGGGGAAAAGGATGCAAGGAATGCCGGAAGACGGGATATTCCGGGAGGATGGGCGTTTTTGAGGTCTTTCCTTTATCGGATAAGATCAAAAAAATGGTGGCGGATAAGGCCACCGATGCCGAGCTGCGTCAGGTTGCTATTCGGGAGGGTATGACCACCCTGAACGAAGATGCCTGGCAGAAGGTGCGTAAGGGGCTGACCACGGTGGAAGAAGCGTTGCGGATTAGCGGAGATATGTAAGGTACCAAGTCCTTAACGGTTCTTGATGGATTGAATGGAACCCGCGTCGGGTTATGTATTTTTTTGTTTATTGCATTTCATGAATAATTTCTCCAAATTCATCAACCTGCTTCCAATCCGTGAATTCAATATTAGTCTTTGGATCTGTTGGACCTTTTGTTATCCACATAATGAGGCGGATCATAAGACGGTCCCAAAAGGTATATTTCTGATATTCTAATTTTCCCGCAAAAACAGCGAGTTTTTTTGGTTGCCAGGCTATCTGTCTGAGGAATTTTTGGAGATACGGATTTGTTTCAGGTGTGTTTTTTTCCGGTTTGCGTGCGACAACGTTTACAGAAAAAAAGGCGTTAGGTTTCCCTTCCAAGGTCTCTTGGTTGTTTTTAATAAATTCATACGTTTGTTTGCTGTGTTTGCCATAACGAATACTTGCGCCGATGACTATTTTGTCAAATGAAGTTAATTCACTGGCACTTGCCTTGTTGATAGAAACAAGGGTGATTTGATCATTCCGGGTTTCGAGGGCTTGCTTGAGGTGTAAACAGATTTTTTTTGTATGACCATCTGTTGACGAGTATATGATGAGAATTTTAGTCATTATTTTGGATTTTGTTTTTTACACATAACGCAAAGCTAAGCTGCGTGCCTGGCTTTAGGTTGAGTAAGTTCGGGTTGTGATGCGTTTGCTGTTGGAATCACTCTTGCTTCATGCAATCAGCTTCCAAATCATCCTGTACAGGGTCACAAGGCCATTAACAAACCCCTGCTTATTCTTCTTTCCCTTGGAGTAATCAGTATAGAGGGTATGCACCGGAACCTCGGTAAAGCGCAGGCGATTATTTTTTATTTCCCGGATCACCTTGCTGTCGTATTCATACTTATCCGCCTTGGTATCAATAATCAGGGCTGCATAGCGGGAATAGGCGCGAAAGCCGGACTGGCTGTCCGAGACCAGCAGGCCGTAGAACAACCAGGTGAAAAAATTGCCGACGTTATTGGCGATCACCTTGATAAAAGGCATGTCCTCCCGATGAAGGAGGCGGGAGCCGAGCACCACATCACTTTTCCCCTCAAGAATAGCGGTGATCAGGGGTTTGATATCCGCAGGATCATGCTGCCCGTCCCCGTCCATAGTCACCACCACGTCCGCATCCAGCAGATTGGCCGCCATGATGCCGGTCTTGACCGCTGCCCCCTTGCCGCGATTCACCTTGAGGCGCAGGGCCAGCACGTCATGGGCAGAGGCCACAGACCAGCTCTCATCCGAGCTCCCGTCGTCAACCACGATGATATGTGGGAAACCGTGGGCACGGACATCCTTTATGACCTGACCTACAGCCTTGGCCTCATTATAGACCGGAATAACAATAACCGTATTCATGGATAACTAATATTTCACCTTTACCCGCCATGTCAGGACGGTGCTGGATTTCGGCTCCACTTTGATCCGCCAGACCGCAGCACTGGCACTTTCCTTACCGTGCGGAGCTGATTCCTCGATAATCTCCCAGTCACCGGGTACAGGCTCCTGCACTCGGACAGTCACGGCTTCGTCCTTGGCGTTTTTCAGGACCATCTCAAAGGCCGTTTCAAAGGCGTAATTATAGCGACTGAATCCAGACAGCTTTTTAAAATCTGTCTGCTTTTTATCTGCGGTCACATCAAAGGCATCACCCAGTTTGAGGCGAATAGTCTCATTTTCCGGGGTATGGTCGATTCGGTCTTCACCGACAAATTGAAGGCTGCCAGAGCTGTCTTTTTTATAGACCCGCATGATACCAGCAGGCAGCGGCTGGCCGATTCCTGCTTCTTTGCTGTTTTTCAGCTCGACAAAGACCCCGACCTTCATTTTTTTACCCAGATCTCCGGCCTTGTTGCTGTAGTAATAATTCTGGCCGTCCAGGACAAATTCTTTCTTCACCTGTACGCTGTCAGCCTGCATCAGCGCAACCTGCTTGGATTGTTTCTCCTTGATGGTGGTGGGGCGGGCCAAGGTGTAGAGATGGTACTCGAACATGGATTCTTCGGCCATGCCGGAGGCCATGGCCGCCTCTGCAAGTACTGCCCCCGCTTCCAGCATTGCCATAGGCTGAGTTCGTTCCCGAACCCGGTTCACATCACCGGCCACCAGCTTGAGTCGGGCATTTTCATAGGTTGCGCCGCTGTCGTTTTTCAAGGTGACCCAGCCGTTGAGGTCGAGAGCTGTATCGTCCGTATTTAGTTCAGCCACGTAATCGGCCTGCCAGGAAAGCCCGCCAGTCAGATAGCTAAGGACTACGGGTTGCGGCTCCTCGCTTTTACTGTCCACCAGCATGGTCAGGGTAGGGCGATCCCGCAGATTTTCCGGGACAGAGGGGAAAATCAGACGGCCCGGAATGCCGGATTCAATATGGTCCCCGACCCGGAGGACGGTGCCGTTTCCG
>CBFDDU010000028.1:0-27219 GCA_965603655.1 uncultured Candidatus Electrothrix sp. | reverse complement strand
TTGAGGCAGCAGATTATAAAATATTTTTTTATGTGTCAACGTGCGGAATGTGGGAGAGAGAACAGAAAGGAAAAATAACCTCACTGTTCGTTAACGATTTTACTAATACTGGTATAATCAGTTTTCCCGGTTCCCAGAAGAGGTATTTCCTCAACTTGGCGGACGAATCGAATATTATGCAGAGGAGAAAGACCTGCGTCCCGAATCGCCTGATTCGCCTCCTGCCTGTCCGTTTCCAAGACAGTGAGCAGAACCAGCTCCAGATGATGCTCATCAGCAGTGGCGGCTACAGCCAGAACAGGCCCTTCCCCGGTCGGATAATGGGCCTCCAAGACCTGCTCAATCGCGGGCAGCGAGATCATCTCGCCACCCATTTTAACAAATCGCTTCAGGCGTCCTGCAAAGACAAGCACCCCGTCACGCTCAAACATCAGGTCTCCGGTATCATACCAAGATTTTTCTTCAAAGTCGACAAAGGGTGAAGGCGCGTCTCCAAGATAGCCGGAAAAAACATTAGGCCCCCGTACCAATAGGCGGCCGTTTTTTCCGGCGGAAACAGGTTCATCAGTCTCTGGATCCAACAGGACATACTCCATCGAGGCCAGTATTCTTCCGACAGTCCCCAGTTGCGGGGCATCAGGAGCGTTGACCGTGATCACAGGTGAACATTCGGTCACGCCGTACCCCTCACACAGCACCGCCTGCGGACATTTTTCCTCCAAGGCGGAAAAAACATGATCCGGGCATTTCTCAGCCCCGGAAAAAATCAAACGCAGCGAATGCAGCAGATCCGGCTTCCCGGCCCGAAGAATACCGTGGAGAAAAGTAGGGGTAGTGATCAAGGAGGTTGCACCGTAGGCCCCTATCATGCGGGCAAGCTGAGCACCCTCGGTCGGATTGGGCCAATACACGGTGCGCAGACCGGTACAGAGAGGAAGAATAACAGTACCGGCCAAACCGAGAGAATGAAATACCGGAAGAATACCCAACAGGCGATCATTGGAGGATAAAGATAATATTTGTGCAAAATCCAAGGCATTAGCCAAAAAATTGGCATGCGTCAGGGGAACGGATTTCGGCCGGGCCTCCGACCCGGAGGTAAAAAGAATAGCCGCGTTTTCAGCAATATCCGCCTGATGCAATGCCCTCCAGGGCAGTCGGCTTTTCAGCAACGCCGCAATTTTCCGCCCAGCATGTATCCGGGCAGCCAGCTCTTCCAGATACAACCAAGTCACACCGACCTTATCTAGTTCAGTTCCCCGTTGCTCCAGTTGACCGGTCAGAGCCTTGGCCGTGATCACTTGACGCACCCCGACACTCTGCAAAGAGTAGCGCATATTCGCGGTTCCGCTGGTCCAGTTGACCATTACCGGCTCTTTGCCGCTGAACATCACAACCAGCCAGCTGACAACGGCACTGACAGAGGCTGGCATCATGATACCGACCCTTTTTTCGGGGATCCTCTCAATTTCCGGCAAAAGCGCGTACATCGCCATAATCAACTGCCGCCAGGTTTTGTCACCGCTGAGTTGGTCGGATAAAATAACCTGATCCGGGTTCTGTCGAGCCTGATAAAGAAAGAGGTCGGCAATGGTCTTTCCCTCGGGAAAGCGCAGCTCCCGCTCTTCAACCCGGGCAAACCATCTAGAGGAAACGGGTTGTAACTGCACGCCGGATAAAACCGGCATAATCCCACCAGCAGCAAGAATACAGTCCGAAACCGTTTGCAATACCTCTAAATTTTCAGCAGCCACGCCGAATTCCTGATGCATCCAAGAGCCGAACTCCGTCAGGACTAAGCTGTCCATACCAAGATCTGCGGCCAACTTATCGCCCTCCTGCACCTTCTCCACGCCGGAAAGCTCGTTTAATCGCGAAAGCACTAGGGTTCGAATACTCTCCGGTATACTGTCCGTATCCTGGTTAATAAATTCCGGCTGGGCCTCATCATGATAGATCGGCTGATATCCCTGCCACCAGTATGGAGATATTTCCGTGTTTCTGTCCGGATGGGTATTGTAAAAATCTTCAAGATAGCGATTTATTGCTTTCTTATCTCCGCCTATCGGAAAATCATCCGGCTCAATAATATCAATATGCACAGGCCTTCGTGGCATAAAGAGAAGACCGTTGGCGAGCACCCTGAAAAGGAGCTTCCACACATCCCCTAATAAGGTAGGAAGCCCTTGAGCTCTGCTGAACCGACTTCCCCATAACCCACGAATGCGTACAAGGACAATCCTGACTTCCGGCACCCCGTGAATAACAGAGACTGCCCCACTATTGGCACCGATAACGTCCAAGTGGCCTCGCGATATACGCCCGGCCGGGTACATGAGCACGTTTTCCCCGCGCTTCAGGCTTGCCACAACTTCCTCAATCCCGGCAAAAACCTGTTCCTTGGTATCCCGACTGCTGACATTCAAATCCGGGATAAAAATGGCGTTCACCATATCCATGAGGTACTTCGCAAGGGGATGATCTGCCTGTTTCTCATCTGCCAGCGGCCTTGGACTAAAGGTGTTGTAGAGCTGGCTCATGACAATGACCGGATCGATCAAGGCTTGATGATTGGGCAGGAAGAGAACAGGACGATTATCTTGCCTGCGGCTTTTGAGCCCTTTGAGGCCATTCACCGTGATACGATAGCGAACAGCAAGCATGAGGACAGAGGCCAGGCTAATCAGTTTTTTCATGACGACACCTTGACATAATATTTAACCGGAACACTCGCAGAGTATTCAAAAAACGATGGGATACAAAAAATAAGGGCGGGGTTCCTTCAGATAAGACAAAGCAAGCTCATCATACTAAGGCCATGTCATTCGGTGGAGAAATCCAAGAAAAAAACGAAAGGGTTACCGCTCAAGAACCTCGGTAAAAAAAGTCAGGAGCTGATCGTGCCTCCCCTCCCACTCTCCACAGCCAAGGCAAGACGATTTGTAACAAATAAACGCAGGATTCCACGCTGTCTCTCAGACAGAGCGGAAAAAGACATCCCTAACAAGACATGTTCCAGATACTCGTTATCCATAATCCAAATAAGTTGCATAGGGACATCTCTTAACAATTCGAGATCTTGAATTCCCGTGATACGAGATAACAAAATCGTATCGCCTTGCCCCATTGCCTCGATAAAACGTTCCGAATGTCCGCGCCCCAAAGAGCAGAGATCTTTCAATGATTCAGCGTTTACATTGCATTAACCAGCCAGCAAGAGAGGCGTCCTGCGTTTCACAACGATCATTACCCCCTCACTGCTGCGTCACTGTACCCACTCCACCAGCCGCTTAAACAATTCCTGCCGGTCCTCCGGTATACCCTGTTGCACCATCTCTTCTAAAATGTGCTGATACTTATGCAGCGTGAGTTCATTACCGAATTCACCCGCAAGCAAGCGAGCCTCTCGGAACTGCCGCCATTGATCCGCCTCCTTTTCATTCAGCGTTTCAGGCCAGTTTCTGGCCCGATAGCGGAGGTACAGGGGACGCAAACGTTCGTCCTCAAAATCGGGCGCCCATTCCGCCAGTTGCTCGGGTGATTTGCGCAACAGCGCGTCACAAAGCCTGCGATCATTATTGGAAATAAAACCTGCGTACAAGGCGGCATCGACATCGGGGATACCGGTATCCGGCACTCGAAGATATAACTCAGTAAGACGAGTCTTCAGGGTGGAATCCGCCAACAGCTGCTGACGGTGCTGCTCGGCCTGTTGCCAATCAATCTGCCATTGCTCTGTCAACTCCGGAGTCAGAGTATTGACCGGAGCTAAGGCCGGGGACTTATTCAGATGCACGCCTTTAAGGGCAATCCGCTCCACACCTTCAGGCAAATCATCATTACGGGTGTAGAGATTTCCCTCCATCTCATCCACTGTCATGTGCAGGAGGTTTTGCGGGTCTCGGCGCAGATCATAGACGACAATCTCATTTTTATTGCGCGGATGTTGCAGCAAAGGAACAACCGGGGCTATGCATCCCTGTTCGGCAGAATACATACCGCTGACATGCAGGACGACTCCATGTTCACTGAGGTCCAGACTCCGGGCAGCCTCATGCTTACTGCGTAAATTGAAATAATAGGCATAGAGACGGGGCTTGAGCTTCTTGATTAAACGCGCCAAGGCAATGGTGGCTCGAACATCGGACAGCGCATCATGGGCACCGTCATGCTTGATCCCGTTTGCTGCGGTCAGATCCTCCAACCTAAAACTCACGCGACCGTCTTTTTTCCTGGGCCAGTTGATATCCTCAGGCCGCAAAGCATAGGCCAGTCGCACCAGATCAATAATATCCCAACGACTATTACCGTTCTGCCATTCACGGGCATACGGATCAATGAAATTACGATAAAAACCAAAGCGCGTTACTTCGTCGTCAAAACGAATGGAATTATAGCCGACTCCACAGGTTCCTGGCTCAGAAAAGGCGGTATTGATTCTCCCGAAAAAGCTTGCTTCGTTCAAACCTTTTATTGCTGCTTCCTGCGGCGAAATGCCGGTCAGCATTGCCGCCTCAGGATGAGGGAGGAAATCATCAGCCGGACGACAGTACAGCATGATCGGCTCCCCCACCTCCTCCAGTTCACTGTCTGTTCGAAGAGCTGCAAACTGGGCAGGTCTATCCCTGCGTGGGTCCACTCCCCAGGTCTCATAATCATGCCATAACAACGTCATATCAGCCACACATCACTTAGTAAAAAATCACGCCAATATCGTACCAATCACCATCACCAGTCCCCCGAATACAAGCAGCAGGACGTCCAACCAATGATCAGAACCGCGATACAATCCGTCAACCATACCCAAGCATCTGAAACTTTGTAGGACTTATGCAAACTATTCAAAAAATGCCAGGGCTGCTGATCTTTTTTGTCGATGCGAGTCATAATCCCTTTCATCGAATCAATAACATAGGTTGTGCGGCCGTGAGAGCCATAGAGAAATTCAATAATTCCGCCCTTCTTCAGACGAATGACAGTCGGATCATCGTCGCGCCCTATCTGTTGTTTATACTTATCAATAACTTCATTCAGCACATCCTGCTGCTGAACTTCAATTACTGAAACCATCTCATGGCGTGTTTGAAAATAGCCGAATGACTTCCTATGATTGAGCAGCAGGCCCGTCAAGCTGTACAACAAAACAAAGCCGAGCAGAAAGAGTCCGGCCCAACGATGGGCCTTACACCACCCTCTTCTTTTCATTATTAACCCTTTCGTCATCAACTATTGCCGACACACGTACCAAGCCCACCAAAGGACCAATCAACTCTTTTTAATAACCAACTTTTTCCCTGGATGAAGCAGGTTATTGCTCAGACTATTCCATCGTTTGATCTCCTGGGTGGAGACCTGATGTTTACGAGCTATGGACCAAAGGGAATCACCGTTACGCACTTTATAATAACTGACAGTACTTCCTTGCTCGCTCTTATTAGCCCCGGTATCAAATTTTCCGATCGGGTAAAGCGCAAGCTTACGACCAACCCGAATCCGTCGAACATCATCAATATTATTCCATTGCATAATCATATCAACCGAAACATTATATCGCTTACCAAGCCCGGACAAAGTTTCACCCTTGCGGAGCCTATGCACTATTTTTCTTTCTTCATCAGCGAGAATCTGTTCAAGATTTGCAGCAATGCGCGTACTGCTGCCAGCAGGTACTGTTATCGAATACATCCCCCTTGTCGGGGGGACCTGGTTCTTCAACAACTCGGTATTCAGTTGACGAATTTTTTTAACCGAACAGCCTCCAGCTGCTGCAATTGCCGCCAACGGAGTCTGAGACGGAACTTCGATAACATCATATTGCTCGTTTTTTTCACGAACAGGTTGAAAACCATAGCGCTCTGGGTCATGGGCAATAATAATGGCTGCAATCAATTTCGGAACATAGCGCTTTGTCTCAAGCGGTAAGTAATCCTTCGCAGCAAGGTCCCAAAAATTCTTTGCCTTATATTTTTTCAACCCCCGCTGAATTTTTCCCTCACCTGCATTATAGGCTGCAACAGCAAGCTGCCAATCACCGAACCGTTTATATAAGGAATCAAGATAAGATACAGCTGCTCGCGTCGCCTTTTGGGGATCCCGGCGTTCGTCCACCCAAGAATCAATACGTAATCCATAATGACGAGCTGTAGCGGGTATAAATTGCCATAAACCGGAGGCATGGGCAGGAGAATAGGCAGCCGGATTAAAACCAGACTCAATCATAGCAAGATATGCCAAGGATAGAGGGAGCTCGGCTTTTTTTAATTCCTTCTCAATCGCTGAAACATAGAGGGCCGAGCGTTTTAACCAACGCCTGAAAGAGGTTCGTTGCCGCTTCTGAAACTGGTCCAGATAAAACTCAACCTGCTTATTGATAATAACCGGGAAGTCACAAGCCAACTTCTTCGAGGGTGTTGGCGGCTCCGGCTGGACAGCAGCCTTTCCTTTTGCAACAGACGAGAGAAAATCTACATCTAAGTTAATCTGAACAGGAACGAAAGATTTGGGAAGATCGCACTGTATTCCATAAGAAGAAAGTGCATCCTGCTTTCCTTGCCCGCTATCACCCCAATCGCCCGTTTTCTCCAAGGCCGTCAATTCTTCTTTCAACTCCTGCTCAGATTGTACAGGAATGTAAAGGGGGGGCATATCCTCAAGCTCCCAATTATTTTTGCTTACCGCAACAGCGAGGGGAGCAAACATCGGTTCCCCCGAGCTACCGAAGCTACTGTCCCTCTGTTTCAATGCGGTTAATAAAGGAAGTGAATGCGGCTCGTTCCCTGCCTTCTTGATCTCCTCAGCCTCTGAGATCTTCTTTTCTTCAACTTCAACAGCATCAACTATAGGCACCAACTCAGAACTATAAACAACAACGGCCTGTTGAATACCTACACCCTGCTGCGGCGAATTGTTTGCAGTTATTTTTTCTGTCAATGGAGGAGAACCGGAAACTTTTTCTAGCTTGACATCTTCAAATTCTTCACTGTTTTTTTCAACCGAAAAAGAACGGTCAGTAACTTCTTCCTGATTGATATTCTTGAGGGGATCAGTATTATGAACAGCAGGGGAACAAGCAGCAAACAAAGGAAGAGACACAAGGGGGACTAACAAGGATACTTTCATTCTTTCTCTCGCTATCGTATCATAACAAAAACTTTTCAGCCGGAATCCGACTGCTTTTTTATTTTAACGATCAGATAACATAACGCCAAACCGAAAAAACACCATAGAGAAAAGAGTACCATAGACAAAGAATATTTTACAAGGAAAAACATATTGTTGACAATTGTTCTGATTTTGTTTTACAAATATACTATGTTAACAATCGAATTCAACCCCTTTCCCGTAGCAAGGAAAAAAAGCTCTTTTTGTTTGTGTTTCAAGGCCATCCAATGATGCGAGCCAACCATTTTCGCAACTCATTCAATATCTCTTTTTTCATATAAAAAAACAGGTGCCGGAAAATTCCTTCTTTTGACATTAACGCCGAAAACTCAAATTACCTTTTTCCAAACTTTAATTAACTAATCCATGCGTCGTTTTTTCAGATTTCTCCTCAAGCTCTTTTTTTTCTTTTCTTTCTTAGGACTGCTTACTGCTGCTGGCACCTTAGGATGGGTCTACTATCTCGTGACCGAAGCCCCCTGCCCGGAAATGACACCGGAAAACATATCCTCTATTCTCGGTCGGGAAAGTCCTGTTTATTATCGAGACGGCAAAGAAAAACTCGGCGTACTGTTTAAAGATATCCATCGTCAATACCTCAAGTACGACCAACTGCCGGAAAAATTCGTCAATGCCATTGTTGCAGCGGAAGACGACCAGTTCTTCAACCATTACGGCATTGATTTTTATGGTATTGCCCGGGCCATGGTCGCAAATTTCAAAGCAGGTCGCATTGTCCAGGGCGGCAGCACCATCACCCAACAAACAGCAAAAAACCTTTTTAAACGCGAATCACGCAGCTATGAGGCAAAACTCAAGGAAATGCTCTTTGCTCTCCGTCTGGAGTATCGTTTTTCAAAAAAGCAGGTCCTTGAATTCTATTGTAATCAATTTTATGTCAGCGGGAACGGGCATGGATTGGGCGTTGCCGCCCGATACTACTTCAACAAAGAACCAAATGAACTGACTCTGCTGGAAGCGGCATTTATTGCCGGTTCGGTGAAGCAACCAAATTTTTACAATCCGTTTATTAAAAAAGACAAGGTATCCACCTTGAAAGCCAGATTACGTGCCGAGGAACGAGCAGAGTATGTCCTGGGGAACATGCTAAAACTGGGCATGATCAGCCGGAATGAATATCATGCCGCTGTTAAAGACGATATTATGTTTAATCGCGGCAAAACCCGCTTTGCCCTGAATACGATTATGGACCTGGTCAAAGAAGGGCTTGAGTCCGAAGTGATTACCAACGCCTTGGCACAGCACGGAATTAACAACATATCCACCTCTGGTGCCCGGATTATCAGCACGGTTGATCATACCTTGCAAACGGAAACCTTATACAACCTCCGCCGTGACCTTTCCCGCCTTGATGTCCGCCTGCGCGGTTATAACAGAGAAGAAGTTCAGCAGGAATATAAGGACCTGAGGGGAGACAGAGAAATCACCCAAAAAAGCTTTCTTTTCGGCACTATTAAAAAAATCGACCAAACTGATCCTGAGCAACCGGTTCTTTATGTAAGCTTCGGCCCCAAGCGTCCAGAAGGTTTTATTGATCGCCAAGGGCTAGAACGAATGCTCGTGGCTCTTGTTAAGTACCGCAAACAACGTTGGGCAAAACCAGAGAAAAAAGACCTGAAAGACCTACTCGAACGCCTACAGCCTGAAGATAAAATTTACGTCAGCGTTAGAGAGGTTGATTTCTTTGATGGCACGCCAACCTTGGATCTTGAGCGTTATCCCAAGCTGCAAGGTGCAGCTCTGGTCATGCAGCAAGGCATGATTCGCTCCATGGTAGGCGGCATGGAAAATCGTTTTTTCAATCGGGCCGTTGCCGCAAAACGCCTCATGGGCTCGACCTTCAAACCCTTCTTATTTACCGCAGCCCTGCAATTAGGATGGACCTCCCTGGATAAACTTGATAACCAAAGAAATGTTTTTCTCTTCCAGAGAGAGCCATATTTTCCTCGACCGGACCATAAAAGCCCTTTTCACCACGTTTCTCTGAGTTGGGCCGGGGTAAAATCAGAAAACGTGGCCGCAGTCTGGTTGCTATACCACCTCACAGACCGACTCAATCCTGCACAACTTCAAGAACTTGCCACCTTTCTTGACATGGCTCCCAGGGTCAACCAAGGAAAAAGGGAAAACTACCAACAATTCAGCAGCCGCATGCGCGATACGTTGGGCATCCACATCACCTCTGGTACGCTGGATCGTGCCGCCTATGAACTGGCCATTCAAAAATTGGAGGCCGACTTCTTATTTGACGGTCGGGCCCAAGAGTATCGCCAATGGAAAAGGATCCTTTACGGGCTTGACTTCTCAAAATTTCGCTCCGCAATCTATAAGGATCTCAAAAAGAAAAATATCACAGCCCGCCAGCGATCCGAAAATTGGAGCCGCATCTCCATGTTGCGTGAAAACTACCTCCAATTTAAAAAGGTTGCTCAGGCATTACAGAAATATCGTCAATACATTGAACAGCTTCCCTCATGGTTTGGTAATCCGTTTGCCTTCTTCAACCAGCAAACACCTGATGAACTCCAGAGCGAGCGTCCTACCGGAACCATAGTTGAAAACCAACAAGGACAGTTGATCTATACGATGAACAGCAAATTACCGGAAACCTGGCAACCGATCAGCGAGTTTGCCCTGCGCCAACGATTGTCCAGACTCTTTTCCTCGAAAAAAGAGGCCCTATGGGATAATATCCTCCTGGACGGCAAGGTCAGCTCAGCCGGTCTTAAAATGATCGAACGGCAAATGCAGGTGGAACGAAATGCCTTGGCTGCACATAAAAAATATTCGATGCAGGTACTTCCCGCTCTCTCTGATTACAGAGTTATGCTCGGTCTACAATACCTGATACGTCTTGCCCGTGAATGCGGCATTTCCAGCCGACTTGACCCGGTACTTTCTTTTCCTCTGGGCTCAAATGTTATCTCCCTGCTAGAGGCTGTAGGCATGTACGAAACGCTGGTGACTGGCAAAAATTATTCTGTTCATCTACCTACTCACCAGAATGAAAAGGAAAAAGACGCTGCCAATGAACAAAACGGGCTAGCCATTATTGAGCAGATTGTGGGTGCAGATGGCGAAATTATTTATGCGAGAGAAACAGCCGCCACCCCTGTGGTAGATCAAAAAACCAGCAACGAGATCAACAGTATTCTCCATAATGTTGTCCGTTACGGAACCGGACGCTATGCCCTGAAGAATGTCCGCTTGAAGAGTAAGGATGATGAACAAAATGCCAAATTGCAGCAACTGGACCTTTCGCTACCGCTTATGGGAAAAACAGGCACGGCAAATGATTTCCGCAATGCCGCTTTTCTCGGATACGTTCCGACCAAAACCGAACAGGAAGGAGGCGTACTCCTTACTGAAGGCGGTTACACCGTAGGCGTATATGTCGGCTTTGACGACAACGATCCCATGAAAAAGGATACTACCCGAATCAGTGGCTCGCAGGGTACCCTTCCAACATGGAGTAAAATCGCCGAAGCTCTGTACTCTCTTGAAGGTGTTGCAGATCGTTTAGATCCAGTTGATCTCGCATTCGATGGCATTGCTCTGAAATATCCGAACACCGGTCAATATTTTTTCCCGGTACAGCATAAAAATGGAGGAATCAGAAGCGGGATAAGCTTGGGGGAACGAACTGTTATCACACCGAATACCCCTGTTGTCTTGGGGCACGGGACTGTGGATAAAGACGCCGGTTTTACGCTGGAACGTCGATTCATCCCTTTCTGGCTTAATCAACAGCCGTGATAAAAAGAAAAAAATTATTTTTCATACCCACTCTGCCCAACGGACTGCTATTAGCAATGTGCTGGCAGGATCAGTCCTCACATAAATTGCAGGACGGGGTGGGTACGTTTTTTTCAATGCCGAGTAAAAAAGGAATTGTACAGATTCCCGTTTTCTGATAGCTTTCCCACGTGGCAACAGTCTTTAGCGTTCAGCATCAGGAATCAGCAACAACAGCCCTGCCTTTTTTCCCGCATTCTCGACAAAAAACAAGGTCGGCGACAGCAGGGAACAGGATCAAATTACGAAGAATAATCCAAGCTACAGCAGCTTAACCCTATTACAACGAAAAAAAATGTATATTTCGTCTCTCTCCTTGAGTCTCAATCTCAAACTGCTGCTAGTAGGAGTGGCGTCAGCATTTATTCTTTCTGGATGCACAGCCAGCAGACCGAGGGTGCAACCATACAGGGAAAGGCCGACAACACCTGAAACAACACCCGGACAGTCAACACCGCAGCAACAGCTCTATCAACCAACAGCTCCTTATACACCGCAGGTAAGGCATCAAGACCTTCCTCCTGCTGAACAACCCGCCTACAGCCGTCAGATATTACAGCCTATACGTGCAACTGTACGCAGCAGAGTTTCATTCTACGCGCAGCGAACAAGATCCTGGCAAGAGCTGGAACAGAACAAATCCCGGTATCGTACGCCGGAGCAGTCGAGGAAACTTATTTCCTGCCAAAGCAAGGTTGCGGCCTTGCATGACGCATACACAGCATTGCAGATCCAACTCTTCAACAATCGTAATATCGTTGATTCCCGTGAAAAAATCATCATGCCCCTGCAACATCTCCAGAACAGAGATTTCACCTATCTTGAAGGAGAATGCCCGGCTTTATTCAAGCAATTATCGACACAGCATGAGGATATCGTCCCCCCTGTGGGAGTTACGGATCCAATGACACCTCCTGGCAATGGTGTTTTCCAAACAGGACGGCCTGATTTCAGTAACTACCCACAAGATCGGACCCCGTACGGGCAAGACCTGAATAGCCCAGAGACCGACCCGCTGGCCTTAACTGACCCGACGCCCGATTACGAAGAAAGATATCAACATGCCCAATCCTTACTTAAGCAAGGAAGAGAACAAGAGGCCCGGAACCTTCTCAGTGATCTGCTCGCCAGTGTCCGTCAGACAGGTAACAGGACCCTCCAAATAAAAACATTGAAAAAGATATCAGAGCTTGAGTTTGCCCTAAGAAACTACCTTCCTGCAAGAATACTGTATGAAGAACTCCAGCAACTCCAGGTAACTTTTGACAAACAGCACTTGACTGCCTTACAATCAGTCGACTCCCAGAGGGAAAAAGTTGATGCCTATGCATCCTTGCTGCTCAGTTCGATGACATCCAATCCAGAACAGGACGGATTCACCGTTGTTCAACAGGCACGTGCCTTTGTCCACAACTTTCCCGGCTCACCGCTTCGCTCCAATGTTGAGAATATAGAGGTAAAGGCTGAGCTGGAGGCTGAACAATGGTTCCAGGGGCTCCTGCAACAATTTGATCGCTTAGCAGCAAATCAACAGCGCAATGACGCGCTAGCCTTACTGGAAAAAGTGCCGCTTGATATACTCCCCCTTGATAAACAGGATATCGTACAACAGAGAAAGAACTCTCTCACCATGTCCCCCCCTGTGCAAGCGGACCCTCCACCGTTCCCAACGGCAGTCCCTGATGTCCCTGTGACCGGAAATACCCCGCAAGAAGCCCAGAATCAACCGAATACTGTTCATCAGGTTCAAGCTCAACAGCCTAATGAACTGTCTGCACCCAAAAAAACAAGCCGATCATCCGAGAACAAAGAAAAAGCTTCAAGCCCTCCCGAAAAAACTGCGGATACAGCCTTACAAAAAAAATGGGTTAAGGCAGAGAAGGCTTTGCAGGCAACAGCGTATGACAAGGCTATCGCTCTGTTCTCCGACTTACTGAACACTTCTCTGGATGCCCAGGCACGCAAAAAAATAGAAAAAGCCTCATTGGCAGCTGGACAGAAGGCACGCAGAAAAGCTGCTAACTTTTTTCAACGTGCCAACTCTGCAACAGATCCCAAGGTCAGAAAGCAGCATCTCCTTTCTTCCAAAACGCTTTTAGAAGATATCCTACAAAAATATCCTCTTGCCGGACTGGACACGAAGGTAAAACGGAATCTCAGTCGTGTTGACAAGGAATTAGCCGCTCTTGACCACACACCATTTGAGTGAGTTTTAGGCACAATTTCAATCGCCTCCAGACTGCTCTGATACTCACGATAGATAACGCGGAAATTCAGTGAACAACTTTTTATAACTAATAGGAGTTAGGTTATGATGAACAATTTTTTAAACAAGAATTCTCTTATCGGAGCCCTGATTATACTTTTACTGTTGACCTCCTGGTGGGGACAGAGCAAAACCGGTGCCAATAAGGAACTTATTCGGGAGAAGAAGGCCGCTGAAACACAGCTTGCCGATGTAGAAACAAAGTCTGCCAATACCCGTCAGGCATTGCAAGAAAAAACAGCAGCACTTACCGATGCTGAAGAGAAATTGGCCAAAGCAGAGACAAGAATCCAACGCTTGGCAAAAGAATTCTCTGAGACAAAATCAGCACTGACTGCCCTTAATAAAGACGAGAGAGTCCTGCTTGAAAAAATCAATGAGCTGGAGCTTGCCCTAAAAAATGCGAAAGATAAACAGAAACAGACTGGATCTGAGCAGCAGCAAAACCTCCAAGAAACAAATGCTGCGCACAATGAAGCACTGGCAAAATTAAAAAAAGCTGAAACTCGGATTGCCCAGCTCGAAAAAGAGCAGGCAGAACTAAGAGCACTGGCTGAAGCCCAGATTGCCCAGCTCCAGAAACAACAGGACGAAACCTCAACTGAAACAGAATCTCTCCGCGCCCAGGTCATCGGCTTTGAAAAGGTCGTTGAAGAAAGAAATGCGGCTCTCGCAGAGGTAGGTAGTGATTTGCAGGCCTGTAAGGTCAACACAAAGGTTCTGCTCTCTAAAATTACCGAGCAGGAAAATGCACAACAGGGTATGGAAGAAAAAATGCATCTTATGGTGCAGGATCTGTCAGAAGAAGCCGCGCGTAAGGATACAGCTCAAGTGCAGGAAGAGCAGCCTGCTCAAACGAAATAATACCTGCTTGGTTATATCTGACCAACAAGGTCAATCTCAGCCCGGTTGACATGAAGGCTCAGACTGTGCAGATAAAACAATCTGCACAGTCTGAGCCTCTTTGTTGTTTACCCTCTTTCATTTTTTCGTACCTCGGAGACGTATGTGCAGGCAATAGCAGACTGGTTTTCTTCATTCTATACAGTCACCCTTGCGAACTCCCATGTTTGGGGGTTCCTGGCAAGCCTCCCCTTTATTATTGGAGGCTTGGTAGGTACGGTTTTTCCTGCTCTCCCAGGAACTGTGTTGATCCTCGTCGGCTTTGTGACCTACGGATTAATTACAGAATTCGACAACTTACCGGCCTGGTTCTTTATCGGCCAGACCGTATTAGTCGCCCTAAGCTACCTGATCGAGTTTCTCGCCACAGCGTTTGGGGTGAAAATGTTCGGTGGGTCAAAAGCGGCTGCCTGGGGCGCTGTACTCGGCTCTTTGCTAGTCTTTGTCCTCGGACCTCTTGGCATTATTGTCGGCCCCTTGCTCGGAGCTATCGTCGGCGAACTGATCATGGGTGAGCAGATTAAACAGGCCCTGCATTCCGGTTTTGGCTCCTTTCTCGGTTTCATGGGAGGGGTCATTGCCAACCTGATTATTTCCGGTCTAATGATTGCCTGGTTTGTCTGGGAAATACTGTAGCACTTGTCGAAATCTCATAAATAACAAATAAAAAAATCGAACCGTTTAGCCAAGAATTCAAGTTCCCTTGGCCACAGACAGAATTCACCATGGGAAAAACACTCATCATCGCAGAAAAGCCCAGCGTGGCCACTGATATTGTCAAGGCCCTGCCCGGCAAATTTACAAAATCCAAGACTCATTTTGAGGGCGGTGATTATATCGTCTCCTATGCAGTCGGTCACCTTGTCTCTATCGGTTTTCCCGAAGAGATTGATCCAAAATTTCAAAAATGGACCCTAGATAACCTCCCCATTCTACCGGAAGAGTTTCCCCTGAGCGTACTGCCTAATACCAAGACCCAGTACAACGCCCTGAGCAAGTTAATTCGACGCAGGGATGTGAAAATCATTGTCAATGGTTGTGATGCCGGTCGCGAAGGTGAGCTCATCTTCAAATACATCCTCAAACACGCCTCCACCAGATCTGTAGCGGGGAAATCCATCCGCAGACTCTGGCTCCAATCCATGACCCTGGATGCCATCCGGACAGGATTACAAAATCTGCGTGAAAATGAAGAGATGCTGAGTCTTGAAGATGCCGCCCTCTGCCGCTCCGAAGCAGACTGGCTCATCGGTATCAACGCCACCCGCGCCCTGACCTGCTATAACTCTCGCCACGGCGGATTCAGAAAAACCCCCTGCGGACGGGTCCAGACCCCTACCCTGTCTTTGTTAGTCAAGCGGGAAGCGGAACGACGCGCCTTTGTCCCCACCAATTATTGGGAACTGCATGCTGATTTTCACTGTGAGGGTGCAGTCTATCAGGGGATCTGGGTTGACACAGACTTTAAAAAAGACCCGGATAATCCCCATGCCAATAAAAAACGCATTTGGGAAGAAAAACAGGCTGGAGCTATCGCGGAGAAATGCCTCGGTAAAAAAACAAAGGTTGAGGAAACCCATAAGGATTCCAGCCAGGCCCCGCCCCAGCTGTATGATCTGACCACCTTACAACGGGAAGCTAACTCCAGATTCGGTTTTTCAGCAAAAAACACCTTGGGCCTTGCCCAGGCCCTGTATGAGCGCCACAAGCTGGTCACCTATCCCAGAACAGACAGCCGCTGTTTGCCGGAAGATTATGCAGAGTCCGTCCATACGGTGCTGGAACGCCAGCAAGGATGGCAATACGGCAAATTCGCTACTGAGGCTCTCAGCAAAGAATATCTCAAAAAGAACCAAAAAAATAAACGGCTTTTTAATAATAAAAAGATCAGCGATCATTTTGCGATCATTCCGACCTCCGGCCTTCCCGGCACCCTCAGTGAACCGGAACTGAAAATCTACCAGATGATCGTGCAACGTTTCCTGGCAATCCTCTTTCCTGCGGCGATCTTTCATAACACCCGCCGGCTCTCCGTTGTGGAGCAGGAGACCTTTCTTACCGAGGGCAAGATCCTGGTGAAACCGGGCTGGAAGGCAGTGTACGGGGCTAAGGCCGGGGCCGGTGATGCAAAAACCCTTGTGGCCCTACCAGAAGAAAAACCCGTCCTCTGCAAAGAAATAGAACAGAAAAAGCTTGTCACCAAACCCCCGGCTCGATTTTCCGAGGCCACCCTGCTTTCAGCTATGGAGAATTCCGGCAAGCTGGTGGATGACGAAGAACTGGCCGAGGCTATGAAGGAGCGCGGTCTCGGCACTCCTGCCACCCGTGCTGCTATTATTGAAAAACTGCTCAATGAAAAATACGTTGTCCGGGAACAAAAGGAACTCATTCCCACGGGCAAGGCTATTGAGCTGCTCGCCCTTCTGGAAGCACGGGATATTGATGTGCTTGCCTCGCCAGAACTGACTGGCGAATGGGAGTACAAGCTCAGTCAGATCCTCCGTGGCAAGATGACCCGCGAGCAATTCATGCAGGAAATTCGAGAGCAGACTGCCAAGATTGTCGAGCAGGTAAAAACCGGCGAGGACACTGTTCGCAAAGAGGCTCTCTTTTCTCCGGTTGACGGTATGAAATTCTTTGAAAACGCAACAGCCTACCAATCAGAAGACGGTAAACTCATGATCCGCAAGATCCTCGGGGGTAGAATCATGGAGGAGGACGAGATCGTTTGCCTAATTCGGGGAGAAACCGTCGGACCGTACACGGATTTTCGCTCCAAAAAGGGAAAACCCTTTACCGCCTCTGTCTCCATCAAGGATTCCAAGGTCTCTTTTCAATTTGCCGACTCCACCGATGACCTTGATATGGAGGCTATTAAACAGCAGGAGCCCATAGGCATCTCACCTGTGGATCAAACCAAGGTCTTTGAAACCCCTATGGCCTATATGTCGGAATCCGCTCTTGAAGGAGATCGAAAAATAGGGTTACGTATAGGAAAAACCATCCTGGAACGCGCCATCACTCGGGAGAATATCGCCCAACTCTTGACTCAGGGGAAAACCGAACTGATCAAGGGATTTATTTCAAAAAGAAAACGACCCTTTGACGCATATCTCTGTATGGACAATAAAGGAAAAATCACCTTTGAATTTCCGCCGAGAAAGCCAAGAGTACAGAAAGGGAAAAACTGACCCCTCCTGTCAGAGTACTCCTTTGAACCTCACAAATTTATTTTTTATATGAAAGTGTCGGGTGACTCCTTCATCCTACCAATTTTCATCCATTGTTGTCCCGGCCCGCTGGGCCGGGATAGGAGTTATATCATAAGATGCGACAGCTGAAAAAAGAACACCGCGAACGAACCTCTTTGGAACTGGCTGAAATATGCGTCCGCACTGCCCTAGACACCAAGGCGGAAGACCTCGTTATCCTGGACGTTCATGCCACTTCTTCCTTTACTGATTATTTTATCATTATGAGCGGTCGTTCCAGCCGCCATGTCCAGGGGCTGGCTGACGCGATTGAGGCGGAACTGCGCTCCAAGCGGGTGACCAGTACGCACTCGGAAGGCCTGAAGGAAGGCATATGGGTTCTGCTGGATTTCGGTGATATTGTGGCCCATATATTCTATAAGGAGGAACGGGAGTTTTATGACCTGGAAGGGCTCTGGCATGATGCCCCTCGGGTGGATCTGAAAGAACTGGGCATTGAGGAACAGGAGGAAGATTAATGACAGACAACAGGCCGGTGGTTCTGGCAATCCTAGATGGCTGGGGGCTTGCCCCTGCATCAGCAACCAATGCGGTTTCTGTAGCCAGCACCCCGAATATAGATCATTGGGCTGCGGACTATCCCTCAACCACCCTAGTTGCCCATAACGGTCTGGTCGGCTTACCTGAAGGCCAGATGGGCAACTCCGAAGTAGGCCATCTGAATATAGGATCCGGACGGGTCGTGTATCAGGACTACACCCGGATCAACCGGGCGGTTGAACGGGGTGAGTTTGCCGACAACCCAGTCCTGACTAAGGTCATGGATCAGGTCAAGGCAGCAGGCAGCCGAATCCACTTCTGCGGTCTGCTTTCGGACGGCGGGGTCCATTCCCACCTCAATCATTTGGCGGCCCTGTTGGCAATGGCAGGGGTCAGAGGGCTTGACGCCAAGGTCCATTGCTTCATGGACGGTCGGAGCAGGCTATATGGAAGAGCTGCTTGCCGCCATCAAGCGGGTCGGCTGCGGGCAAGTGGCAACGATGTCCGGCCGCTACTGGGCTATGGATCGGGATACCCGCTGGGACCGGGTAGAAAAGGCCTGGCAGGCCTTGGTCGGCGGCCAGGGACTGACGGCTGAAGATCCCCTGCAAGCGGTGAAGGATGCCTACGCACGCGAGGAAACCGATGAGTTCATCAAACCCACGGTCCTTCTTGATAGTGCTGGAGAGCCGGTGGGCAGGATCAGTGATGGCGATGCCGTTGTCTTTTTCAACTTCCGGGCCGATCGGGTGCGGGAACTCTGCCATGCCTTTGCCGATGCCGACTTTCAGGGCTTTGCTGTCAGTAATCGGCCTGAGCTGCTGGAGCTGGTCACTATGACCGAATATGAGGCAGACTTTTCCTTTCCCATCGCCTTTCCTCCGCAGAGCCTGACCCGCATCCTCGGGCAAGAGGCCAGTAAGGCGAGTATGCATCAGCTGCGTATTGCTGAGACAGAGAAATATGCCCATGTCACCTATTTCTTTAACGGCGGTGAAGAGGAACCTTTTCCCGGCGAAGATCGTATCCTCATTGAATCGCCACGGGATGTGGCCACCTATGACCTCAAACCGGCCATGAGTGCGGTGGAGGTCACCGACCGTTTACTGGCCGCGCTGGCTGATCAGGAGGCGGCAGGCACGCCCTATGACCTAGTCATCCTCAATTTTGCTAATGGCGATATGGTGGGGCATACCGGAGTTATTGAGGCGGCGGTGCAGGCCTGCGAGACCGTGGATCTCTGCTTGGGTCGGCTTGCCGAACAGGTGCAGAAGATGGGCGGTACCCTGTTGGTCACGGCGGATCATGGCAATGCCGAGACTATGGTCAACCTGGAGACCGGGCAACCGCATACGGCCCACACCCTGAATCCGGTGCCGCTTATTCTGGTCAGTGAGGAGCATAAGGGCTGCACCCTGAAGGACGGTGGTGCGCTCAAGGATATTGCTCCTACCCTGATGAATTTGCTTGGGCTAGAGCAACCTGTTGAGATGGAAGGGGAAAATTTGATTGCAGCAGGATAACTCCAGTCGGATAGGTCTGCTTGAGTGCAACGAAAACAGACAACTCATTGATCAAATTGTCTGATCTCGCTCCACTCTATCAGACCTACACACTGTCCCGTCTATTTATCTTTTCCTATTGACAAAACCAGTACGGGTTCCTACACTGGCTCCTAAACAATTACAGTCTGTTATCCAGCCCATGAGCTGTGTCCGGCCAGTAGGCATCGCCTGACAAAAATATATACAAGCTTCTCTCTGCACCAAAGAATTCCGCTGAGATTGGAATGCAAAAAAATGGCCAAGTCCACACAACGCAGCTCTACCCCCCGCCTGAACGCAAAAAAACAAAACAACACTGGAGAGCCTGTCATGAAACTGGTTGACGGCAGATCAAAAATAGGGAGAAAACTGGAAGAGTGGTTACCTCATGATGAGGAGCTGGAACCTGCAATACCAGAGCACGAGAAGAAGAAATTAAAGGCAGACAATCAGAGAAGAAATCAGCTGCCTTCCATCGACGAACCGATGACAAAACTTGAACAGAAAGTCAAGAAATGGTTCACAGATGAAGAAAAACAAGATCGTCCCCTTATTATTAAGGAGAATGTAGGAGCCCCTGTAAAAATTCTCGTCATCACCTACCAACGAGCCATCTGGTTTGAGGCAGGCTTGTTTTGTCGCTTGAAAGATGTCAGTGATAAGGTATGGCGGCAATTCGTTTCGGTCCACTTAACAGAAAATATCTTCTCCTCCTCCCTCACCCTTCGCTTTTTTCCCTATAACGACCCAGCCCCCTACTACAACTCTTCCAATGAAAACAACCCATTAGAAAGATGGCATTTTAACAGATTAAACAAGGAGGACGCGAGACGAATTTATGCTTTTTTAAAAGATAAGGAACTGTTCTGGCAAGAAAAACGACGTCTGGAGCAGGTTGCTCTACGAAAACCATTCCCCGGAAGACCTCCTGGTGGCGGAGGAGCTCCCGCCCCAAAAAAGAGCTAGCCCTGATCGGAGCCGATATTTCTGCTTTTGCTCCCGAAAAAGCAGCCCGACTTCGTCAATGAGTGCTCATCGCCTTTAAAGAAGGAGCCTCTGTCACCAAAGCAAAGCTCTCCTTGGCCAGCCAACCAGTCTTCCCGGTTTCAGCCGTAACCAGCACATAGTCACCGTGCTCTCGCTCCGGTCGGATCAACCTCCCCGCCTTAATATCGCCAGCTGGCGTTGCATCAGCAAAGGGTGAAATAACCAAGTGGGCATCCTCAGCCAGCACCACGCCTCTCTTCCAATCCTGATAGCGAAAGACAGCTGGGGGCAGAGCCAGAAGGACTACTGCCAGAGAGCCTATCATCAACCAATGCAAGGCCTTCGCCCCCTGCCCTACTCCCGTCGTTGCCAATAAGGCACTGAGCCCCAAACAGAGAAAGGCACAACCGGCAATCAGCAGCCATTGATCCGCCCCGAGCATTTCGGCCAAGCGCCTATGCAGGGGTTGATCATCACGGTACAAACCGGCATCCTTCCGTACCTGCGCTACATTTCCTCGGATATCAACATCACCCGGAGCCAGCCGCAAGGCCCGCTCATAGTTGAGTACTGCCGGTCCGACCTGCCCCGCCGCAGCATAACTGTTAGCCAGATTATAGAGTAAGGGACCAGACACACCATAGGTACTGATAATGCTCGAATACTGCTCAGCCGCCTGCTGAAATTCACCCTGGGTATGAAGAATATTGGCCTGTTCAAACAGAGCAACGGCTGCTTTCTCTTCCAGCCCCCCTGCCAGAGTCCAGGAGGACACCAGCAGGCAAAGCATGACCGACAGCGGGGCAGACTTCAACATCCGCATATAATCCATACAATCTAAGTGAAAAACATTTCGCTTCATGCCAACGTATCCAATTCGTTTCTCGTGGTTTGCAAGATCTCCTCTAAATCAGCCGGGGCCAGCTGCTCACCGGCATATCCGCTCTGCTCCAGACGGACAAAGACCGACCGCAGCGACGACTCGTCCGGCAACCGCTGTTCAAGGTCTGCCAAGGTGACAGTCTCCGGGGCAAGCCCCCATACCTCGCCTGTCCGTTCCTGAATCGCTGCCCGACAATGCTGATGGAACGCCTCCTGGTCCTCAACAGCCAGAGCCTTGCGCATCCCCTCATAATGCTCGGCCAAGCGTCCCTGCACCTCTTTGCGCCGCAGGATGCTCGGATCCCTCGCCAATCTTCTCTGTCTCAGATGGAGCACCAAGGCCGCAAGCAAGCAGAGTACCCCTGCTGCTATGAGAAGCTGAAACCAAAGCTTCTCATATAAGGTCTGAATGGTCGGAGCCAATTCTCCCAATTCAGGTTTCAGCGGAGCAAGATGCCGGGCAGGCTGCGATGCCGGATTCGACGGAGAAGCGTCTTTCTCTCCTCCCTGCTGGACTGTCTGTGGCACCGGCGTTGCCGGAGTTCCTGTAGGAGATATTGTCTGTTCATCTGCTGGCTGCAAACTCAAAGAAACGGGGTCACTGGTCAGCGTCACATATTCCTCGGCCTTGGGATCAAAATAAGAAAATCGAACCGGAGGAATGACGGTCAGCCCCTGTTCAGTGGGAATAAGGGCCTGCTCAAAGGACTTCTCACCTTTGCCACCACCCAGATCCTGCACCGTTCCCGAGGCCGGATAGACCTTCCACCCTTTGTCTTCCATCAAGCTTGGAGCCTGAACCAAGGCAAAATTTCCGCTGCCATTAAGCTGCATCTTCAACGTTATAGGATCACCGACTTTCCCGTCCAACGGCGAGGCGGCCACAGCCAGACTGAAGGTGCCAATGGCTCCGCTAAAATCATCAGGCCGCTTCTCTGTTGGAAGATCCAGCACGCTGATCTTTTTTTCCGGGCTGGAAATCTTAATATCACGTCGAGTATAGTTGCCCAGTATATCAGATAAAAAAAGGCCTTCGAATAGGGAGGAACCAAAGGGATTTCTTCGGTGGCGTTTTTTTGAAGGAACCAAGACCTCTACATTCATTTCCATAGTCAAAGGAAACCGACCTTCCTTCACCGCAGACAGGGTTCCCTGCCAGGTCAACGTAGTGAAGATCTCACCGTTGAAATGCTCTTGCCTCTGTTTTGCCCGCTTATCCAAGGAATATTGTAAAAAATTATCGCCAACAAACTTTAGCGATGAAAGCTTCTGTATAGCCTCCTCCATTCCCGGCTGGACATAAAACCTAACAGCAAAAGGAACTACCTGACCCGAATACATGCGCTCAGTTTCCGGCATGATCCTCAGAAAACCAATTTTCTTGCCTAGAGACGCTGTATTTTTTCCAACTGGCAGAACATTGCAGGTAACGGGCTGTGTGGTGTAGACTTTTTCATCAATAGTGACGTTGACCGGCCCGATGGTGTGCGTACCCGTTTTTTCAGCCTGCACCGTAAAAACGAAGGAGATAATATCATTTGAGGATATTCTTCCATTAATGATCTGTATTGAAGACTGATTGCTTTGGCTCGGATAGCCAAAACGAAGCCCGTCCGCAACCGGCGTTTCCGGTTGAGCCGAACCGGCCCCGATCACAGTGATGATGAATCGGGCGGCCTGATCCTCAGCAAATCTTGCAGGCTCCAGTTTCGCCGTGACCTGAATATCCGCTGCCGCAACCGCAACCGCTGCAATTGCAGACAAAAGGCACATGAACAGAGCCGACAACAACCAGATCTGCATTCCCCTTTGACAGCCCAAAGAAAATCGCTTCGTTATTCGTCTCATCACCAATCTTTATCCACCGGTTCTTCGGCGCCTGTTCCTTGCGGGATAAAATTCAACTCGCCCTGTTCCCCTTTCAGACTGTTGAGCAGATTTTTCGCCTCTTGCTCGGTCATTTTACCCATCATTCTCCGCTCCATATCCTCGGCACTCATCTGCTGTTCCTCTTCCTTGTCCTGCTGTTCTTCTTGGGCAGCTGCTGCTTTCTGAATATCTTCCGCTGTAGGCGCTTCCTCTTTCTTCTCCGGTTCCGGCACAGCCTTCTGCTTTGCTTCCTGATCAGCACCGGCTTCTTTTTCTTCTGCTGATCCGCTCTGGTCTTCCTGTTTTTCTTGTTGACCCTGCTGATCCTTTTTATCTTGTTCGTTTTCCTGCCCTTCCTGCTGATCCGAAGGTTGCTGTTTTTCTCCGTCCTGCTTCTGCTCCTGCTGCTTTTCGTTCTGTTTGCCCTGCTTATCCTGCTCCCCGTCCTTTTTTTGCTCGCCCTCTTTTCCGTCTTGAGGATTATTGCACTGCTTCTCGGACTGTTGCATCTCTTCTTTCAGTTGCTTCAGCTTCTTTTTAACCATCTCCAGGTTATGGCCAGCCGCCTTGTCCTTCGGGTCCAGCTTCAAGGCAGCTTCAAAGGATTTCTCGGCAGCGCTCCACTGCTTCTGAGCCTGCTCCTTATCCTGTGCCGCTGCTGAAGCACCCAAAAAAAACTGACTGTTCCCACGATTATAATAACTCCGAGCCTGAAGGGAGAGATCATCCGTGCCCAAGGCCTGAGTAAAGGCGGCTGCGGCCTTGTCATATTTTTGCTGACGATACAGGCTGCCCCCCAAATTAAAATGCAGGGCAGCACTGGCATTATTCTCTTCCAGGGCCTCATGATAATAGGCCTCTGCCCCGGCATAATCACCGGCTTTGAAAAGCTCTTCTCCTTCAGAGGCCCAAGCCTGCGGCTGGACGAACCCGGCAACTGCACCGATTACCAGCACGAATACTGATAAGGCAGCTCGCTTCTTTCGTCTACCTGCGGTTTTGACAAAAGGCCGCCGTAAGGACCAACCACTCCGACGCCCGGTGAAAAGAAAATCTAAGCTCAACAGGAGTACTGCAAGGCCCAGCGGCCAGGGAAAACGTTCTATGGGAATTTTCCGCCTCCGCTGCCCGTGCTCCTCTTGGGGAACCAAGGCCAATTTTTGTTCATAGATAGTATCAAACCCTTGCCCCATAGTGCCCAATGGGACATACACTCCACCAGTAATCTCGGCAACTGTGGTTAAAGTTTGTTTATCCAATTTGGAGGTAATAAATTTTCCCTGCTTATCTTGTATAAATCGACCGGCCTGCCTCTCCGGCATCGGTATCAACTCACCTTCAGGTGTCCCCACCCCAATGGTGTACACCGTCATATTCTGCTCTTTGGCCTCTTCAGCAGCTTTCAGCGCATCTTCACTCAGATCCTCACCATCGGTAACCAAAACAAAAATTTTATGATTGGCCTCATTGGACAAGACTTCGCCCCCCTGCCTGATCGCCATGCCAAGGTCTGTTCCCCCTTTGGGAATACTGCTCACATCCAGGGTGTCAAGAGAGGCATTAAAGGCCTCATAATCGGTGGTCAACGGACACATGAGAAAGGCAGTTCCGGCGAAAGGCAATAAGCCTACCCGGTCGCCCTCCAGTTGAGCCACAAAATCACGGATAGCTAATTTTGCCCGACCTAAACGGCTCGGTTTGATATCCTGAACAAGCATGGACTTAGACACATCCACCCCGATAAGTATATCAATCCCCTTACGCCGGACCTCAATCCAGCGTTCACCGTATTGGGGTTTAGCCAAGGAAAGGAAAAGAAAAGCTATTCCCAAAACAAAGAGAATGTTTTTCAGACGCCTCCGAGAACTCGATACATTACCGGTCAATCCGGTTAAGAGTTTTGGAGCGACAAATTTTTCCAGCTCCTTTTTTCTGCGCAGGCTATTAAGAAGAATGAACAGCAGGACTGCGAGGCAGGTAATTACGCCGATCAGCAGCCAAAGAGGATCAGCAAAGGTTGGCATCAGAGACATCGGAACAAACTCCAAAATTAACGTACAGGAGCCGGTTATTCCTATTATAATGTGATTTCATTTTGTCAGGGCTCCCTCACTTATAAGATAATCTTTTATATCTACCACTCAGCAGAAGTCATTGACAGTATTTTTTCATCCGTGGTATTGTTTTCAGATAATTCTCTCAAACCTTCTTTCCGAGTAACTATCGGTACCGCGTAACGAGACTCCCCGTGCTTGCCGATAAAAATACCGCCGGGGCCGAAACCGGACATCATCTTCCATGACCCGCAAGAATCTCCATTACCATAATGACTTTCCCTATTTTTTCAAGAGCGATGCCTGTACAAAATGCAGAGGAAAATGCTGTCGAGGTCGACAAGGGTATGTTTGGCTGAGCATGGAGGAACTGCAGGGGATAGCTGACGCAAGGGGGATATCGCCGAACGCCTTTGCCCGACAATACGTCCGGCAGGTCGACGGACAGTTATCTCTTAAAGAGCTTAGTATAAACAACGAGCATTTCTGCTGCTTTCTTGACCCTGTTGACCATTGTTGCACAATCTATACCCATCGCCCCAAGCAATGCAGGACCTTTCCCTTCTGGGAGGAATTGAAAGAGAATACCAAAGAACTTCAACTGCTCTGCCCCGGCGTTTCTTTGCCCTGAGCCAACTTTCCCTTCGTGTCTCCCAGCGAGTTAAACAATAACCGTTTTACCTGGAGGTAGTAATCTCCTCTCCCCTAGCTGTTCCCGATAGCCGCCTTTCTGGGGGTTGTTGAAGCTCAAAAATGAATACCGCTCGAAAGCGGCTAGGGTCTCACGAGAGGAGCTGTTTTACAGGCAATAGAAACCATTCTCTCCCCATTCTTTTACCATTGTATTTCACAGACCAGCTTGTATTCTTACAGAAGAGAAAGTACAAAAAACTACACCGCTTTCTTCTTTGTCATGGCAGAAAAAAAACATGCTCTTGTAGGAAAATCAACATATTAAACAAGCAAAACCTCTGTAGACAAAAAAAACGCATTAAATCCTTGACCATAAGTATAATTTTTTGGTAATTTTCAAGGTAAGGGAGCGATAATTAATACTAATTAAGTCTGATAATCAGACCACGATAGAGGAGAAACCTGTCATGACCTTAAATCAAATCAACAACTGCACAGTGATCAGATGCGAAACCACCCGGCTAGACGCCTCATACGCACCCGAATTCCGAAATTTTCTTCTTGAAAAAATAGAAAATACTTTGGATTTGGGTAAAGCTGTTATTCTTGATTTAAGTAATGTGGGATTCATGGACAGCAGCGGACTTGGAACAATTGTCTCTATTTTCAAAAAATTGGGCTCAGGAACAAAGCTGCTGCTTTGCGGACTCAATGATCAGTGCACGCAACTCATGAAAGTGACCCGCCTTGACAGCATTTTCAAGCTGTATCAGGATGTTTCATCTGCGATTATGCATGATGAAGCATAGTATTTCCTTCTCCTCTCGCCTTCTCTTTCCAACTCTTAAAAGAGAAGGCGAAAATTGTTGTTATTTCCTCCCCTCCGAAGCGCAGTCATCAAATTCAGGCGGCGAGCAATCCGGGCGTCGGAATTCATCCTGCATCATAATATCTGCATAGCTTTTTGGTTCAAGGATGCGGTAAAGTTTTCCATATACCTTGTAATACAAGGCTTCAAGAACCATCGCATTAGTTGTGCAGGTTATTGTACGCTCATACCCTCCATCTTTCTCTCTCCGGCCTTCAAACCACCCCCTCTCCGGGTCATACAAAGTACTGACAAGCTGCATCAGTCCGTCAGTATAGGCCGTATCCCATAAGGCCCACATGCCAAAAACCGCAGATGTGGCCACTAAAGCAAGGTCTGAATGCAACTCTCCTTCCGGGGTCAGCGTATTCCATGCGTAGCCGTTGGCAAAGATGGAGTCATAGATCAGGTAGGGCGGGCTGCTGCGCCGGTAATCTGTGCGGGCGGTGAAAATTCGCTCGTATTGATAGCGTTTTTCCTGCAC
>CBFDDU010000027.1:0-27350 GCA_965603655.1 uncultured Candidatus Electrothrix sp. | reverse complement strand
GCTTGAGATTGACCCCATATCGACTGGATAATATTCAAATTTAAAATTGCTGGCTACCGCCTCTATCAATCGGTCCTGACTCTTGACCATTTCCACCAATTGTTCTCGATGCAACTCGAATGCTGTATTATAGAGGAGAATGAGGATTGCCCCGCCGACGCATGAAGAGGTAACAATCATAATCAAAAAGAGATATACAAATCTGTAGCGTTCTTTTTTTTCAGACATAGCGCTCCTCACTTTTTATTTTATCAACCAAAAAACATCTCGGAAACAGAGGGATTTCAACCCCCTCTGTCCTTATAAGCCCATCCCCGACGGGGACTACCATCCTCAACTACTTGCCGCAATCGGAATATACTGTTTTGCCATAACCGGGAAAATAAGTACTCCGCCCTCGGACTGATCCTGAAAGAAATCAATTTTATCTCATTTTTAAATCAAAAAAGAATCAAAAAAAATTGACAATGAGGCCGCGATAAACTTTACTGAAGTTAAGAACAGTTACTATTATCCTTCAGTTCGCTTTGCCAAAAAACAATCCGGGAGGGAAGCCCATGCACAAATTCGTCATCTCCACATTCATCGCTCTGTCTCTTTTCTCTGTTTCCTCTATTTCTGCCGCTGACAACCAATGTTTTAAAGCATACGGGAATACTCCCGCCGAAGCATTCCGTGCAGCTACTGAATCCCTTAAAAACGCCGATGCCGAAATGGGGCCGGGCTGGATGAAAGATAATATGCAGGTTCGCCTGCTCCCGGACAAAATAAAAGGCCAGTTTGTGGCTGTTACCTACTCTACTGTGCATCATGCGGATACATGCAATGTGGACAGGAAAGATGAAGTAGCCGATAAGGATCGCCCGAAATGTGATCAAATAAAATGTACGATCTGAAAAAGAAAAAATATCACTCGTGAAAATGCCATATAATAATCAGCAGACTGTTTCTTCAGAAAAAAGACAGTCTGCCGATTCCGGCAAAAAAAGGAGGCGGAGCGATGAAAAACTTACATGAGGTTATTGAGACCTATACTGATAAGGATAAAAATCCTTCCTATCTCGGCGGAGAAATTGTTTCGGTATCCGCAAGGATTACTCTTCAGGCAAAAATCAAGCTGCAATTTCTATCAGCACTGTTCGGCAAAAAGCAGACTCCTTTACTTGCTGAACTTATTGAGACTTCTATTAACGAAGTCTTTGATCAGGTTGATATGCCGGAGCAATTACAAAAAGAGTTTGAAGATAAAATGAAGGAAATCGGTTCTGGGAAAGTCGTTTAATACAGATGGAGCATGATAAAATCGGCAACTCATCACATGCTTGATCGCTTTTCGTCCTAACGTGGTGCCCAAGAGCAGAAAAGCCTACGCTTTAAAAAAGGCGCCCTTGGTTTAAGTCAGCAAAGGAAGTGTAAAATAAAACTGCGAGCCAATGCCTTCTTCTGATCCCACCCATATCTTGCCGCCAAGCATTTCAACATAAGCTTTTGCAATCGCAAGCCCCAACCCTGATCCCTCAAAAGCTCTTGAGCATTCAATGTCAGCCTGTTCAAAGCGGTTAAACACAGCTTTAATCCTGGATTGCGGAATGCCTACTCCTGTATCTTTCACATAAAATTCCAACTCGTTATTATCCTTGCCCGTAATTAATGAACAGCCAATGGTCACCTGACCGTGGTCAGTAAATTTGATCGCGTTTTTAATCAAGTTTGAGAGTATTTCCTCAAGTTTTTGTCTGTCAGTAAAGATTCTTGCATCGCTCTCTGCAAGTGAAGATCTGCAAACCAGTTCAAGCCCTTTCGAAGCAGCTTTTATGTTGAAAAAATCATATTGCTCATCAACCAGTTGATTAACATGTGTTGCAGTTTTTATAACCTCAACCTGCCCGGCTTCAATTTTAGAAATATCAATAAGATCATTTATGGTATCCAACATACGCCCACTGCTTTCTTTAATAATTTTTATATAATGCTCCTGCTCTTCTCCTGTAAGATGCGGCTCTTTTAATAAATCAACAAACCCTAAAATACCATTCATCGGTGTACGGATTTCGTGGCTCATATTTGCAAGAAAGGCACTTTTTAAGCGGTCGCTTTCTTCAGCTTTTTCTTTCGCTTTGATTAATTCCTGTTCCACTTTCTTGCGATCGGTTATGTCACTTAATGAAGTAACTCGGACCGTTTTTCCTTTATAGTGCATCATTTTCCCTTGTATCATGCACGGAAATCTCGTCCCATCTTTTTTAATTGCTAATGTTTCATAAGGCTGTTCATAGCCGACAAGCATATTATTCATTACTTTTTCTCTGCATTCCGGGGCAATCCAGTCTGTTCCGTATCTGCCGATTGCTTCTTCGTTCGAATACCCGAATTTTTTTTCAGCACTCAGGTTTTGTTCGATACACCTGCCTTGCTCGGAAAGGAAAACACTTTCAAAGGCGGCTTCACTTAAGCCGCGATATTTTGCCCTGCTTTCCTCAAGTTCCTGCTCGGCCTTCCTGCGTTCGGAGATGTCATTAACTATCGCCGAAAACTCATCTTTTTTACATTTAAAAGCAAAAACAGCATAATATTTATCAGTTCGCTTGTGGTACATTTCAAAATTAATAGGATTTCCCGTTGTTACCACTTCACTAAATTTTGTAAACCATTCAGGTTCGGTTCCGAGCAGCATTTCCGATACCTTCTTACCCATTGCAGTTTCCTTTTTGAGACCGGTAAACTTTTCATAGACCGGATCCATATCTTTATATATGCAATCAGAAATATTTCCATTTTTATCATATATAGCTTTGCAGAAAACAACACCAGCCAGCATACTATTAAACAAACTTTCAAATTTTTCCGAGCAATCTTGAGCTGCTTGCTCTACTGGCATCTGTTCTGTACATTCTTCTTGTAAAGATTCTTTCAATACATCATATTTTTGCTGTAAGCTTTGTAATTCAATCGCGAGATCTTCTTTGGTTTTTTCTTTATCATTCATAACCATCTTCCTTTAAAAGGATATTTTCTTACAACCAAAGTTGCGGCCTCTAGGGACAAGACACAACATGATTTTTCATTGAAGAATTTTCCTAGGCGTGCTGTAACTTTTCAACCCGGCTTGCCACCTTACAGGTGGCAAACCGTATTATACAGCTGCACACTTTTCAGCATTATACATAACACACCGATAAAACTACCACTCCCAAACACTTGCCGCAAGCGGAATATACTACTCCGTCACCGCTCAGCCAAAATGCGAGCTTACCGGCCGCCTCAACAGCACTCCTTCCTTGACGCTTCCCCCAACACCTTGTAAAATCGACCGCAGTCATTATTCATTTTCAGCAATAACTCAGGGAAATTCGCACCATGATCATATCCGATCTTGCCGTCAAAAAAAGCATCTCCGTCCTGGTTCTGGCCACCCTTATCCTGGTCATGGGCACCTACAGCTACCTCACCCTGCCCAGGGAGGCGGAGCCGGACATCAGCATCCCCCATATCTTTGTCTCCACCGCCTATAGAGGCGTGGCACCGGGCGATATCGAGAACGCCATCACCATTGAGATCGAAAATAAACTCAAGAGCCTGGACGGTGTCAAGAACGTCAAGTCAGTCAGCTCTGAAGGCGAGTCCCTGATCGATGTGGAGTTTACCACCGGAGTGGATATTGACGATGCCCTGCGCAAGGTCAAGGACAAGGTGGACGAGGCCAAGGGAGAGCTACCCACGGATCTGGAAGATGATCCCTATGTCTTTGAGGTCAATATCTCCGAGATGCCAATCCTGATTTTCTCCCTGGCCGGGACCTGCGGGGAGCGCTGCCTGAAGGAGATTGCCGATGAGCTGGAAGACGAGATCGAAGGCGTGCCCGGCGTGCTGGACGTGGAGATCACCGGAGCACGGGAACGGGAAATCCGCATTGAGTTCTTTCCAGAGAAGCTGGCCTATTACGGTCTGAGCATCCCTGCTGTCCAGGCTGCTGTCCAAGGCGAGAACAGTAATACCTCGGGCGGAGCCCTGCATATGGGCGACGGCAAATTTCAGGTCCGGGTGCCGGGAGAGTTTGCCACCCCGGAGGAGCTCTACGGCCTTGTCATCGGCACCCACGACGGCCAGCCGGTCTATGCCCGGGATGTCTCACAGGTGCTGGATACCTTTAAGGAGGAAACCAGCCGGTCCCGGCTCAACGGCCTGCCTGCGGTCAATATCGTGGTCAAGAAACGTTCCGGTGAAAATATCATCGCCATTGCCCATGCCGTCGAGGACATCCTGCAAAAAAATCAACCGAGCTGGCCCGGCGGCACGAGTATCACCAAGGTACTGGACAAATCAAAAGATACCAAGAACATGGTCGCGGATCTGGAGAATAATATTCTCTCCGGCCTGGTTCTGGTGGTGGTGGTGATCTTTTTTGCGATGGGTATCCGCAACGCCCTGCTGGTCAGCATGGCCATCCCCTTTTCCATGCTCCTTTCCTTCACGGTGCTTCAGATCCTGGGGATCACCCTCAATATGATTGTCCTGTTCAGCCTGACCCTGGCCCTGGGCATGCTGGTGGATAATGCCATTGTCATCATTGAAAATATCTACCGCTTCATGGAGCAGGGCGTGGGCCGGGTTGAGGCGGCCATGAAGGGCACCTCGGAGGTGGCCATGCCGGTGATCGGGTCCACTCTGACCACCTTGGCCGTGTTCTCGCCCATGCTCTTCTGGCCCGGCATCATGGGCGAGTTTATGGGATACCTGCCCCTGACCCTGATCGTCACCCTCACCTCCAGCCTGTTCGTGGCCCTGGTGATCAATCCGGCCCTGGCCTCCCTGTTCATGAAGAGTGCCAAACAGGTGCGATCGGCCTCCTCTGCTGAGGTGGAAGCAGCCGGAGAGCAACCGGTGACCATCCAAGGGCCGCTCCTGCGCACCTATGCCTGGTTGCTCAGATTCAGCCTGGCCCATCCCTTAGCCCTGATTGCGGCAGCCGTGTTTCTGTTGGTCTTCATGGTTCAAGGCTGGCTGCTGGTGGTGGGCATTGAAAAGCCGGTGGAATTTTTCCCGGACATCGAACCCAAGGGGATTTACGTCAATACAGACATGCCGGAAGGGGCTGATCTGAAGTATATCGACGGCATCCTCCGCCAGATTGAGGAGGCCGTGGCTGGGAACCGTAAGGACAAAAACTCTTCCACCTCTACAGAATCGCCTGCTGGCCCTAGCGATCTGAAAAACGTGAAGATTATCTACAGCCGGGCCGTCACTTCCACCGGCGGCGGGTCTGCATTTGAGCCGAACACGCCCAATCATGTGGGCGTCCGTTTCATCGACCTGGAAGACCGATCCCGTTCCTCCTACGAGACTGTTGAGGAAATCAGAAAACGGATCAGCAATATTGCCGGGGCCAAAATCACCGTGGCTATGGAGGCGGAAGGCCCGCCCACCGGCGCAGCCATCAATATCGAGATCAGCGGTGATAATTTTGCCGTGCTCGGCTCCATTGCCAAGGAGGTCAGATCCGCTCTGGAGAAAACGCCCCATATTGAGGATATCCGGGACAACTTCGTGGAAGGCACCCCGTCGGTAAGGATCAAGATTGATCGACAAAAAGCCGCCTTATTCGGCCTGAACACCAGCGCCATAGGTTCCGCCATCAAGACCTCTTATAACGGTCTGGCAATCTCCTCCTTTCGGGAAGGTAATGAGGACTACGATATCACGGTCCAGCTGCCGGAGAAGGACCGCCGGGTCGATAATCTGCTGCGCGAATTCATGATCCCGACACCGACCGGCGTCATTGTCCCATTGTCCACCCTGGCAACGGTGGATTATACTGGCTCCCTGGGCAATATCAACCGGATCAATAACCGGCGCACAGTCACGGTCAAGGCCAATGTGGACGAGACCAAGATTCCCGGCCCGGTAGTCAGGGAGCAGGCCGAGAAGCTGCTGGCTCAAATGCCCCTGCCGCCGGGCTATACGGTCCGCTTTACCGGCGAAAATCAGGATCAGGAGGAGTCCCAGAACTTTCTCAGCCGGGCCTTTGTCATCGCTCTGTTTTTTATCTTCCTTATCCTGGTCACCCAGTTCAACTCGGTGAGTCAGCCCTTTATCATCATGAGTTCGGTGATGCTGTCTATGGGTGGGGCCTTTTTCGGCCTGATGCTTTATCGCCAGCCCTTTGGTATCATCATGACCGGCATCGGGGTGATCTCTCTGGCCGGAGTGGTGGTGAATAACGCCATTGTGCTGATTGACTACACCAATAAGCTGCGGGACAGCGGCTTTGCCCTGCTGGAGGCCGTGGTTTCAGCCGGAGCCACCCGCCTGCGCCCGGTCCTGCTGACTGCCGTGACCACGATTCTGGGCCTGATTCCTATGGTCACCGGGGTGTCCTACGACTTCCGCAACCTGCGCATCTCCTGGGTCAGCGAGTCCAGCCAATGGTGGCAGTCCATGGCCGTGGTGGTGATCTTCGGCCTGTTGGTGTCCACCTTTCTGACCCTGGTGGTGGTACCGGTGCTCTATTTTCTGATCGAGCGGAGCAAAGAGCTGTTTGTGGCGGGGAGAAAATGGTTTGAACGGAAACGGATGAACCTGTACGTGGTGTTGGCGGGAAAAAAGGAAAAATCCATACGGACGGGAGAGGAATCTCTCCCGTCTTGATAGCAAAGGGTTGTCGATAATTCTGCGGTTGGCGGACATCCAGCCAACCGCTCCGTTCCCTATGCCGCAGATGGGGGAGGCGGAGGCACAGCCTGAGCCTTGCTTGCCTTGCCCGCCTTGATCTTACTGCCGATCAGCACGATCAAACCGACGGCAATGGCCAGCAGAATAATACCCAGCAGGGGCCGGAAGACAATCCAGGCCACCGCAATGGTGATCAGCGACAGCACCCCTGCGAGCAGAAAGGCGATGAAGCCGGTGCCTGCTTCGACGACACTGCCCAGAAAAGGCAGGACATCGGCCAGTACCGAAAAAACCTTAAAGATCATGCTCAGACCGATCATCATCAGGACAAAACCGCCAGCCCGCAATGCCCAGGTCAGGATGGTGTTATCGCTCTGCGCCTTCTGAAACATGGCCTCAGCCGTATGCATACCGACCTGAAGGAGTTCAATATTTCCTCCAGCCTGAGCATGATACGGTCCTACCCCGCTACTGTTCTGTTGAGCAACAATGCTCACCTCAGTCGGTGCCACCGACTCGAACTGAATCCGCACATCGCCGACCTGGGGCGAGCTGGGATCAGCACCGAGATAAAAACCGTTCGCCTGCCGTGTCATCCTGCTGTCCAGGTTCTCCAGTGACTGAGCATCGCTGCCTACAGCAAGGGGAGCAAACTGATTGATTCGGTTGACCTGGGACGAGGACAGGGTAAAGGCACCCAGCGTGACCCGATCAGCGGTCTGATCCTCCGAAACATAGGGCATGGAGTCGGGGTTCTCATGCTCTCCCGATTTCTTGAAGCCGGAAGAATGGATGACACTATCGCTCCATTCCTTGCTGTACGAGTAGGTCGTCACGGTCTCAGTGCCGCCGCCGAGTTTTTTCTTGGTCTCACTCTCCGAGCTTTCCTGCCACTGATACATCTCCACCTTACGCCGCAGCCGCAGGGCATTGTCCGAGACCCCGAACACCGGGTCGGTCAGGACATCCTCGGTGGTCGCCTTACCGGACAGGTGGACCAACTTACCCTCGTTATTGGCATCAACCTGATCGGCCAGGACGCTTATCACGGCCCCGCCGCCTTCCTTCAAGGTTTTGTAGGTTTTCACCGCCCTGCCCTCGTTCCAGAACAGGAGCGGAAAGGCGATAATGAACAAAACAAAACCGAAGATGATCCCCTTAATGGCCCCGCCGATGCGGCTGAACCACGACTGATTGGTGACTTCCGTGAAACTGTCGTCTGACATGGTGCTTCCCTCCCTTCCTAAGTCTAATGGATTATTTGATGGACCATTGTAAAACAAAGCATTGCAATTCGGCAATAACTCTTTGCAGGCTTTGGAGAATTCGTGCAGGTCGTTCCTTCTTATGGGATTGCCATATACCGAGAACCTTCTTTCTACGGTCATTTTGAACACCCCATGAGCTTGCTTCCCGGAAAGCAATGCTGCAATTCCTGCAAAAGGAGTTATAATGTTTTCTTTTACTATCAAGACAGGAACAAATACTGCCCTATTTCATATAATCAACAAACTATCCCATGCTCAATATAAGCAACCTCAGCCTGCAATACGGCTCTAAGCATATCTTTCGTGATGTCTCTTCCCAGATCCATACAGATGACCGCATCGGACTGGCCGGAGTCAACGGCACAGGCAAGTCCACCCTGATGAAAATCATCACCGGGGCACTGGAGAGCGACCCCGGTGTGATCAACCGGGCCTCCTGGTTCACAGTGGCCTACCTACCCCAGGAAATCTCCATTGAGCTGGGCCAACGCTCTCTGTTTGAGGAGGCGGAAAATGCCTTTGAGGAGGCCTTGCAGCAGCAGCAGGAATTTGAGGAGATCAACCAACAACTGGCAAATATTGGTCAGGACAGTCCGGAACTGGAGTCGCTGCTGGAACGACAGGGCGAGCTACAGCACCTGCTGGAGGGCCATGATATCTTCCGGATTCGTCCCCAGATAGAACGCATTCTTTTTGGCCTGGGTTTCACCAAGGGTGATATGGAGCGGCCTGTGGCAGAGTTCTCAGGCGGCTGGATCATGCGCCTGCTGCTGGCCAAGCTGCTCCTCCGTAAACCGGCCTTGCTCCTGCTGGATGAGCCCACCAACCATCTGGATCTGGACTCCCTGACCTGGCTGGAAGAGTTCCTTCAGCAATATCAAGGGGCCATGATGATCATCTCCCATGACCTTTCTTTTCTTGATCGGGTGACGACCAAGACCTGGGAGCTCAGCCTTGGCCGCTTAACCAGCTATAAGGGCAATTACTCAAAATATCTGGTGGACAAGGCCCAACGCATGGAGCTGGAACGGGCAGCCTATGATAATCAGCAGGCCATGATCAAGCAGGAAGAGCAGTTTATCATCCGCTTTCGGGCCAAATCCACCAAGGCCAAGCAGGTCCAGAGCCGGGTCAAGCAGCTGGATAAACTGGTGCGGTTGGAACTGTCCGAGAGCGAGCGCACCATCCACTTTTCTTTTCCGCCTGCCAAGGCTTCGGGCCGGGATATTCTTGAGCTGGACAACGTCAATAAATCCTTTGAGGACAAGCAAATCTTCCGGGATGTCTGCCTGAATCTCCAACGCGGTGATAAGCTGGCCGTGGTCGGGGTCAACGGGGCAGGCAAAACCACCCTGATGAAGATTATGGCCGGCCAGGAACCGTCTGACGGTGAAATCCGCCTGGGCCATAATGTAGTCCTCACCTATTTCGGCCAGCATCAGGCCCAGGAACTCTACGGCGAGTCAAGCGTATTGGACACCGTCTACCATGCGGCCAAGGACATGACCGTGACCAAGGTACGTTCGCTGCTCGGGGCCTTTCTCTTTTCCGGCGATGAGGTGGATAAAAAAGTGCAGGTGCTGTCCGGCGGGGAAAAGAGCCGGGTGGCCCTGGCAAAAATGCTGGTCAGGCCTGCCAATCTCATGCTCTTGGATGAGCCCACCAACCATCTGGACATCACTTCTCAGGGGGTTCTCCAAGAGGCAATGGCCCAGTACGAGGGCAGCATCATCGTGGTTTCCCATAACCGGACCTTTGTGAACTCCTTTGTCAACAAGGTGTTGGAAATCCGGGATGGCCGGGCGATCCTCCATGAAGGCAATATTGATGATTACCTCGCGGTCCGCAAAGAGATTGAAGAGGAAAAGCTTGCCGGAAAAAAAAAGAAAAAAGCGCAAAAAAGTCAAAAAAAAAGCGCTCCTGTAAAAACGGTACAGGCCCCCTTGAGTTCGGCTGACCGCAAGGAAGACCGACGGAAACGAGCACAAGAGCGGCAGCAGCTCAATTCGCAGATCAAGCCCTGGAAAAACAAGGCAACAGCGGCGGAGAAAGAGATTGAAAAGCTGGAGAAGCGCAAGGAGGAGCTGGAGGTCTTAATGGCTGATCCTGATCTGTATGCGGATCAGCCCCGCTGGCTGAAGATTAATAAGGAGTATAACGAGGTGAAGCAACGGCTTGAGCAGCAGTTCGCGATTTGGGAAGAAGCTCAGGGGAAGATTGAGGAGGTTGAGGGAGCAGAGGGAGCAGAGGGAGCCGCTCCAAAATAAAAAAAAACTGAAGCATCTGTACAGACCATCGGCAAAAAAGGTCGTTCTGGTCGATGTCCCGGAAATGAATTTTCAAATGAACTTTCTCATGATCGACGGCCAAGGTGATCCGAACAGCTCACAAGCCTTTCAGGATGCCATCGCTGCCTTATACCCGTTTACCTACGCCTTAAAATTCATGGTCAAAAAAGGAGAGATAGGCGTTGATTTACGGGGTGCTGCCCCTTGAGGGGTTATGGTGGTCGGATGAAACATGACCTCATTCAGCGTGGAAAAGAAAGAAGACGGACAATAGACCCTCATGATCATGCAGCCGGAGTATATTACCGAAGAAATGGTGGCTCTGGCCAAGGAAGAGGTGGGCCATAAAAAGAATTCTCCTGCCTTGCCCTTGGTTCGATTTACCTCTTTCCGGGAAGGAAGAGCTGCCCAGACCGTCTCCAAACAATACCTTTTATAAAGATTTTAAGCCAATACAACATAACCAGGGAAAAAGTTTCACTTTTTCAGTATCACCCTTTATAATGATAAAAAGTATTATAAAGGAGGAGGTACTATGTTAGCAAAGAAAATCATCATCGGAATGTTCCTTTTCAGCTTCTTATTATTGAGCAATCAAAGCCATGCAGAATGGAAACAACCAGCAACTCCCTATTGGGGAGCATCTGGCACCGCCTACTGTCATAACTATGAAAACATCTCTGTCTGGGTAGGTATGAGCTATACACACCATAATGAAGCCCTGACAGAACTCTGGACCAAAGCTGTTACCGCCTGTCTCGACAAAGGGGGCTTATACGATGCCTCTGGGGCTGCATATTCTCATCAAGGCCCTTATTGGTAACACAAGGACTTCGGGCCTGATCGACCGACAACAGGGTATCAGATCATCGAGGTCGTTTGCAGAAATTCTGCAGACGGCCTTTTTTATTTCAGGAGCATAATGAAGAGAAAAATCTCGCGAAGTCAGGGATTTTTCAAGTTACTTTTTAAAATATCCATGATACGCTACAAATCTAGCATGCACCAGAACGCGGTTTCTTTTCAAAAAGGGAGATACGGTTATGAGCGAATTTCACGGATTTATTTTTTCCAAGCTCCATTTGATCGGCAGCAAATCGGAAGGACCGAATTATTTTCTGCAGCAGTTCGATTACAGCGAGTTACCTCTTGCCAAGCAGGCCCAACTCTGGGAGGAAGATCCGGTTCTCCAGAAGGCGTTGGGGACCAAGGTCACGATCAGCGGTAAGATAGCAGGAGGGAAGTTGCGCTACGACAACATCACGCCCTATGTCCATGGAGGAGCGGAGGAGATAAAGGAGCAGCGCCTCAAAGTTGACCTGGAACCTGAAGCCGAGGAAATCTGGCTGAACATGATGCCGCCGTCTCCCTCTCCCAAACCCTTTGATCTCACCCTTGAAGTGGAATGGCCCTATAGAAGTATATGGAAGGGAATCTGCCCCACTTCGCAGATCTACGACTTCTTTGTGGAATTCGACGGTGAATGCATATGGCAATGGAGCAGCGGCAAGTCTTTTCTCCAGGCATTGACCCCGGTTGCCATACCCGGAGGCAGCCCGCATTCCTTCACTGAGACGTGGATTATCCGACCGGACATTATTCAGTCCGAAGGGATATATACCGTTCGCGGCCTGTTCATTGCATCAGGTCAGGAGGTCAGGAAGCAGGTTGAAATAAAATTTGCTCATTAACCAACAGCTGTTTTTCTCATACAAAAGCAACAGGTACGACTTACAATTTCAGTTCTTTTCTTGAGCTGCTGTGGTTATCCTGCTATGCTGCTTGAGCAGAGGCGGCAAGCAGCCGCTTTTTGCTTCTATCGACGGACAACCAACAACAAAGAAAGGAGATACACATGAAACGACGGATTATATACACTGGGATACTCGCCCTGCTTGTCGGCATGGCAGGTCAGGCCCAGGCTTCTCGGCTCGGTATCCACGGAGCCTATTCAAACGGCGCTAATGTTGAAGAACCTGAAATAGGATTTGGCGGACAGCTGGAGTTCCCCATCAACCCGATACTTTCCGTTGAACTCGCTGTGTCGCAATTCAGTGATGAAATAGAAAACGGCGACTCCACTATTGACCAGGACCTAACCTCTATCGGCCTTTCCGCTGTCTTCAGAGGACCGTTAGGGCCGCAACTGGATGGCTACATGCTTTTCGGTGCGAACTACAACACCATTGATACGGATATCAGCTTTAAAAACCCTGCCGTTTCCAGTGCAATGAATTCCAATATGGAGCTGGACGACGAGGTCGGCTTCCACATCGGTGCCGGCTTGAACCTTGCGATTTCCTACAACATGGAGCTCTTTACTGAATATCGCTATACCTTCTTGGAAACAGACAACGAAACAGCACTGCCCGGTTCAGAAGAAGAATACCAATACGATTTTGGATTGGCTAAATTGGGTCTAAATTTCCTTTTTTAATCAAGAGAAAATCGGTACAGGACTGTAGGGGTAGACCTGCGTGTCTGCCCGCCATAACAGGGCGAACACACAGGTTCTCCCCTACGCAACCCTGTAGACAGAAAGCAGGGACAGACGGGATAAGGGGATAATAAGGTGTTTTAAACCTCTTCTCTTATCGTTTCACCCTAGCCTTACGGTAGCTCAAGATAACGGTCAGGCAGAAAATCAGGCCGAGCAAGGTGGCGATCTTACCGTTAAACACCGGCCCGGCTGAGGTACTGCGCAGCTGCCAGGTAATAACCAGAGCAGCCCCGGTTACCATACCAAAGGTGGTGATTCCCGCATCAACATCCCCTTCCCCGGCTTTAATCACCTGCCTAAAGGGACAGCCATCAACGATAACCGCCGCAAGCCCGACCAGAACCATTGCCAAAAAACTCCAAAGATGACTATGATGGGCACCGGGCTGGGCCTCCATACCGAGATTAAACTGACCGCTGACCAAGGACACCATCAAGGCAGAGACAAAGATGGCAACCACCCCGCTGAACAGCGTCTTCTCCCGAAACAGAAAAAAATTCCGAATGCCGCCGGTGATGCAGAGCCCGGAACGCTGGGCAAGTCCACCGATCAGCAGGCCAACAGCCAAAGAAATCCATAAGGGCGCATGCTGGGCAGCTGGCCCTGAAAAGCCTTGGCGAATAAATGCGGGCTTCAGAAAAAGAAAGATCAGCAAGAGGAAACCAATAGCGGGCAGAATATATCCGTTAATGGTCGGCAGATTCTGGGCACGATCCAGCACAGATCCAGCCCTGATATATTTTCCCCCCAGCCAAATCCCGAAGAGCATACCGAGCAGGGCCGCAACAGCGGTCAGATCACCGGCTCCCAGGCGCAGGATCATCTTGATTGGGCAGCCGATAAAAACCCCGCAGCCCACAATCATGAAAAATCCGAGCAGAAAGCGAATGAGCGGAGACGAGCCCCCGGTTACCCGAAAACGACGGCTCTGCTTGGCCATAAAGAAAGCGCCCAGGAGAAAACCAACCAGTTCCGGACGGATATAGCTCATACGGAGATCACCCTGAAGCTGGAGCGCACCAGCAAGGTTTTCCAAGAAACATGAAATACAGATGCCTGAGTTCACAGGATTGCCGACAAGGGTCAGCAGAACAGCCCCGGCTCCGAGCACGACACCTGTTACAATTGAAATATCTGGTAATTTTAAGCGACTCACTTATTCACACCCACCTGCTACTCTTCGTTGTAAATAGAGAAGCTCATTAAGAGCCTTTTTTATCTCTTTATCCTTTGGCCGTAATCTCTTTTCCCGAACAAGCTTTTCTTTTGATGCGGTAAGGTCATCCATTATTACTTTTCCGATAAAAAGCGGGGTCATATTATCAATAAAATCAGGCTCGCTCTCCACGGCCCGGCGATAGCTAGAAATGGCATCTACCATTTTGCCGGTAGTATACTGCAAACGTGCCTGATAGATCAACGAACGCGGATTATCAGGATGCTCCTCCTGTACCTTTTGCAGGGCATCCTGGGCAGCAGTATATTGTTTCTGCGCAAAGAATTTTTCAACATCCCGGTAGATCTTTTCATCCCGCTCTAATCTCTGCCGGTACATTTCCTCGGCCTGCTCTTTGCTCGTGAGGGCTGAGCCCTCATCCGGATGCGCAGCTGTTCCGTGCTGGATCAACATCACCGTAGTGATGGCAATCAGCAGGGTCAGGCTAACTGTGGTAAAGCTGTCCAAAAGGCTGCCGAAGAGTTTATCTCTTATATTCATGACTGTCGGTTGCGTAAAAAAATCCGGTCGGGCTCCCCAGTGAGCAGGAACCCGACCGGATGCTTAACTGCCGGTATCGGTTATCAGGTATGGCTCCTTGAGCCTAAAGAATACCTGCTCCACTGACAGGAGAGGTGTAAAAATCCGTTAGGTCAGCCTTGCCCAGGGTTTCATCACGGGCCTTATCCATAACCTTTTCCAGGATTTTTTTCTCATCAGTCGTGCCCCACCAGTTGTTACGGGCGGTGATGTCTCCGCTCTGGCCTTCCAGCATGGAGAGGTTATAGTTTTTATTGTCGGCAATATTATTGTCCCGCAGAAGAGATTCTTTGGTGGCATAAAAGATCACGCCCTTGCCGTTTTTATTGATATTGTTAAAACGAACAGCAGCTCGACCGCCTTTTTTCACATAGATCCCGAAAAACTCATTATTGCTGATTTCATTATGGGCAACAGGCGAGGCAGTTCCACCACCGATAATAATCCCGCCTCCGTTCTCTGTCACCAGATTATAGAGAACCGGCATAGAGCATCGAACAGGAACATCGGGCAAATTCTTGCTACCCATAGCGGTTCCGTTATACTTAAAGGTATTGTACAGGACAGCGACCTGCGAAGCGTGGCAGTGAACAGCGGTTTGGGCATACATGAACTCGCAGTATTCAAGCAGATTATCCACCGTGCCGTTGAAGTTGATCGCGCCCCAGTCTCCGGGAGCAGGCGATTCTTCCGCACTGGTAAAGGTTATCTTGTTCTCTTTGTTTCCCTGGGCATACAGCTTTCCAAGAACAAAGATCTCGGCTCGGGAAAAATGGTTATCCTTATCCGTGTACATCTTTTCCGGCCCAAACGCCTTAATCTTGGCGAAACGAACCGTGGTGCCCGGCATGATCAAGAGAGTCGCTCCTTTGGCGACCTCCACATCTCCTTTCACCAAAACATCCCCAGACCAGGTTGTATCCTTATCAATAACCCCTTTGTTCACAACCAGTTCTTTTGCAAATCCCGGCTGCTGGGTCAGAAGCGCTGCCGCAACACCGGCAAGCAGTGACAGAAATATCTTTTTACTCATCATTGGCGTATTCTACCTTTACGTGGAAAATTGATCGTGGTGATTATATACGTGGTGATTAATACTTGGTGTACGGAGGCATATTGCAATGCTTGAGGTCTTCCCGAATGGCATCGTACTCGCTGTCGACAACCGGAGCAAAACCGTCGATGAGCATCCGCCTCAGCACCTTGAGGACCTCTCCATCCACCATCGCACTTTCATCCTGCTTCAGGTTCAGGGCAATATTTTTGACCTTTTCCTTCAGAGCCGGATCAACCTCTGCCCGAGAACCGATGGTGCAGTACGGCATGGGATCGCTTTCAGCAATGATGTTGTAATCATCCAGGTTGATAATATTCTCTTCCACCATTCGGTCCAGATCAATACGAGGCGCGGCACCCACATCATATTTCCCGTATTCCACCCCATAGACCACCTTATCATGCTTAGCAGCACCGGCAGGAATGGTGTAGGAGGAGAAATCTGTTTCCGGATCAAAATCATTTTCCAGCAGCAGAGCATACTGAGCCATATAGCCAAAAGGCGCCAAGGCCGGGCCGAAGACCATAGACTTACCGCGCATATCTTCGATAGTCTTAATGCCGCTGTCTTTACGGGCAATAAGGGTACCGGTTGCCTTGTAGCCGTTTCTCCCTCGGATATCAATGGCCAACAGGTCCGCTTTGTATTTTTCTTTCAGCAAAACCGCAACAATGGAGTTAACGTGAAAGAAATCAACCTCTTTATTTTTAATCAGGCTCTCGAACTCAAAGGTGTTCTTGAGCACCATCTCCACCTTGCGACCGAGTTTTTCCTCAAGATAGGCAGTAAAAGGAGCAAAGCGTTCCTGGGACATTTTTCGGCTGTCGCAGATCATGAAGCCAAATTTCAGCGGCTTTTCGTTGCTTGCCGAAGCAGCAGCAGGCTTATCGCCCCCCTCGTCGGTGTTGCATGCCTGAAGAGTCAATACGGCAGCGATAAAAAGAATACATTGAGCAATTTTTTTCATGTCGTTATGTCTGAAAATTATAATTATAGATTTTTTTTCCAGGAAAATTCAGGTGGTACTGATCAAGAATTGCTGATCAACTTAATTTCTTCCTGAATCTCAGCAGCAGCCTCTGGAGTTGCTGCGAGTTGCCCTGCGGTTTCCAACGCTTTTTTGGCAAGCTCCGGCTGGTTAAGCTGTTGGTGAGCCAAGGAAAGATGGACATGCACCATCATGTCCTTATCATTCAACGCCAAAGCTCGCTCCAGGTATTTGACCGCCTCAGCCCCTTTCTTTTGCCGAAGCAGGACAATTCCCATCCCGTCAAGCGCATTAAAATTATTGGCATCGACCTTTAGAATTTCCTCAAGCTGCTGTGCTGCTTCAGTCAGTTCGTTGGTTCGAAAATAGGCCATAGCCAGATTATTGCGGGTGGCAGTATCATCGGTATCCATATAGAGCAGCATTTTATACTGCATAATCTGGACCGAGTCTGGAAGCTTGGAAATTCCCCCATGCGCAGCGGCAGAACCGGCTGAAACGAGAAGGACAAGCAGGGTAAAAAACAGTTTTCGCATTTTTTCCTCTTGTGGTAATGACGTTTTTTTCTCAGATCAAATTCTTGGTTTTGAGAAAATCTTTGGCAACACTCTCAGCATCTCCATTCTGCGTCTGCTGAAGGAGCTGTTCCAGGGAGGAATCATCAATCAAATCACCCAGTTTATTAATAACTCGGTCAAGGACAGGAAATTTAGCCAAAGACTCTCTATTCGCAACCGGCACTGCCAAGGAAGCATCCTCTTGCGGAACCGGTCCCTTATAACCGAAGGGTTTCAGCCAAACCAGGTTTTCGTTTTCAATATAGTATTCCTTCACCAGGCTGTAGTTTTCCTGGTCATCGCTTCCCTGGTCATCACTGCTCATACCGGACAGACCCGTTTTCACATAGTTGATACAGATATCGCTGGGACATTGTGCGCCACTATCCTCTGAGCTTTTCACGATATTCACCGTAGTCCCTGTCCGCTCTGTGATATAGGTTGCCATAATATGGGCGATAATCTGCTGTTCCGGGGACTCGTTGACCGTCAGGTTCAAAATACGGCCGACACAACTATGGCTTGTCGAGGTGAAGGTCAGCAGCAGACATAAAGATACTGTAAACAGAAGGGCGTTTTTTCGTCGCATTGTCAGGTAACTCCTTTTTTTTATTGTCTTGATGAATATCTCCGCAAGGAATGACTTCGTCTTTCTAACAGATTTTTTCATATAATCCACAACAGATATAACATAATCATGATATAAAAAAAATATCATATTCACTACAACCAGTCCAGCAGTTTCCACCAGAAAAAATTCAGCGGCAGAAGGATAAAACCAGTTATGAGAGCCAGTGACAGACATATTTTTGCGGCATCCATAAGCCTCTCTCCGGAGAGCTGCATACCCACAACAATAGGCGGAGCCTGATAAGGAAGCATGACTGTGGAAAAACCCACGACCTGCATCATGAGCAGGGTTTGAATTGGCAATCCGGTTGCCTGCGCCAAGCTATCAGACAGCGGGGTCAGGACTGCGGGAACCGCCGGAAGGGTGGTCAGGATACCTGTTACTGCCGAAGCAAGACTGATCGACATATAATTGATAAAATCCTGGTGCTCACCTAAGGGCAGCAGGTCTGTTATTCCAGCTGCGATATGACGACCTAAGCCGGTGTGGTTGATCATGCCGCCCACTCCCAGGATACCGGCGACAAAAATGATAGCTCCCCAGTTGACCTTTTGGTTGAACTCTTTCTTGCCGACAATATCCACTCCCGGCATCAGGAGGATGAGAGCACCTGCCAGCGCAACCCAGGCCGGAGAAACATGATGGAGGAAATCCGTTATCCAAAACCCGAGCATACCTGCCAAGACAAGGGAGAGGATTAACTCGTTTCGAGAAAATTTTACTGCTACCTGTTCTTCCTGCTCAGACAATTCCACTGGCTGGTCTGAAAAAAAGAAGAGAATAAGTGCGATAATCAGGACCGCTTTAACAAAACTCAGCAGAGGAAAATGGAGCAAGAGATAGGTTCCGTAGAGAATCGAAAGATGATGCTGGGTCTCCGCCATACCAACAAGCACCATATTGGGCACATTGGCGGGCAAGATACCAAAAGCGGGAATATAGGTACCGAGAATAATGGCCAGCAACACACCGGTTCGCCCTTTACTCCCCTCCTGAAAGCCAAAATGATCTGCAACAGACAGGGCAATGGGCGTCAGCAGGACAACCCGGCCCATAGCAGAGGGCATAAGAAAGCTGAACAACAGTCCTGCTGCAACAAGGCCACTGATGATCTTGAGATAACTGCCGTGCAGCCAAATCGCGGCGTAACGCGCGACCCTGGCCCCTAAGCCGGTTGATGAGATGGCTATGCCGATGACCAAGCCCCCGAAAATAAGCCAAATCGCTGCTGAACCAAAGCCTGCAAAAATAACTTCCGGACCGGCAAGAGAAAAGACCATGGCCAGTAAAAAGAAAAGCAGGGCTGTCAGGTGTTCCGGGATCAATGCTGTTGCCCAGAAAACAAGGGTAAGCAGAGCAAGAACACCGGCTTTGGCCGGTACTGATGCGCAATACGGAGAGAACTTCAACAGCGCGACAGCTCCGACAAGAGAAAGGACAACAAAGACAGGTCGAAGGGAAATCTTATTATTATGAGGTAGCATCAGGTTAAAAAAATATTATTTTTCATGGAAAGTATAAAAAATATTACTACCTTTTTGCGTGAGGAAGGTCAAGAAAATAACAATCAGGAAGAGCAGGACCCGCAAAAATCAGTTGCATAAAATAAGGGTTCTGCCTATTACTTAAGCGCAGTACGCATATGAATATGCGGGACACTCAGCTTGTCTCTGTAAGAGGAGGAGGTGCGAGGAGGTGCAGTGATTACCCAATTACTTCTTTAAATTTTCCTGAAATACAAAATGATATCTGCTTTTTTCGTTTCTCTCAAAAAACATGCTGTAGGGATGACGGTTGTCTTTTTTCTTATCGCATTCATTGTCACAGCCACCTCCTTATGCCGCTCACCTATGTTTCAAGCAGGAGCACGCATCGATATACCGGAAATAAAAAAAGGAGGAAACATAGAGCAACAATCTGACCAGGCTCTGCCAAGTACCTCTCCGGCACATAAAGGCATACCCTTGCAAACAGCAGTTGAAATACTTCAGGGCAATGTGCTGGCCGAACAGGTCATGACAACCATAGGGATAACACAACTTTTCCCAGACATTGAACAGAATACGCAAGGTGAAGAAGATTTCCTTTCCCATGCCCTTGCTGCCTTTCAGCAGCAGCTAACAGTCACACCGATCAAGGAAACCCGCATCATAAAAATTACTTTTCAACATTCAGATGCGGCGATGCCTGCTCAGGTTATTGAAACCCTCCTCCGATTATTCCAGATGGAATACAGAAAATTCCAATATCCTCAGGAAACATTGCAAAACGAGCAGCTACTGTTCTCACGTCAGGAAATGCATCAGGCAGCGCAAGCCTTATCCATGTTCCAACAAAAGAACCAGCTTTTTATCGCTGGAGGAGACCCTAAAAAAATCACGGAGCAATATGACAAGCTGCAAACATTACTCTCTACAGAGCAAATCGACCTGCATGAGCAGTTGACTCAGCTGAACATGCTGGAGGCGCATTACGCAGATGCCCTTAAGCCTAACACACAAGGCAGGGAGCAGGCGAAGCGAGAAGAGTTCACCGAGGAAAGGAAGGATCTTCTTCGTTTAATGACCTACGAACACGGTCTGAAAGAAAAATATGGAGAAGGAGGCGCAGGAGATCGACTCATTGCCAATGTCCTCCTCCAGATCAGGTCATTAGAAAAGCTGCTGTATACGCAGGCCAGCATCCCGAAACAAGGACAAAAGGAGCTGAAAGAGACTGCGGAGCAAATTGTTCTTGCAAAAATTGCCTATCGCAAGCAGCAGGAAAAAACAGACCTCTTGCAACGCCAGATCCGCCAATTGGAAAATAAATTACAGCGCGTGACAGAGCAGGACGAAGTGATAAGCGAACTCCGCCAGCAGGCTGAAAATACCAGAAAAGGATATGCAGCCCTTATTGAACAGCTTGCCACAGAACAAAAGTCCAGAGAACGCTCTGAACAAATACGGGTTATCGAGAAGCCTGTGAAGCCGCTTGCACCGATCAAACCACAAAAAAAATCGACTGTGCTTCTCGCTCTTACTTGCGGCTTGATCGGCAGTCTTTTGTACGGGATGCTACAGCTTCGTAACAGCGCATCAACACATTGAGCCAGACAACAGCTGCCAGAATTTTCCTTTTTAAAGGGGCTCTACTTGGCCATTGAGCCCTTGGCTGTCTGTTGGATAGAACCCTGTACACTTTTCATCACTGATGCTTGGATACTCTCCTGAATGGAAGCCATATTTTCAGCCATAACTTTTTTTTGCATTTCCGCCATGATGTCAGAACTGACAAATCCGTCACGCATGGTATCTCCCATCACCTGATTCATCTCTGGATCCATGGTTCCGATCACTGCCGAACCGGCCTGCACAGTATTTGCCACACTCTTCACTGTTGGAGCTACGGTATTTGCCGACATCTGTCCAGCGCTCACATCGGGAACCGGAGCAGCTGTTCCGCTGGATACAGTTTCCGTCCCATTCAATGCCTGGCGGATCCTAGTAAAATCAAGCTGAACCTTGGCACCTTGCGCCATACCTGCATTGGCAGTTGTCAGCATAAAACAGCCTGTGAGCAGTATTGCGCTAGCAAAATTTCCCCTCTCTTTTTTTCGCTTCAGTTGCATCGTTTTTCTCCTTTTCGACAAAACCATTATCTCTTTTCTCTTGAATGATCCAGCGTTGAACATGATGTTCTTAACGATAAATACTCAGCGATAATCTTGCCTGTCAATGCATTTTTCATCAAGCCAGAGGAATTCTCGCTCATCACCCTGTTTTCCTTTTCGAGATAACACGGCTTATTTTCGAGCCTTTCTGCCATACCTACTCGGGATTTACAAAACCTTTACAATTTATTCCTTGATAAACAAATTTTCTTTACATTCATTGTCTATAGTACAAACACAAGCAAGGGGAGATACAGGCTCCACGCCCTGTACATCCCCCTCCCAAACAAAGAAATGATTCACCACCACTCATAATAATTGGAGGAGCAATATGAAAACACGTCTCAACAAAAAAATCACGACTGCTGTATTGGCCGGTCTACTCACGGTATCCTTTCTTCCCATGACGGCAAATGCCTGTCGCAAAGGAGGCGGGCAAGGACAGGGCAGTGGCTGCGCCATGAAAGGCGGACAAAACGGAAAGCATTTCGCTAGCGCTTTGGGTGTCTGGAAAAACGCACAGGCAGTAAAGGATCTGGGGCTGAGCGCTGATCAAGTCGGCAAGCTGAAACATGCTGATTTTGCGGCCCGTGAAAAACAACAGGCCCTGCGGGCAGAGATGGACAGTCTGCACCTAAAAATGGAGCAGGCCTTTTCTGCTGATAAGGTGGATGAAGATGCTGTACGAAATTTATCCCAAAAGATTGCAACCGTCAAAGGGCGGATGATTGAGCAGCGAACCGAAACCCGCCTGATCCTCCAGAAACTGTTCACCCCGGAGCAGCATGACAAACTGACTACCCTGCGACAAAACCGACGCGGTGCAGGACAGGGCAACGGCATGAACAAACCCTGCATGATGAACGGTCAGGGTGGAGGAGGTAATGGTAACGGTAAAGGCATGAACGGCCGTGGAAGAATGTAAGCCCGCAGATCCCTCGGTAGGGGCACGGCGCGTCGTGCCCCTCCTGTGTTCGCCCTTGCATACCGCCTTGCACACCGGACAGGCAGTAAACAATACCATTAATTTTTACATCTAAAATATTGCCCCATGAAGATGACGCGTGACTGGATCACCCCCATAACCACAGGATCATTCCTGCTGACCGCCGTGACCGGCATTCTCCTTTTTTTCCATGCAGCCACCGGACTGAACAAGGCTGTTCACGAATGGCTGAGCTGGGTTTTTCTAGTCGGCGCGGCAGTACACCTTGCGCTTAATTTCGCGCCCTTTAAAAAATACCTCACCCAGCGCAAGGGGCAGGTGCTACTGGGCAGCTCTGTCCTTCTTTTGGCACTCAGTTTTGTCCCGGTTGAAGGGGGGCATCATCATGACTCCCCTTTTGCACCACCGATTAAAGCCCTAGCCCATACACCGCTGACCACCCTGGCCCAGGTCGCCCGAATCAGTCCAGAACAACTGCGTGAACGCCTGAGCAGCCAAGGAATCACTGTTGACTCCTATCAGCAGAGTATCAGTGAGTTGATCGGCGATGATTTCCGTGCTCAAGTACACCTTTTAGAGGAGTTACTGGAAGAAAAGCATTAACCTTCTCTTCCTGTACAACAACTCACACAACAAATCTCTCGCCTTAAATTTTCGATCCTTCCGCCGCCCTTTTCTCCTGCCGTTGTATATCCTTCTCTCCGGCTGAGCGGCGGTTGGATTGGAATCTCTCATTCCTTCAATCGACATCGCCTTTCTCTTTTTCGCCACCGTCGGAGTGGTCTTCGGCTATTTCCCGGCACTCAAGGTTGCCCGCCTTGACCCTATTATGCTTTGCGGCATGAGAGAGAAACACTCTGCCTGCTCTTTCTTCTTGACTTTTTCACTCTGAAACTGTTTGTTTTTCTTTAAAAGTCTCTTAAAAGAAGAACTGTATTCCCAACATGACGCATCAGTAAAAATGCTTGGCCTTCATACCGCCAGTGCGTTTGGTCGTTTTTTTGCACTCCAACCGTCAAACTCTCAAATCTATTCATTCAACAGGAGGAACAGCACAATGGCTCAAGTGACATTTCAAGGCACACCGGTTAACACGACAGGAGACCTGCCAGCTGTAGGACAAGACGCGCCTGATTTCACCTTAACAAAGACTGACATGAATGACGTTTCCTTAGGCGAGTATAAGGGAAAAAAGCTGGTGCTCAATATTTTTCCCAGTGTGGACACCCCGGTGTGCGCAGCCAGTGTCCGCCGGTTTAATGATGAAGTGAACAAGCTCAAAAACCTTGTGGTGCTCTGCATCTCACGGGACCTGCCGTTTGCCCATGCCCGTTTCTGCGGTGCAGAAGGGCTAGAGAGCGTGATCTCTGCTTCTGAGCTGCGTTCGCACGACTTCGGCAATGCCTACGGCGTCCGTATTATTGATAGCGTCTTGGCAGGATTATTTGCCAGAGCGATTGTTGTAATTGATGAAGCAGGAAAGGTGAGCTACACGCAGCTGGTTCCTGAAATAGCAGAAGAGCCTGATTACCAGAAAGCGATTGACGCCCTGTCGTAACAAAAGAATAAGCCTATCACCGGTAATGCAGGCACTTGTCTCAATCAAAGATAGCCTGCTCCATGAGCATCAACGCCGGGAGAGCTGCATCTGATGCGGCCCTCCCTGTCTTAAACCCCTTTTCAGTTTATTTTGTTGATTCCTTTTTACGGAACTACCCATGGGGGGACTACTGAAAAACCTGTGTAATGCGGCTGTGACCAAACGTCTGTGACCAACATTGTATGAACCATGACTTGCAGGGAAATTTTATGAAGTTGATTGAGAAATTGAGCAAAAAATTTGTTCTCACCACTGAACTTGGGCCGGTAAAGGGCGTGCTGACAGATGAGTCCCTGGAAAAAGCCCGATCCTATCTCCCGCTTGATGGGATCAATGTGCATGACTGCCCTATGGGCAATCTGCGCATCAATCCTGTTGCTATGGGCACGTTGCTTCAGAACAACCTGCATATCGAAGCTGTTCCGCATTTCACCTGCCGAGACCGGAGCCTCCTGGGAACCCAGGCGGACCTGCTCGGTGCTCATTCCCTGGGTATCCGCAATCTGCTGGTGACAACCGGTGATCCTCCCAAACACGGGCCCTATCTGTCCAAGGCGGTTTATGATTATAATACCTTTGAACTCATCGGGCTTATCAAGAAGATGAACAACGGGCTGGATTATAATGGCAAAGAATTCGGCGGTGCAACAGACTTTACCATCGCATGTACGGCCATGCCCACGGGCGGTAATCTCAAAGGCGAGCTGGAAAGAATGAGCAAAAAGATTGCGGCCGGAGCGGATTTCTTCCAGACCCAGGTCGTCTATGATGCCGAAAAAACGCTGGCCTTTCTGACAGAGGCCCGCAAGCTGGGTAAACCGATATTACTTGGCGTAATGCCGCTCAAAAGTGTGAAAATGGCGAGGTTTATGAACGAACATGTCGCAGGCATTGACGTTCCAGATGAAGTCCTTGTCCGCATGGAAGACGAGGGTGCGACCGGAATTGAGATCACCTGTGATTTTATAGAAAAGATCATCGACCACACTGACGGCATTCATATTATGGCGATGGGGGATGTGCAGGGGACAAACCGTATTATTGAGTTTGTCAACACGCTGGTTGAGAAATAGAGCTGGGTGGGCAGGTTGGATTCTGTAGGGGCGTTTCGCGAAACACCCCTACTTGCTCATGGGCGCCTTCTCCGGGGACGTGCATGTAGTTTTGCCTCCTGCTTAAGTTTCAGGTAATTTTCATACCGTGCCGACGCCAGCGTTCCAGCGTGTATTGCCTGAAGCACTGCGCAGCCTGGTTCGTTACCGTGGCTACAATTTCCGAACCGGCAGCTCCCTGCCAACTCTTCAATATCATCGAAAGTATCCTCCATGCCTTCCTTGGCCGCAATAATACCGACCTCCCGCATGCCTGGGGTGTCGATAATCATGCCCCCCTGCTCAAGAACGATGAGTTGCCGCCGAACCGTGGTGTGCCGTCCTTCGCCCGAAGCACTTACCCTCCCGGTTTTCAGGATATCCTGGCCCGTGAGTCGATTAATGAGGGTGCTCTTGCCAACCCCGGATGAGCCCAGGAGGCAATAGGTTTTCCCCGATATCATCGGCTCTCTGATCTCTTCCAAACCCGTGCCGGTCACATTACTGAGCGCAATAATTCGGGCGTTAATTCCTGCCGCCCGGATCTCTGCAACGTATTGGGCCAAGGCAGCGGCATCAACCAAATCCGTCTTGGAGAGCACCAGCACGGGTTCAACCTGTCCTTCACTGACCATCACCAGATAGCGTTCCAGCCTGGGCACATTAAAATCGTATCGGCAGGACTGGACAATGAAGGCGACATCAATATTGGCTGCGATCATCTGCAACTGGGTGTCCTTGCCCGCTGTTTTTCGGCGCAGGAAGGATTTTCGGGGGAGCACTCCATGGATGCTTGCGGCATCTTTTGCGTCATAATGGACACAGACCCAATCACCAACGCAGGGCATCTCGCTGGTGGCCTTGGTGGTGTGCAGAAATTTACCGGTTACCTGCGCTGCTACTTCCCCAGCCTCATTGCGTACGGTATACCAGCCACGATCAACCGCTGTTACCCGTGCCATTTGTTGTTCAGGTTGACAGTGTCTTCTGCCCTGGTCGTTAAACCAAGGGTTCCAGCCAAGTGTAGTCAATTCCAAGGGATTAATTTCCATTTTTTGTTCTCAGATTGCGCAACCAAGAATAACACCTTCTCCCGCAGCAGATTCTTGTTCCGCTCTTCGCCAAAAATCTTTTTAAACCCGTAATCGGTGAACAGATTGATGTAGCGTTCTTTGGTGCGGGTTTACCATGTCGCAGTTTTCTGCTAGTATAATGAACGCCATCAGTATATTCTTGTTTTCCCGGAAGTACAACCGTTGTGATGGTACAGGGGATGTGTGGGGCTGGAGAAACAGTTGCGGTTATTTTGGGCATTGGAGCAGATGACAAATGAGTTAATTAATCGTGCCCCAACTTATGTACAGTCGCCTACCTACACGGCATATATACATCTTGCGTCCCGTATGATAAAATACCTAAAATAAGCTGACCGCTTTCTGCAGTCTTGGAAATAATGGATCCTTCATCGGAGAAAAGTAGGACTGAACATTTTTTCCCTGACAGTCGCCTGCCCCTGAAATCGAGCATCCCAAGTTGTTCTAAGCTGTTGCGCGATAAGCTTTCATTCTTTTTAACGTCCTGCATCAGGACGCAACGGAACGGAGGAGTTTATGAAAAAGAACATATCGGTATCAAGGCAAAACCGTGCTGATATCAGCACAGCAGGTGCAAAACATAATCCACGCCTGTTTCTGCTACATTATTGCTGGGTATTCCTCGCAGCCTGCACACTTACATTCCTCTTCGCAGTCAACGCACAGGCCCAAGCCCCACCGAATCAACAGAACGGCTTATTTACCCAAGTGGATTCGAACGACTATACCTACCGTGATGATACGGATGCTGTGGTCCGCAGTCGTGCTGTTCAGGTTGACATGACGCAACTCGGCGGGCAACAGCAACTTGCCTCGCAGAGCAAGCAAGCCCAACCCGCAAGAACAGCGTCTTCTCCCTCTCCTTATATTCAGTTAAACCTGTTTGATGATCTTGTGATTCAAGTAATACGTACAAAAAACTACAAAAACGACTCAGGGAGTCTCACTTGGATCGGCAAAATAGAAGGTCAATCAACAAGTCTGGCTATTTTTGTTGTTCATAACAGCAGTGTTTACGGCCTCGTTGAAGTACCGAATGTCGGCAGTTTTTCGATACGCCCGAACGCTGAAGGAACGCATACTATTGAACAGATCAAGGCAAATGCACTTCTCTCAGGAGAGGACGACTTTATTATCCCTGACAGCACAACACCCGGCACAGTACCCGACATGCTCATGAGTGATGTCGAGGCAAGTGCTGTTGAAATATCGAATGACGACGGCTCAATAATTGACGTATATGTCGCTTATGA
>CBFDDU010000026.1:0-27449 GCA_965603655.1 uncultured Candidatus Electrothrix sp. | reverse complement strand
GGATAAGGCGGGAGGATAAGGCGGGAGGATAAGGCGGGAGGATAAGGCGGGAGGATAAGGCGGGAGGAAACAGGGACAGTCTTGATCGGGGCTCTCTATAAAATGTCATCCCGGCCCGTCGGGCCGGGATGACAAATTATTAAAACGATGAAAAAAATACTCTCAAAAAAACAGACAGGAACTGTGGGAAAAATTACAGCTGGGAGGTAAGTACTTCACAGGTACGGCAGATTTCCATTTTTTCCTTGCCCTCCTGTCCAGCAGTGCAGGTGCACAAGGTACCATTAATAAACCAGCAGAGATGTCCTGCCTGAAACTCCCAGGCCGGGCATTCTTTTTTGCAATCGCATTTTTTCAATGCCCAACAATCTTTTCTCTTTGCCGAACCGTTTCTTCTTCGGTTCACTAATAAGAAGTACACCTTTCTTTCAATATGGAGCGGAACACTGCGCCAACCCTGCTCATAGCTTTGAACGGCCTTTATAGAGACACCAAGAAGCCCGGCCAACGACTTTTGCGTCTTGCCGAGTCTCTTCCGATAATAAGAAAATTCATTAGAGGTCATGAAAGTCTGACAGGTTAAGTTAACGAAATAAATACGCGATAAATATACCACATAGTAACTGTCCTCACAACCCCTTTTTCAATCTCAACCAAGCCGTTCAGAAAACATCCTCTAGTGCATAGCAGGTCTTGCTCATTTCGGCTATATTAACCCGATAATCGCGGTCCACCCAGCAGCTCCATCGTACTCCAAAATTTCACTAAACGACTCGCAGCGATTGCAGTATAAAAAACCGAATCTCAGGGCGGGCGATAATTCTGACCGCAAAGGATACCACTTCAAAGGAAGGAGCCAACACATGACAACAAAACAAAACGGCAGGGGACCCAAAAGAATACTCAGAGCGTATTCCTGCTCCATACAAGGCCTCAAGGCCGCCTTGCGCCACGAAGCAGCCTTTTCCCAGGAGCTACTCCTCGCTGCAGTTATGCTACCTATAGGACTCTGGGCTGGTGATAACGGCACAGAACGCGCCGTGCTGGCAGGCTGCCTTTTCCTTATCCTAATCACGGAACTGCTCAACTCCGCGATTGAGGCGGTTGTTGACCGCATCGGCCTGGAGCATCATGAGTTATCAGGCCGAGCAAAAGATCTGGGATCAGCAGCAGTTTCCATTGCCCTTCTTAATGGGGTAGTTGTCTGGTTACTGATACTGTGTGAGTAAAACCGAAACGAGGGGCAGAAAACTACAGAGTCAAAACAGAGTTACTCTCTCCATGCTCATTGGCCACATACTCATCAGCTTCCGGGTCATTCACCCATATATTATCATCAAGCACGTAACGAAATGTATAAGAACAGCCGACCTCCAGAGAGATTGTCACCGAGAAGCTCCCATCCTTCAGCTTCTTCATCGGAGTGTCGGCTGTTGACCAATTGTTAAACTCTCCAGCCAGCATTGCTGAACCGGCATGTTCCTGATTGGGACACTTAAAAGTCACCCTACATTTCTTCTTCGTTTTTGTATAGTTTTTTATCAACATCTGCTCTCCCCTTTAACAGAACATAAAGAACATAAAAAAAACTCCGCAGGCAATCATCGGCCTCCTGAAACCTTACTGGTCTCCCTTCTCAACATAACATAACTATTATAAAGTGCCCTATTTCCTTTCCACTTACAACAAAAAAAAACAGAGAAAGTTTTTTTCTTCAACCTTTTACTTTCAGCAACTTAACAGCGCAGGAGCAGCTTCATGACAGCAAACACGAGTAACAGCGGAACCGCCCTAAAAATCCCGGAACTGCTCGCTCCGGCAGGCAATATGGAAAAACTCATCACAGCCATCCATTACGGGGCAGATGCCGTCTATCTGGGTGGCAACAACTACAGCCTCCGCGCCAGTGCCGGTAACTTTACCAATCAAGAAATCAACAAAGCGGTTACCTACGCCCATGAACGCGAGGTAAAAGTCTATATTGCTCTTAATATATTTGCTCATAACCGAGATTTTAAACAATTCACCGAGCATCTCCGCAGCCTCCAAGACACAGGAGCGGACGGCCTTATCGTTGCTGATCCTGGCATCTTGCTCCTCTGCAAAGAGACCATCCCGGACATGCCTGTCCATTTATCCACCCAGGCCAATGTGACCAACAGCCACAGTGTTCGCTTCTGGACATCTCAGGGAGTACGACGAATCAACCTCGCTCGTGAGCTGGGCTTGGAAGAGATCCGAGAAATCAGGCAAGGCACTGACACCGAATTGGAAGTCTTTGTCCACGGCGCTCTCTGCATCTCCTATTCTGGACGCTGCATGCTCTCAAACTACCTGACCGGACGCAATGCCAACCAGGGGACCTGCGCCCATCCATGCCGATACTCCTACGCCCTTGTCGAAGAAAAAAGACCTGGGGTTTATTTCCCCGTAGAAGAAGATAAGCGAGGAACCTATATCTTTAACTCTCGGGATCTCTGTCTGCTGGGCCGCCTCCCCGAATTAGTCGCTGTTGGCGTGAATACAATCAAGATAGAAGGAAGAATGAAATCAATGGGCTATGTGGGAGCAGCTGTTCGAATCTACCGAGCCGCTCTTGATTTTATCCAGGAGGAGATTGACAGGGGCGTTAAGATAACACAAATTGCCCTTCCCGATTCCTTTAGAATTGAAATGAACAAGATAGGCACAAGAGGGCAGACAGAAAACTTTTTTAACGAATCTCCTTCATCAGATGCCATGCTTTATGATACAATACGAATAAATCAGCAGTACAGCCCAGTCGGTATCGTGCGTGCGAGCACACCGCTCCTGATAGAAGTCCGCAATGTGCTGACAAGAGGGGACAGAATTGAATATCTGGGCCGTAAACTCAAACCGATTAGCTGTACAGTAGTTGCCATGACAACAATGGATGGCGAGCCCAAGGAACGAGCGAATCCGGGAAATAGAATGATCCTGACAACCTCTCCAGCACTGGAGACCCCGGAAATAAACGCAGTTCTGCGCAAAAGGCTTGACCAGAACATCCGATAAACAAATAGAATACCACGAGAACTATGACACCTTTCCTTGATGTCCCTTTTCTTCCGGAAGAAGCTTATATAGATTTCATCAACAGCAACAGCGATCATATAGACTCTGTCCATTTCAGCCTCATGGGTGCCAAGAGGCTGGATAACCGCATTGACCCCCAATCAATCGATAATCTTGACACGATCATTCGAATGGTGAAACAAGTCAAGGTAAAGAATAAATATCTCCTGCTGAACAGCATCTTTTACGGGCCTGATCTGCTGACAGAAAACAAGCATCTGGCCCACCTCATTGACTGCCTTGATAAATGCGTCAATGCGGGTGTGGTCAAAGGTATTATCTATTGTGACCAATTTTTGCTCCAATCACTGTCTATCGAGGCACCTGGACTGGCCAAATCCCTGGAAGCCATTCCCGGCACCAATACCATGCTCGACTCCCAGGCAAAAATCAGCTCTCACCTCGCCTACATAGGCGAAACAAACTTCCAGTTACCGAGTAAACTCACTCTGGACCGCTCGCTCAATCGAAATTTTGAAAAACTGACAGATACAGTCAATTGGTGTCGCCAAGGATATCCAGAAATCAAACTTGAACTGCTGGCGAACGAAGGCTGCCTGCCCTTCTGCCCGTACAGGAATTCCCATGACGCCTATATTGCTCTGGGTAACCACGAAGGAGACGACAAAAGTTTTCATATCAATAATAAATTCGGCTGCCGACAGCTGCTGGACAAGCAGCCGTATCGCCTCCTCCAGTCTCCGTTTATTCGCCCAGAGGATGTTGACTCCTATCTCAGCCAGGCCGACCTTATCCTCCTCTCCGGTCGCGCCCAAGGACTTGACTTCCTCAAAAAAACTGTTTCAGCCTACACAGCAAAAAGTCACGAAGGCAATCTGTTAGAGCTCCTTGATTCCATGAACTGGTTAGGCGATCATCTCTATATTGAAAATTCAGCCCTTTCCTTTGACTTTGCCAACATGCTCTCTGTTTGCGACAACCGCTGTAACTCCTGCGGATTCTGTATGGAACTTTTCAAGGCTATTGCTCGACCACTGAACCAGAAAAAAGCAGAAACAGAGGCCGAGGCAATAATGTAACCCTCACCCATCCTCCTTCTTGCCTCCCGCTGCTTCCCTACGCAGCGGGATTTTATCATCCCAGGACATGTATGGAAACCAACAAGAAATAAAATCCCCGTTTTCAGTGTAGGGGCAGACCTGCGTGTCTGCCCGGCATAAAAGGGCGAACACATAGGTTCGCCCCTACGGCACTCGAAATAATGGGTAGAATATTTCTTATTGAATCCCTATTGATTCAGCACCATATGCCATACTTGGCTTCATGCTCGGCTTTTCCACGCCGGACAAAAGACGAAGAACAACAGGCGAAGGGTAACGGAAAGACGAAACAAAAAAAGGCGATTACGAGTAAATCGTAACCGCCTTTTATATCTTGGTGGAGCTAAGCGGGATCGAACCGCTGACCTCTTGAATGCCATTCAAGCGCTCTCCCAGCTGAGCTATAGCCCCTTGCTTTCTGACAGCAGCTTTTACCATGCTCAGCGCCATCCTGTCAAGGAGAACATTATGCAAAATTAGCAGAAAATCATTTTTATTTTTTTTCCAAATAACAGGTCTAATAAGATTGCTAATCCCTGCCTTAACTGGTAGCATAATCTTCATATATAATCGGCTCGGACAAGGGCGGAGCAAAGAATGCTCCTCCGTGGAAATAACACGTTTTTCTCGCTCTATGTCTTTAAAAAATTGTAGGCGTAGCAGTGTATTAAAAACGAATTTTGTAAAGGTGATACCGGATGTTTTCTCCGTTTAATTTTCTTTTTGGCTGGATGTCCAACGACCTTGCTGTTGATTTGGGCACTGCGAATACGGTTTTATACGTCAAGGGCAAGGGAATCGTCCTGAGAGAACCGTCAGTTGTAGCTGTACGCCAAGATGCTCGCGGCGGCAAGGTGCTTGCAGTGGGCAGCGAGGCCAAAGAAATGCTCGGCAAAACACCGGGTAATATTGCTGCGATCCGCCCCATGAAAGACGGCGTGATTGCCGACTTTGAAGTGACCGAGGCCATGTTGCGCTATTTTATCAACAAGGTACATAATCGTCGCACCCTCGTTCATCCTCGGATCATCATTTCAGTCCCTTCTGGAATTACTCAGGTTGAGAAACGAGCTGTTCGCGAATCTGCTGAATCCGCAGGCGCCCGCGAAGTCTACTTGATTGAAGAACCGATGGCCGCTGCCATCGGAGCAGATCTGCCTATTACCGAGCCCACTGCCAACATGATCATAGACGTTGGCGGCGGTACCACAGAAGTAGCGGTTATATCTCTAGCCGGTATTGTTTATGCAAAATCGGTTCGAGTTGCTGGGGATAAAATGGACGCCTCTATCCTGCAATACATCAAACGAAAACATAATCTTGCCATCGGCGAACGAACTGCCGAGACGATAAAGACCACAATCGGTAACGTACTGCCGGTAGAGCCGTATGAAACTATGGAGATTAAAGGGCGGGATTTGGTCTCAGGCGTTCCAAAAACCATCACCATTACTTCTGAAGAAATTCAGTCAGCTATAGCTGAACAGGTCGACGTGATTGTCGATGCTGTCCGCTTAGCCCTTGAAGTTACTCCGCCTGAATTATCCGCAGATATCGTTGACCAGGGCATTGTGCTGACCGGTGGAGGAGCCTTATTAAAGAATCTCGATAAACTCCTGACCAATGAAACCGGCATGCCTATTATTGTTGCCGACGACCCACTATCATCTGTCGTGCTCGGTTCTGGAAAGGCGCTTGACAACTTTGACATCTTGAAGGAAATAGCTATAGATTAACCGTGATGTTGAGTTCTTTAACGGGTTGCGTTCCCTTTCGTTGATTTATTTTTCATCAGATGAAAAAAAATAGTCGTAGGCAAGGTAGGGGCAGTATTAAAACATTTCGTTTTGTTCTGTTCATAGGGACAGTTGTCACCTTTGCAGTGATTCTTCTCATTATTATCTTGGGTGATCAACAGTTCGGTCCGGTCCATAAAGTGATCTTTGAGGGGGCTGGCCCTCTGCAAAAGGCGGTGGCAAAAATAAGCGGCTCCGTCCATTCTGTGAAAAAAAAATACATCGGCCTTCTCACCGTTCGAGAAGAAAAAGAACGATTATGGCGAGAGTTACAGGAGTGCCGGACAACAGCCTACGCCAATCGAGGTGCTGTGGCTCTCAATGCTCGCCTGAGAAAACTGCTTGATTTTAAGGAGTCCTCCAATCAACCGACCATAACCGCGCAAATTATCGGAAAGGACCCTTCACTTTGGTTCCGAAGTGTTATTATCGACCGGGGGAGCAGTGATGGTGTAGGTAAAGGAATGCCCGTTGTTACCGGCGAGGGGATTGTCGGTCAGGTCTACGCCTCATCAAGCGATTACTCCAAAATACTGCTTGCCATTGCACCGTCCAGCGCAATTGATGTCCTCTTACAAGACTCAAGAATACGAGGCATCCTAAAAGGAACCGGTAAAAATCTGTATCGCTTGGAATACATCCTGAAGACGGTCGAAGTTTTTGTAGGAGATCGTGTCGTCACAGCCGGATATGGTGGCATGTTTCCCACCGGGCTTCCCGTCGGTATCGTGTCGAAAGTTACCAGAAATAGACGGGGCATGTTTCTTGAGATCGAAGTGGTTCCTGCTGTCGATTTCAGAACCTTGGAAAATTTGCTGGTTATTGAACGAGAGAAAAAAGTGTTCAACTGACAAACCCCTCCTTTCCTGCATCTGCTCCTACTAGCCCTGGATCCCTAAGCCCTTGACCACATATGCTGACTCTTTCATTTATAGCCGTAGGTCTCTTGCTGGTCGTTCTTCAGACCACGTTTTTCATGCCTTCCCCCTTGTGGATTGCATCTCCTGATTTATATTATATTCTTGTCGGCTACCTGGCTTATAATTTCACCTTTCTTCGAGGCATTGCGGTGCTCTTGCCGATGAGCATGGTTCTTGATGTCTATTCCGGCACGATTATCGGCATGTATCCGACGCTTTGTTACCTCGGCTATTTCTTGCTCAAATTCATAGTTGCGAAGATGCCGGTCCGCAAGTCACTCTATGAACTTCCTTTAGTTGCACTCAGCTATCTTATTGTTACCTGGTCACTTCTCCTGCTGCTTGATTTCTTTCAGCCTGAGGTTATTGCAGGCTGGGAATGGTTTCCTATCCTGCTCCGAGTTTTTTTAATCTATCTCTTTTCCTTCCCCCTGTTTCGTTTCTTTACATTTCTTGACAAGAGACTCAGAGGAAAAACTTCTTCCGCACGTCTTACCCGTTCCCTGCCCGGAAATCAATTTCGTCAGGATTAAGAGTCGGTTATGAAAAATATGAGAAAGCAGAACCGGAAAAGACCGCCTGATCAGGATATCAGCGGATGGCCTCGCGATAGCGGCACCCCTCGAATCACCCATATTAACGACGGAGAGCTCGATTTTTATCGTCGCCGGGCGATGTACTCCTCTGTCGTCCTCGTCTTCTTTTTTGTCATTCTTATCACGAGACTCTGGTATCTCCAAATCCAACAGGGGGAGGAGTATACAAAACTCGCAAAAAACAACCGGGTACGCTACCTTGAAATTGCGGCCCCTCGTGGCAATATTTTGGATCGAAAAGGGCGAGAGATTGTCACCAATCGTCCTTCGTTCAACGTGGTCTGGGTACGAGAAAAGAACCGCGTTGATGATGCCTTGATTAAAAAAATAGCTGCAATTCTCGACATAGAGATATCTGAGCTCTTGGCCAGAACACGCAAGATGGTCGGCACGCCTGGCCATATACCGATCCGTCTTGCAGAAGAGCTCAGTTGGGATCAGGTCGCTTATATTGAAAATAACAGAATGGAGCTTCCCGGCATCAAAATAGAGGTTGTTCCGCAACGAGTGTACCATTACGGCAATCTGGCATCCCACATCATTGGTTATCTCGGCGAAATAAATCCTAAAGAGCTTTCCTCAACAGATTCTGAGGGCTATAGGTCCGGCGATATGATCGGCAAGATGGGGCTTGAAAAATTACGAGAAAAAGATCTCCGGGGCGAAAAGGGTCGTCACTACATGGAAGTGAATGCCCTAGGCTTTGAACAGCGCAATTTAAAAGGACTGGAACCGCTGCCAGGAAACGATGTGCAGCTCACCATTGATGTTGATCTTCAGCGGGCTGCTGAAGAATTGATGATGCAAGACGATAAATCTGGAGCTGTGGTCGCTGTTGAAGTAAATACCGGTCGTCTTCTGATGCTGGCCAGCTCTCCAGTTCTGGAGCTTGATAAATTCCTCGGCGGCATCTCGACCAAAAATTGGAAAGATATGTTGACCAACCCCCACCACCCCCTGATTAATAAAATTGTTCAAGGTCAGTACCCGCCCGCCTCAACCTATAAGATAGTCACAGCAATAGCTGCTCTGGCAGAGGGCGTGATAACCCCGGACAGCTCTGTCTATTGCCCTGGGCATTATCGCTTTGGCAATCGAACCTATCGCTGTTGGAAAAAGACCGGTCACGGGGCTGTGAATCTGAAACGCGCTATGTCCGAATCCTGTGATGTTTACTTCTATCAAGTCGGGCAACGACTCGGAGTTAACAGAATCGCCGGTTATGCAACCAGACTGGGCCTGGGGAGAAAAACCGGGGTAGAAATGGAACATGAAAAAAGCGGGCTTATTCCAACCTCGGACTGGAAGATGAAAAGGTATAAGAGAGCGTGGCAGGAAGGCGAGACCCTGTCTATCGCCATCGGCCAGGGATTCAACTTGGTCACCCCTCTTCAGTTGGCCTTGATGACGGCAACAGTTGCTAACGGAGGCACCTTGTATAAACCCGGAATGATTGAAACCGTCAAAGATCCTGACGGTCATACCATAGAGCAGTTTCAGCCGACGGTCCTGGATCGTTTTGATGATCAGGGAAGTAACCTGGAGATTATTAAAGAAGGCCTGATAGAGGCCGTAAACGGCCGACGCGGGACAGCCCGACGAGCCAAACTTGAAAACATCACTGTTGCTGGCAAGACCGGAACAGCTCAGGTGGTTCGGCTAAAGCAGTATAAGCACCTAAAAGAGGAAGATATTCCGTATAAATACCGAGATCACGCCTGGTTTACCTGTTTTGCACCTGCCGAACGACCGGAGATAGCTGTCACCGTTCTGGTTGAACATGGCCTGCACGGCGGTTCGGCGGCAGCTCCTATTGCCAAAGCTGTGCTGGAAAAATATTTCGGGCGGCGCAGCCGAGACCCGAAAAAGGTGAGCTCCGTAGTGCTCTTCGGAGAAGAGCTTGCCAATACTGATCGATCATCTGAACATATACATTAAGCCTCCCCATGCTTCGATTCGACAGACGACTTGTTCATAATTTTGATTGGGTTATGGTGGTCCTCCTCCTCCTTGTCTCAGCCATGTCTCTTGCTAGCCTGTTCAGCGCGACCTGGAACGGAGGCCCCTCCCCTTCCCCGATTTTTTATAAGCAGCTTTATTTCTTCCTCTTCGGCTACGCCTTCATCCTAATTCTTATCAGCATCGATTACAGTGAGCTTGAAATGCTCTCCTATGTCGGTTATGGAGCAATCTGTCTTCTTTTGCTGTACACAAACCTCTTTGTTGATTCCATTGCCGGAACCCAGCGCTGGATCAATCTCGGGTTCTTTCATCTTCAGCCCTCGGAACCGGCCAAGCTCATCCTCGTGCTGGTGCTGGCCAGTTCCTATTCCAGTAACGAGTATGTAGAAAACGGGTATAGACTGCGCGATATTATCCGGCCAGCCATCATCACGGCGGTTCCTTTCACCCTGATTCTGATACAACCGGATCTGGGAACAGCGCTTATGCTGGCAATCCTCTTTGTCTCCATGACCTTGTTCGCTCATTTGCGGTGGTCAACCATAACACTGCTGGGAAGTACCGGAATCGGATGTGCCGTGCTGGGCTGGCTCTATGGCCTCAAAGACTATCAACGGCGGCGCATTGAGACCTTTCTCAACCCGGAAAGCGATCCCATGAATCATGGGTACCAGATTAATCAGTCTAAAATAGCGGTAGGCAGTGGACAAGGATTCGGTAAAGGATTCATGGAGGGAACTCAGGGACATCTGAACTTTCTGCCGGAACGCCACACGGATTTTGCCTTTGCCGTCTGGTGCGAGGAACTGGGTTTTGTCGGATCCTTCTTTTTTCTGGTCTGCTTTTTCTTTATGCTGTTCTGGGGAATCAACATTGCTTTAACAGCCAGAGATAAATTCGGCGTTTATCTCGCCTTTGGTTTGGTTATGCTTATTTTTTGGCAGACAGTGATCAATCTCTTTATGATAATGGGCATGCTGCCGGTGGTCGGAATTCCGCTGCCTCTGTTCAGCTACGGCGGTTCCTCCTTATTGACAACCCTAGTGGCCATCGGCATTCTGATGAATATTCGGATGCGGAGATTTCAGGTGAGATAGCAGGAGAGGAGATCAGGCGTGTTCAGAAAAAACCAAGGCAGCACCGGTGACCAAGGCTTGAGCAACTTTTTTGCGTGCGCTGGTGAGCAGGCGCTGGATTGTTCCGCGTGAGACGCCCATGCGCTCGCCAGCCTGTTCCTGGGTCAACCCTTCAAAATCGCAGAGCTTGAGCGATTCCAGCTCATCACGGTAAAGGATGATCTGGTCAAGCTTGCGCAACGGCAGCCCCACGGGTTTAAAGGCTTGGCCGCAAAAATCACCTTCACAACATCGTTTTTTTTTAAGACGTGGAGACATGCTCTTCAGAAAAAAAGTACAGGTTACAAAGAACAGAAAGAATATCGCATTTCCCTCTCCTTTGCAACCTGTAACCGGGACAGCGACAGACAATCCAGATATAATCTCTTCGCCTGTTATCCGATCGATACTCCCAAAATGAATATCAATGAGATATCAACGACCGGATATCAATTATGGCAGGTACCGGCCCCTTTACATGTCTGCTCAGCCCGCATGACAGGGAAGTCTCCCTGAACCAGGCCGTCTACCGCCTCCTGGACATTTTTCAAGCTGTTTTTTGCAGCATAGTATACATCGATATTGACCTCGGCAAATGCCTGCATAGGACGAGCCCCCATGCCGCCGACAACAATCGCCTGCACTCCCTGATCTTTTAACAACAGGACAGGTTCCATACAGCCCCCGGCACCGTGCTCCACATTAGCAACCGTGTCGATTGAGGCAACTTTTCCCTCTTGGATATTTATCAGCGTGAAAAGATCACAATGGCCGAAATGTTCTGAAATTTCAGCATCAAGTCCGCCAGGGGTGTTTGAAGGAACCGCGAGAAATAGTGATGAACTCATTTGTAGATATCTCCAGTTAAATTTTATATAATTTATAATGAGTTATTGCTGCATTGAGGGGACAATTGCTCTACATCCTTTTTATACAGTCCCTACTAAAAAACAACAACGTGTGTATATGCACAATTGATAATTATATTCCTCCCTGCTGTCAATAAAAAAATAGGCAAAGCTGCTTCTGAAAAAAGACCGCTATGCATAGACAAGGGAAGAGCAATAGAGTAAATTTAGCAGCTGCATTGGATTCAATGAAAAAATCTGGGTTAACATCCGTTCCTCAATCATTTTATTTTCGCCCCTGCCAATCTCCAGCTTATAGAGTAACACATTGCATTTCAATACGTTCCAAATAGATACACCCAACAGGTACCACTTTTATGGCTCATAATCTCCAAGCCGTATATACTCATGCAATACGCAAAAAGATGCTTCAAGCCGCGCTCTGTCTCCTGTGTCTCTCCGGCCTGTTTTTTTCCCTCCCGGTTTTCTCTGCTTCTCAGACAGAAACGAAGCAGGAACCGATTATAGATGAAATCGTGATCAGCACCGCAAGCGGCCACCTACTGCTCTTTGCTACTGTAAAGAATTGTTTTACAAACGAAATGCTTGAGGGGGTGCGCAACGGCATTCCACTCACCTTCCGATTTGATATTCGCCTCAACAAAATACGCAAAAACTGGTTTGATTCGGAACTTGTTGAGCATAAAATAAACCATACTCTGAGCTATGACCCTTTAAAAGAAGAATACCAAGTTGCTTTTGCGGAGAAAGAGCGACCTGAGGTGACTCGATCTCTGGAGGAAGCCAAGCAGATGATGGCTGATCTCAACGGGCTTAAGCTCTACCCCCTCAACGAATTGCATGTCGATTCCCCGTATTCCCTGGAAATCAAGGCCACTCTGGTTGAAAACACCTTTCCTCTCGGCATCCACTCGATTATTCCCTTTACATCATTGTGGAATTTTGAAACAGACTGGCGCATCGTAGAATTCAGCTATTAATTCAGACAGTTACCTAGTCATGCCCGAACAGCACCCCGACTCACTGATAACCAGTTAAAATCATCTCTAATGCTTACTCCTAAACAGCGTAAACAAAAACAACGACTGACTCGCTATGTTATTGTTTCATGCTTGCTGCTGATTCCTCTTCTTGCCTATACCCAGCGCAATCTGCTCAAAGGAGAGCTCAACCTGCCCCTCTCCAGCACGGTCCTGATTTTCGCCCTTATCAATATTAACGGCCTGCTGATCCTGCTCATGCTCTACCTGATTTTACGCAATTTGGTTGAGCTAATCTTTGAACGAAGAAACAAAATCCTCGGATCACACCTTCGGACGAGACTTGTCATCGCCTTTGTCTCCCTGTCTATGATCCCCACGATTATCTTATTTTTGGTCTCTCTGGGTTCAGTTTCCACAGCCATGGAATATTGGTTTAACTCCAATGTGGAGGAATCCCTCCAATCCTCCCTGACCTTGGCCCGCAACCTCTTTCATGAGACGGAAAACCGGGCAGCAAACATGGGCAGCCATATAGGGCGGCTCCTGGAAAAAGGCGAGGTGAGTATGCATGACAACATAAAGTTACAGCAGCTTTTTAATAAAACGCTTTCTCTTGTTCCGCTTGGCGCCCCTGATGCTTTATCCTTGCTCAACCCGCAACTGGGCCTGATAGTCTCTGCCAAAGGAGAGCGTTTAGCTGCTATTTCCCTCCCCGAAATCCCCTCTGAGGCCCTTCGCAAGGCGGCTGCCAGCCAGGAACCGGAGATTATTACTCGCCAAGTTCCAGCAGGCGAATTGATCCAGGCCATCGTGCCGGTCCAATCCAAGGAACCGAACAAAACCTTTCTTGTGACAACCCTGCTGATTCCCGCAGAAAAATTAGCCCTCATGCAATCGGTCTCCAAAGGAATTACCGATTATAAGCAGCTCGTTATGCTCAAGGCCCCGATCAAACTGAGCATGATCATCATGCTGTTAATCATCACTCTGCTCATTCTTTTCGGAGCTATCTGGTTCGGTTTTTTTATTGCCCGCTCCATGACTGCATCCATTAATAAACTGGCAGAGGGTACGCAACGGGTTGCAGGTGGTGACCTTGACTTTACCATTGAGAAAGAATCAGATGACGAAATGGGCCTGCTGGTTGATTCCTTCAACTCCATGACCTCTGACCTCCTGAAAAGCAACAGGGAACTGGCAGAGACCCATAAGGCCCTGCAGCAATCCAACCTGATCTCAGAACAACGCAGACGGTACCTGGAAACCATCCTCAAAAATGTTGCTGCCGGGGTTATTGCTATTAATGAGCATAATGAAGTCACCACGATCAACCCCTTTGCAGAAAAACTGCTCAAGATTGATACGGAAAATTTTCTCCATAAAGATTTCCATAAGGCCCTCCCCCTCTCCCATGTAGCTGTGATTGAAAGTTTTTTCACTGATCTTTTGGGATCTGGTAAACGCTCCATTGAACGGCATCTTAACCTCACTGTCCGTAAGGGCGAGACCTACTCTCTGCTGGTGAATATAACCCGGCTGATTGATGAACAAGGGCAACCCATCGGCTATGTTATTGTCTTTGACAACCTGACCAAGCTGGAAAAGGCCCAGCGGCTGGCGGCTTGGCAGGAGGTGGCCCGCAGGATAGCCCATGAAATAAAAAATCCACTGACCCCTATCCAGCTTTCAGCCCAACGTCTCCGTAAACGCTACCTGTCAACCATAGAAAATGATCGCGAGATCTTTGAGCAATGTACTGGCACCATCATCAGTCAGGTAGATGAGATCAAACGATTGGTCACGGAATTTTCTGATTTTGCCCGTATGCCACGCGTCAAAAAACAGCAAGCAGATATTATCGCTATTGCCGCTGACACCTTGGTGCTGTATCGTGAAGGCCATAAACACATCAACTTTCCCTTGCAATATGATGAAATTACTCAGTTCGCCTTTGATCCGGTACAGATTAAGCGGGTGCTCATCAACCTGCTAGACAACGCGGTAAGTGTTCTTGCCCACGGCGGTTCGGTTTTGACCGAAATACGCCTACACGAAGACGAAGATACTGTGAGAATTATTATCTGCGATGACGGTCCGGGCATGTCCGACCAAGTCAGGCAACGCCTGTTTGAGCCCTACTTTTCAACCCGCAAATCTGGAACCGGGCTGGGGCTTGCCATTGCCAACACCATTATTACCGAGCATAACGGTGTGATTACAGTGCATGATAATGTACCCTCCGGTACAGTCTTTACGATTGAGCTGCCCTTCCATCCTGGAAAAACAACAAGTAACCTTACTGAACCGCCTGCATCACAAACGTAACCAGCCAACATGTCATCAACTATCCTGATAATCGACGACGAAGCTCCTATCCGGGAAGTCCTGTCCGGCATTTTAAGCGATGAGGGCTTTCACCCCCTCAGTGCCCCTTCTGCGGAAGAAGGCCTGACCATACTGGCGGAACAGGATGTCCATCTAGTGCTGCTGGACATCTGGTTGCCAGGCATGGACGGTATAGCGGCCTTGGAAAAAATCAAACAGGACGGCAACGAGGTGCCGGTCATTATGATTTCCGGACATGGCACCATTGAGACCGCTGTCCAAGCGACCCGAATCGGGGCCTTTGATTTTATAGAAAAACCGCTCTCTTACGACAAGATAATCCTTGCCATTAATCAGGGCTTACGTGTTGCCCGGCTTGAGCGGGAAAATAAGCTCTTGCGGGAGTCCAAGCCTGCCGGATCGACCTCAACCATTATCGGTGATTCAGCGGTTGTCAATCATCTCCGCCTCCAGATAGAGCGAGTAGCCCCCACAGATGCCTCAGTGCTCATCCTCGGCGGGCACGGCACAGGCAAGGAGCTGGTTGCTCAGGCTATCCACAGTCAATCGGACCGGTCAGAAAGCCCTATGGTTGAGGTCAATTGCGCGGCCATCCCCGAAGAACTGATCGAATCAGAGCTGTTCGGCTATGAGCAAGGGGCCTTTACCGGGGCGGACAAGGCCAAGAAAGGCAAGTTCGACCAGGCAGACGGGTCCACCCTTTTTCTTGATGAAATCGGTGACATGAGCCTGAAAAGCCAGGCAAAAGTTCTGCGCATCCTCCAGGAAAGAAAGTTTGAACGGGTCGGTGGAGCCAAAACCATTGAGGTGGATGTGCGGATTCTGGCAGCTACCAATAAGAATTTAGAGCAGGAGATTGAACAGGGCAATTTCCGGGCAGATCTCTTTTATCGGCTTAATGTGGTGCCCATTCAGCTCCCTGACCTGAAGGAGCGCCTGGAAGATATCCCGACCTTGGTGGCGAGCTTTCTGGAGCAATTTCGGGGTAAGGGGCTTGGCGAAAAACGCTTTGCCGGTGATGCCCTGAGCATGCTCATCCAGCATCCCTGGCCCGGTAATATCCGGGAACTGCGCAATATGGTGGAGCGACTGATGATCATGATTCCGGGAGAGCTTATTACGGCCAAGGATGTGGCTGTTTTCCTCAACCCGGCCGCTTTTCAACCGTTGTCCGGCAGTTTTGAAGCGGGGTACAGTCATCTCGCTTTCAAGGATGCCCGCAAGCAGTTTGAACACGATTATCTCAAGAAAAAACTTGAGGAAAATGAGGGCAATGTTTCCAAAACCGCTGAGAATATCGGGATGGAGCGGAGCCATTTGCATAAAAAGGTCAAGGCATTGGGGATCAAAGTTTGATCGTAGGGGCGAACCCCTGTGTTCGCCCGGAACGTCCTGTCCGGTTACAACGGGCAGGCACAGGGGCCACCCCCTCCCGTTCTGCATCAAACAGCATCCCTAACCCTACCGAAATTTCATATCAAAAAAAATATCTCAGAAAATAGAGGAGAAAAGACATGGTCTTTCCTGAATATCGTCCCCGCCGTATGCGACAGAATGAAAACTTTCGCGCTCTGGTGCGCGAGACCCATCTTACACCAGACCAGCTGGTCTACCCACTCTTTGTCATGCCGGGCAAGGGCAAGCGAGAAGAAGTGTCTTCCATGCCCGGTGTTTTCCGCATTTCCGTGGATCAGCTCAAAAAAGAAGCGCAATCCTGCCTGGAAGTCGGCGTGCGCTCCGTGATCCTGTTCGGCCTGCCCGAGAAGAAAGACGCCATGGGCTCCGGTGCCCATGCCCAGAACGGCATTGTCCAACAGGCGATTAAGGAGTTGAAAAACACAGCCCCGGACCTGACCGTGATCACCGATGTCTGCCTCTGCGAATACACGGACCACGGCCATTGCGGCTGCCTGAAAGGGGAGGAGGTGGATAACGACACCACCCTGGAACTGCTGGCCCGCACAGCCCTGTCCCATGCCAAGGCTGGTGCGGACATGGTTGCACCTTCGGATATGATGGACGGGCGGGTGAGCGAGATCCGCAATAGCTTGGATGAAAACGATTTTCATAACGTGCCCATCATGTCCTATGCGGTCAAGTATGCCTCGGCCTTTTACGGACCGTTCCGGGATGCCGCTGACTGTGCGCCCCAGTTCGGCGACCGGCGCAGTTATCAGATGGACCCGGCCAACACCCGCGAGGCCCTGCGGGAAGCCACTCTTGACGTGGATGAGGGCGCAGATATCCTGATGGTCAAACCAGCGGTTGCCTATCTGGATATTATCAGTCGTTTGCGTGATGAGTTCGACCTGCCCATTGCGGCCTATCATGTCAGCGGCGAGTATGCCATGATCAAGGCGGCAGCAGCTAACGGCTGGATTGACGAAGAACGGGTCATGGCTGAGACCCTGCTCTCTATCCGGCGAGCGGGCGCGGATATTATTTTGACGTACTTTGCTAAGGATATGGCGCGATTGCTGCAAAGATAGCGAGCAATTCCTGTTTTTCATACGCCCTTGTTTTTCGCCCGCTGACTTTTCAAATCGGCGGGCTTTTTTTGTATTCCTTTTCAAAGGAACCCTGCTTGCCGTTCTGAAACAAAAGATGTCATCCAGGGATTACCCTGTTATATTTACAAGCTATTTCTAGAAAAATGCTGCACAAAAATATGATAGGCAAAATAACAATATTATTCCTGGTGGGCTTGCTGGCTGTATCGCTGCTGTTCAATTATGCCCTTTATAAGCAGGGCCAGCATTTTTACCTCCAGCTCAATGCGACTCGACTGGATCCCGTTGGTTTATCCGTTTACCCTACAAATTCACCATATCATCAAGGGGAAAAGAGTGAAGCAAAACGAATCGTTTTCTTCGGAGATTCAAGAATAGCGGCGTGGACGCAGCCGAAGATAGCAGGGTATGAATTTCTCAACCGGGGGATCGGTGGTCAAACATCGACGCAAATTCTCATGCGCCATGATGCGCATGTCATGCCATTGGCCCCTGATATCATTTTGATTCAAGCAGGAATCAATGACCTGAAAACTATCCCCCTGTTTCCTAAGCAGCGAGACAAAATCCTTTCCGACGTACAAAAGAATCTCCATGAAATAACCCGAAAAGCTGTTGACCAGGGGACAACCGTCATACTGACAACAATTTTTCCGGTAGGAAAAGTGCCGCTTGAACGTAGACCTTTTTGGTCTGAAGATGTAGAATCCGCTCTTGTTGAAGCCAATGCATTTATTTCCTCGTTGCAGGCACCAAATATCTTCGTGTTCGATGCATACTCGATTCTTGTCGGCAAGGATGGAAAAATCCGCCCACAATATAGCCAAGATTTATTGCATCTCAACCAGGAAGGATATAGAGCTCTGAATCGGGAACTTGAACAGTTCTTTGCAAATCTTTTAGTGGACGATACAGCACCTCATCGTATGAACATCTATTCAACAAGGCACTATGCGCAAAACAGAACTCCTAGAAATAATCCACAACGGTGAGAACTCCGGAGTAGAGTTCAAACGGGATAACATCCGCCCGGAGCAGCTGGCAAAAGAGATTGTAGCCCTGGCCAACCTCAAGGGAGGGTATATCCTGCTCGGCGTGGAGGACAACGGCACCGTGTCCGGCATCAACCGACCGGATATCCAGGAATGGGTACTGAATGTCTTCCGAGACAAGGTGCATCCTCATATCATCCCGTTTTACGAGGAAATACAGCTTGAAGAATGCAAGATCGCCGTGGTTTCCCTCTCCCCCGGTATTGCCAAACCCTATGTGCTCCGACATAACGGCAGAGAAGATGTATATATCCGCATGGGCGACCGCTCCGAACTTGCCTCACGAGAGCAGCAGGTCCGCCTTTTTGAAAGCGGCGGTATGCTCCACGTTGAAACCCTGCCCGTTGCTGGCACCTCAATAGATTCCCTCGACCTGGATCGGCTCAACTTCTATCTCGCCTCAATCATCGAAGACCCAGAAGTCCCGACTGACCGGGAACAGTGGATAGAACGCCTGCTCGGCCTCGGCCTCATGTCTGAAGACGGGCTGGGCAATACGGTCTGCTCCATTGCCGGGCTGGTTTGCTTCGGCATCCGTCCGAGACGATACCTGCCTCAGGCCGGTCTGCGGGTCATGGCCTTTTCCGGTGGGGACAAGGAATATCAGGCCCGGCTGGACACCGTGCTTGACGGCCCGCTGGTGGGGCGTTGGCGCATGATGAACAAGCAGAAGGAGCTGGTTGACCGGGGAATAATCGAGCAATTTGCCGCAGCCATCCACCCCTTTATTTCCCGCGAAGACGATGATATCGACGAAACCATGCGCCGGGGCAAAGAGATCTTCTATCCTGTCCAGGCCGTGCGAGAGACCGTCATCAACGCCTTGGCCCATCGGGACTGGTCCCGATCCGTGGATATTGAAGTCAGCGGCTATGCAGATCGGCTGGAGGTTATCAGCCCGGGTTCCCTGCAAAACTCCATGACTATCACCAAAATGATCGCCGGGCAGCGTTCTCCCCGCAATCCTCTAATTATGGAAATTCTGCGGGATTACGGGTACGTTGATGCCAGAGGCATGGGCGTGCGGACCAAGGTCATCCCCCTGATGCGCCAGCATAACGGGGTGGAACCGATTTTTGAGGCAAACGAGGATTACCTAAAAACCATCCTGCCCAGGGGAACCGCAAAACCTGCAAGCTGAAGCCAAGCTTCTTTGCACATTTTCTGATTTGACGGAGCCAACAATTTCTCGTATAGTAGGGGCCAACCTGTGTGTTCGCCCTTTTATGCCGGGCAGACACACAGGTCTGCCCCTACAAAAAAGGGGATCTTCTTTTTTCAACAATTCCTCAAACAGAGGATAAAACAGCCTCAGCAAAAAACACCAAAAAGGTATGATCGTTTTCTTTTATTTTTCTTACTGAATGTGCCGAAAGGAGCCGCCCCGGGTCGGGTGGACGAATCACAGGCGCATTTCCCTCTTTTCTTCCTGAACCACAACTCTCCTCAGAGTTTCAGACCTTCAAGAAGCCATAGATGAGATCTCGCCTGCTCTTTTCAGGCCCATCAGGTTATTGAAGGATTGAAACAGTCTTTTCTGTTCAATCTATTTTTTCAGCTGCTATCCACAACAAACAGGTTCTTTTGCCCATTGCTGTACAGGGAAAATACCCTTTTCCGCTTGAGGAAATCGTTTTTCCGTGCAGAGATCACAAGGGTCAACGAACCGCTCTTGTTATGATCACCAGCTGAACAAAAAATGAACTACCGCAACAGAAACCAAAGAGAACCATGTCAGCAAAGAGCACTTCTGCAAATATCCCCCGAAGAGATTTCCTCAAAACTGCCGGAGCCGCCATGTTGGCCAGCGCCATTCCCTGGAGCCAAGCCAACGCCCAAGACTTTGCCGGGCAGACCCTCCAGGTCTGGTCCTGCGGCGGGTTAGCCGAGGCATTTATGCAGGCGAACCAAATCTACGAAGAAAAAACCGGGATCACCATCAGCTACACCGGGGCCTTTGCTGCTGCCCTGGGCAAATCACTCCTGGCCAACGGACAGACAGAGGTCTTTGCCGGGCGGGTGCTGAAACTGGCACAAAAGCTCCGAGCAGCCGACAAGATGGTCTTTTTCAAACCCCTCTGTTTCACCCAATACGTCATGATCACCCCCAAGGGCAATCCAGCTGGGATAACAACGATCCAGGATCTGGCCCGCCCCGGTGTCAAGGTGGTTCTGGCACCGGATGCCTCGCCACCCGGCGGTGCTGCCGTCCTGAAGCTGCTGGAAAAGACTGGGGTAAAAGAAGCAGCTCTGGCCAATGCCGTGGTCAAGGGTTCCTGCGTCCAGCAGATCATGACAAGTATTATCGACGGAACCGGTGATGTGGCGGTGGTGGAAAAACGGCTGACCCGGATTCCCAATTTCAAAGGACAAACCGAGATCATCCCTTTGCCGGACAGCCAGCAACCGCCCCCTCCCCTGCCTTTTACCATCGGCGTGATGAAGGATGCCCAAGATCCCGAGCTGGCCCGAGACTATGTTGCCTTTATCCTCTCTGAGCAGGGTCAGGCCTGCTTTGAGCGGCAAGGATTCATTCCGGCTCTCTCAGCCAAGGGACAGGAGCTCGTTGAAACACTGGGGGTGAAAGATGTCTGAAACAAAGAAAAACCTCCTAGTCCCAATTCGTCGCGCTGCACAGGGAGGAATGTTGTTGCTGCTCGGCCAATGGTCTTTTTACGGTCTGTTTCGCTGCCCCTTTGCCGTGCCCTTTGTCAGCTGCCAGAGCTGCCCGGTGATCACCTGCTGGGGCCGAGTCACCAGCCTGTTCTGGGGATTTTGGCTTACCCTGCCAATCATCGGCCTGCTCTTCGGGCGGGCTTTTTGCGGCTGGGGCTGTCCCGGTGGCCTGGTTTCTCAGCTGTCAGCCAAGCTTGCTCCGTTTAAGGGAAGGAGAAGGGGCCTTATCAACCGGTTTGCCCCCTATGGAAAATACCTGGCCCTGTTGACAGTCCTGATGCTCTGGTTATTTCTGAATAATCCACGTTGGGCCATACCAATTCGGATCGGCGAATTCATAAATTCCATCCGACTGACCTTTGAACACGCCGAGACGGCCTGGCTGGTCCGCACCTTGACGGTTCTCAGCTTTCTCACTGCTGGTTTCCTGTTCTCAAACCTCTGGTGCCGGTTTGCCTGCCCCACCGGCGGCTTGCTGGAGCTGTTCAAACGTACAGCTCTCTTTTCCTTCCACCCAACCGAACAATGCAATGACTGTGATGTCTGTCAAGATGCCTGCGACATGGGGACGCGACCGGCGGAAAGCAACTGCACCAACTGCGGGGCCTGCCAAAGCGCATGCCCGCGTAACGCTATTCAATTCGGTCGTCTGAAACGCAAGCAGGAAAAAAAAACTGCCTGAGTAATTAGAGGGCCTGAAATATTTCTGTTCAATCACTTAACCAAAATAAACCAAGAGGAACACCAATGAGGAAGAAAACCCTACTATTCACCCTGCTCTTCTCTGCCCTGTCTGTTGCAGGCGCATGGGGAAAAACAGCTTCCGGGATCATCATGATGGATATGAACCTGTCCCATCAGGCCCAGGGAAAAGAGGTCCAATTATGGCTTCCCTATCCTGAATCGGATACGGAACAGACCATCAGCGCAATCAAATTGCACGGCGACTATGCCGAGGCCAATGTCTTTCGCGACAAGGTCTTTAACACCCCCATGCTCTATGCCCGCTGGGATAAGGATGCCACCAGCAGAAAACTGACCCTTTCTTTTCAGGCGGAACGCAAAGAGGTCACCCGCCCTGCTTTTCCGGTTGAGGAAGCGAAGTGGAATCCTGAAGACTATGCAAAGTACCTTGCCCCCACCAGTCTCGGTCCCATTGACGGCGAGATCAAAAAGCTGGTTAAGGAGATCACTAAGGGCAAGACCACTGTATTGGCTAAGGCCAAGGCCGTGTACGACTGGACTGTGGAAAACACCTTCCGCGATCCCGAGACCAGGGGCTGCGGCACAGGGGATGTCTGCAAACTGCTGAAAAAGCCCGGAGGAAAATGTGCGGATATCAGCTCTATTTATGTTGCCTTGGCCCGTGCAGCCGGAATCCCGACCCGTGAGGTTCTCGGCATTCGGATGGGCAAAAAGGAAGTCCAGGATATCACCTCCTGGCAGCATTGCTGGGCTGAGTTTTACCTGCCCGGTCATGGCTGGGTTGCAGTTGATCCAGCAGATGTACGCAAGAAGATGCTTGTAGAAAAACTGGAGCTGAAAGATCCCAAAACGGAAGAGTATCGTGAGTATTTCTGGGGTGGCCTTGATCCGTACCGGGTAAAACTCGGCGAAGGAAGAGACCTAGTTCTTAATCCGCCCCAACACGGCGACCCGGTGAATTATCTCATGTATCCCTTTGCTCAAGTTGACGAAGAAACTCTGGACTGGCTTGATCCGGCAGCCTTCAGCTACACCATCAGCTCTCATCAGCTGGCCAAGAACGGTTACGCGCTGATTGATACAGCCACCCTGAAAAAACTCCTTGATACCGATCCCGAGAATCTGGTGGTGATGGATGCCCGTAACCCGGAGGAATTCCAGGAAGTGCATATCAAGGGGGCGATCAACCTTCCGCAAAAGAAGTTCAAAAAATATGCCAACCTGTTACCTGAAGAAAAATCCGCCCGAATTATCTTTTACTGCAACGGGGTAAAATGCGGGAAAAGCAAAAAGGCGGCAAAAGCGGCTATAGAAATGGGGTATGAGCGAATCTTTGTCTATGCCGAGGGCATGCCGGTCTGGGAGGAAAAGGGCATGCCTATCTATGCCGGGCCGGATTATGAAAAGCGGATTGAGACGGACAAGCTTTCTCCAGAGGAGCTGAACACGCTCATTCAAAGTAAGGCAGATACCTTTACGGTGGTTGATGTTCGCGACCTGGAGGAGTTTCAGAAGGGCCATATTCCCGGAGCAATCAACATTCCCTCACCGACCTTTGCTTCCCAATCCGAGGTACTGGATAAAAAGAAACAGATTATCGTCTATTGCAACGGCGGCGGCAGGAGCTATAACGCCTATCGCAAGCTGATGAAGCTGGGATATAAAAACATTCGTCAGGCCCTGTTCTTTGATTGGCAGGAGGCGGGCCTGCCGGTGGAGAAGTCTGACGCATAAGACTCCCCCTTCCTCCGAAAAAGGACAAACAGAGCCGGAGCAAATGCTGCTCCGGCTTTTTAGTGCAAAAATCGCAATACCACTTGCTCACTTGCTCTCCCCTGCCCCTGCTCAATAAAATTTCAACGCTAAGCTAAACAGTTACGAATAACCATTGAAATTACGAGAAAATCAGGATAGTATTTTGATAAAAAAAAGACGCATCAAATTGAATCGGCAGAAGGAGTAAATTGCCGGGAGAGAACTCAAGTGACGGGGTAAAGTATGCTGGGAAAAATTTTTTGGGGGTTAGTGATTCTCTTGTTTATCGGGATATTAGTGATTCCGTTTATCCTGCCCTCTTATTATGCCAGTCAAGCAAAAGCTCAATATAATAACGAACAATATAGTGAGAACTTCGAGGGCGAGGCAGACGGCGATGATGGTCTTGATATCGATTTCAAAAAACGCCGCAGGAAGACCTCATCAACAAGCACTTTTGCAAGAAGTGTCCGCTCATCAGGCGGTTCCCGTAGCTACCGCAGCGGCAAATAATTATCTCACATGCCTTCTGATCAATTTCGGCTGACCAAATCACGGGCAGCGGTTCTGCAAGTCTCCGTGCTGGTGGTGGCCCTGTGCGGCATTGTCTACGAACTGCTCATCGCCACGGTTTCTTCCTACCTGCTCGGTGACTCAGTCCGCCAATTCTCGGTCACCATCGGCCTGTTCATGGCGGCAATGGGCCTCGGGGCCTATATCACCCGCTTCGTCAACACCCATCTCATTGCCCGCTTCGTCATCATCGAAATCCTGGTGGCCTTGGTCGGTGGCCTCTCCACGGTTATCCTCTTTCTCGTCTTTCCTTGGTCAGGGTTCTATCACCCGACCATGTACGGGCTGATTATCATCATCGGTACCTTGGTGGGCATGGAGATCCCCCTGCTGACCCGAGTTCTGAGCGAGACCGGCGATATTCGCCGTTCCATCGCTGATGTTCTCTCCCTGGATTACCTTGGTGCGCTGATCGGCTCTGTTGCCTTTCCCCTGTTTCTCTTGCCCTTTCTCGGCCTGTTTCGAGCAAGCTTTGTTATCGGCTTTTTCAATGCCGGAGTGGCTCTTTTTAATGTCGCTGTTTTCTCTTCCCTGCTGCGATTCCCGAGACGCTATGCTGCCTTAGCCCTGCTGGTCTGTGCCCTGCTGATCTCGACCCTGATTACCAACGAACGGATCACAGCCTTTGCCGAGGGCCAGCTCTATGCGGACAGGATCATCTTCTCGGAACAGACCCGGTATCAAAAAATCGTCCTGACCAGAGAAGAAGGAACCAACCGACACCGCCTCTATCTTGACGGTCATATTCAATTTGCGGAAAAGGATGAATACCGCTATCATGAGGCCCTGGTCCATCCGGTGCTGTCCTCCCCAGGTCCGCGCAAGGAGATCTTAATCCTCGGCGGCGGGGACGGTTTGGCGGTCCGAGAAATCCTCAAATACGATGATGTGGAGCGAATTATTCTGGTGGATATTGATCCGGCCATAACCAGAATATGCTCAACCCTGGCCCCGATCACTCGCCTGAATCAGGGAGCCCTGCAAGATCCTCGGGTCAGCATCCGCAATGAGGACGCCTTTGCCTTTCTGCGCCAAAGCAAGGAGATCTTTGACCGGGTTATTATTGATCTGCCGGACCCTCATAACGAGGCCTTGAGCAAGTTGTACAGCGTTGAATTTTATAACCTGCTGGCCCGGCGGCTCACTGCGGGCGGTTTGGTGGTCAGCCAATCTACCTCGCCCCTGATGACTCGGGAGACCTTCCGGGCCATCGGTGAAACCATGAGCAGTGCCGGTTTCGAGGTCCTGCGCTATAAGGTCAATGTCCCGTCCTTTGCCGGGGACTGGGGCTTCACCTTAGCCGGTCGGCCCGGCTCTCTGCCCACCGCCTTTGCCATCCCGGAAGCCGAGACCCGCTTTCTCACCAACCAGGTGATGGAGGCTGCCACTGTTTTTGCCAAAGATGAACAGGTGCTATCGTCCCTGACCAATTCTATTTTTGAACCCAAACTCTATCTGACCTACAACCGGGAAGCTGCCCGTTGGTAAATCATTTGACAAGGAGGAGCATATAATGATCAATTTCACAGAAACCGCTGAGCTCTATTACGGTATGCTCTACATTATCTTGGGGATTATCGTCCTGACGCTCAGTAAATTCGCCGTCAACTTGATGACCCCCTATAAGATTGATAAGGAGCTGGTTCGTTCGGATAACCCGGCTCTGGGGGTCACCTTGGCCGGGTATTATGCTGGGGTCGTGATCATCTTTCTTGGATCCGTTATCGGTGACAGCGCGACGGAAACAGCAACTGTCGGTAGTCTCTTCCTTGAAGCCGGGGTTGACCTGTGCTATGCCCTGTTCGGCATCCTGGCCTTGAATATCTGCCGCAAGGTGGTGGATCTGGCCATCCTCTATAAATTCAGTACGGTCAAGGAAATCATAACCGACCGCAATGTGGGGACCGGAGCGGTGGAGGCCGGGGCCATGATTGCGACGGCCCTGATGATCGCCGGGGCAGTCAACGGTGAAGGGTCTTTTCTCTCCACTGTGGTTTTCTTTCTCCTCGGCATGCTCTTGCTCATCCTGTTCAGCCATTTCCATGCCTTCCTGACCCCCTATGACGACCACGATGAGATTGAAAAAGATAACGTGGCTGCTGGTGCCTATCTCGGCTTTTCTCTGATCGCGCTGGGGATTATCGTACTCAAGGCCACAGCCGGAGATTTTATCAGCTGGGGCTATAATCTCTCCTGGTTTGCCGGTTATGCGGTGCTGGGCTTTCTCGGACTAGCCGTGCTCCAGAAAATCATCCTGGTGATCTTCCTACCCGGTGCGAATATTGAAGAGGAAATCAGCCGCGATCGTAACCTGAACATCGCCTGGATCGGTGGCACAATGAGCATCGGCATTGCGGCTTTTATTTTCTTTCTGCTATAAACAATGGAATTGGGAAAAGACATGAAAATAGAAGAAGGTACCGTGTTCCATGCTGCGCTCTCCTTTCGCAATGTGGGAGCGGATCTCGGGGATAAGAAGTTGTTACAAAAGGTGGCGGAACGAATCGTTGAGCATTTCCACCTTGATGTGGTGGATGTGCATTGGCATTATTATGCCCCTATCGGCATCACCGGGGTCTATGTCCTGCAACAATCCAGCCTGACCCTGCATACCTGGCCGGAATTTAAAAAACTGGTTATTGATGTCACCACCTGCGGCTCTGAGGTGGATCTGGAAATCATCCTGCCAGAATTAAAGGCTGCGCTCTCCACAGATACGGTGCGGCTCTCTGCTGAGATTCTTTAGCTCTCCCTCCTACTGCCCCCCATTACCCTTGTCCTGTGTTAAAAAAAAACAGGATTTCGATAGATCAAATCTCTCTCTTTTTTACCGGGTCCGTAACGCGTGACCCGGTTTCTTTTTTCCCGGCCTCCGGGATTTTTTCTGTGTTCAGAGGAGAGTATTGGTGACACCACAACACATACTTACTGTAAAAAAATTGACATTTTCACTCTGTACCAATACAATTAACCATAGGCTAATCAATAGTAACCTATATCATTTCTATAAAAAGTTCTTTTACATAATACGCTTTCTGGAGTTTGCAGACCAGAAAGTTGATAACGCCACAGCCGTCGTGAGGCGGTGTCGGAAAGCCACGGGTCTCCAGAAGAGAGATAGCCGGGTTGCCTGCTTTCAACTCTACAACAACAGGAGAATATTATGAAAAACACAAGCCAAACAAAACAAGATCGTGTCGAGGAATTAAAGAATAAGATCTATTATGCTGAATCTGCATGTGATGTTTATAAAGAAACAAATAATTATCTTTATCAGACAAACTCGATGTATATGGAGGGATTGAAGGAGAAGCTGGAAGAGTTAAAAAAATCGTAAAGAAACGAGCTGCCAGCTCAAACAATAGCAAACAATAGGGGACATCTATGATAAGTAAAGTCAAGTGGAAAACGGAGATTTCCTGTGTCCCTGACCA
>CBFDDU010000025.1:0-27525 GCA_965603655.1 uncultured Candidatus Electrothrix sp. | reverse complement strand
AAGATTGATATTTTATCAGGACGTTAAAGTTGGGTCAAAAGAGCCGCACCCAAATCTTATAGCCACGCAGCGGGTACAGCAGCACCATGTTCACTCGTGAGCTGCCCAACATCCGCACCCTATAACTATTTGATTATAAAGGGTTACAATGAAATCCTCTCTGACATCCTCTTTTCCCTTAAAACTTCCGACTATCACCATTCCGCTCTTTAACCGCGTTTTTTTCTTCAAAAACGTTCTGCTGTTCAAGCTTCCCATCTATATAGCTCACGCTAACAAATCGTTTCTTATTACATCGAAAAAGAGCTGAGCTAATCCCACCCTTGTATTTTGTCGTTATTGTGGCACAGTCGCTAAATTGTTCCTTTTTACTTGTTATCGACCCCTTCCCTGCAACCTCTTCATCTTTTATATATTTTCCCCCAAGCGTGCTCCCTATCTTTTCATACAGCGCCTCCCCCCTTGCTGTGGTTTCCAGGTCTCTCCAATCTATTATTATTCCATAGAGTACATTGGTTTTTTGGGTAAAGATCAAGCTCACCTTTGCTTCTTCCTGAAAAAGAGCATCGCTATAGTGCATTTCATTTGATGCGGCGTTGCTACCTCCTCTCAACACCTTGGTATGTACAATCAACTCTTTTTTGTTAGTCCTTGCCTTATTAATGACCTTGTTCTTTGCCTCACCTGTTTTCCATATATCAAACTCAAGCGCATTGCCCTGTATCGGTAATAAAATCATTGCCAGGATCAAGATTATTTTCTTCATTGCCGCCCCCTTTCTTCTTCCAAAGAATTGAAAATTTTCTCTTGCTGATCAGCTTGTCCAAACAAAAACAGCCCATCCCGTTACCACGGCATGAGCTGTACATCACCTGCTACACTCGGTTTTCTCAAGACGAACACACATATTAACTTCAACTTACAGAAAGAGTTGGTTTCTCGGTAGTTGAAATTATCAGATAACTTCTTTCTCTGTAATTCTACCAAGTGCGTAAAAAAAGTTACGCATACTGCTGAGACAATTTTGATCTAACTCTATTCTGTTACACAGTGCGTCAATATAATAGGGCTTGGTAACTTCTTGGGGATTCTTCTTGCTGTAGCGAATATTTTTTCCCCTCAGCATGGATTTAAGATATTGAAAATGGTAATCACCGATTGATCCGCAAGAATCTTGCGGTTGCCGCATTTTTTCAGGATCGTTCCGGGCAACATCATAATGTTTGCTAAAAGTGGAACATTCAGCAGAAGATGAGTTTTTTGAATAAATACGAGGGTTACCGAGAAACCATGTCTCCATACAGACAACCTGCGGCAGGATGATGAATTCACAATCATTGAAAATGATATCGTTGTTTCTGACAAACTCTTCAACTTCCTCTGTTTTTTCCGCTGCTGAGACATCGTCCGTATCAATAAGCAGGAAAAGATAATCAAAATTTCCTGACGTATTGATATCGCTTACTGAATCCTTCAGATGATTGTCAAGAATACTGGGGAAGCCTCCACCGCTTATCAAATAGTAGTTATTATCGGTTGCCTCACAAGGGAAATTCACCCGCTCCAGTTGAGGTGCAAGATGGGCAAGCCATTTGGGATAAACTTTCCGCTCAGTCTTGCCTTCCACCAAGAAATACAAATTCATGATTCTACGCCTTCAGAGTAGAGATCAAGATTTATTAACTGGGTAAAAGCCTTATGCTTTGATTTGTCAAAGTTGAAATCGCTAGCATCGTGGGCGATTACAGCACCACCTTTCCTGGTGACGATTTTCCAATCAGTATGTTTTATATTGTTAATTATATAAGGATGGTGACTGGTAATAATAAATTGTAAGCCTCTTTCAGCAGAAACGATGCTGCTGGTCAGCTCGTCAATGCAGTTTATGCCAAGGCTGTTTTCAAATTCATCTATTAAGATCAGGCTTGAATCCGCGCATAAGTATAACTCAGCAATATGCATCAAAGTTCTGAGCATTCCAGAGGACATTCTGGTTTCAGGAATCCACTGTTCTATGCCCTTTTCCTTAATTTGAATAAACGGCATTTCCCTCAAAAAGGAAGGAATGCGCTGTCCATTATGCTGAAGCGGTTTGACCTTAACCCCTTCAACATAAGGAAAAACATCAATAAAGGCTTGGGCAATATCCTCAAAAGATTTCTTCTGATTTTTATAGGTGAAATATAATTTTAATTTAATATCTTCATTGGATTCACGTATGGTACGAATCGATTTGTGTTTTTTCAGCTTTTCATCTATCTCATCATAAAGGGCAAAATGTCTTATACTATCAGAGTTATCATCAAATATAATCTTATCAAATCCTTGATGAGCTTCTTTGATCTGCTCTTCTTCTCTGAGTAAAAAAATGACACTTTCGCTTCTAGAAAGTTTTACGGTTTTATGCCCATTAAAAACGATGCCTTGAGTATCTCTTTCAACAATCAATTCTCCGTTTATAGAAACCTGCTCTGATTCAATTTTTGGTTTTTCTTTCTCTTCTTCATCGTCAGAACTAAAAACTCTTTCTACCGAAAATCCTTTATCTTCAAACTTTCCCTTCCATATATATTCTCTACCATCAGTAGTCAAAAACTCGATATGCCAACGGATGCCATTTAAGGATGCCCCTCCTGCTATTTTTTTTATATTCAGGATCGACTGTAAAATACGTGTTTTTCCAACCCCAGAGGCTCCAACAAGCAGGGTCAACTTATCAAGGGATAAAGGTTGCAAATCCCAACCAGTTGTCTTGTCGGTATAGGAAATCTTTTTGATACGCATAGCTTTCTCTGTTGCCCTTACTACTGTTTAGCGGGATTCTTAGCTTCGCACATAAGCATCCACATCATTGGCCACAATCACTCCGTAGTTGATTGCCCCCAGCCATCCGCTCATGATAATTCCCACTGAGCCGACATGAAACAGGCCGCCCACCTCTTTAAAGAGGGAACGGGAAATATCCAGCCCCTCGAACTTGGTGCCAAAAGAGGTGCCTCTGGTATGGAGGGTGTAGCGATTAAAGGTCTTGGGTGTGGCTGAAGAAATGGTATCCACCTTATCACGGATGCCGGGGATATATCGCTCCAGATCAACAAAGCAACGCTCCACCATAGCCCCTTTGGCCTCTTTATAAGCAACATCATCCAGCCCTGCCCAGTCGTCGTAATTACCGTTCATAGAGGCAACCACGGTGTAATCCGGCTTTTCTGGACGGGTCTTGGGATAGTAAACCGAGAAGGTACGGCTCTTGGTGTCCATGCGCCGCATTTCTTCCGAGGAAAAGTTCTCAGCCGTTGAGGTAAAGAGCAGATCTCCTATATCCGGGAAGGACTCCCCTTTGCGGATACCAAAATAAACCTGACAGGAAGAGTTATTCACCACCACCTTATCAAACCGAGAAAGAAAATCAGCGCTAAAGGCTTCCCGTCCGGCTAAGTTATCAATGGTATTGGTGATGCCGGAATTAGAGACCACAGCCTTGGCCGTAATTTCCCGACCTCCGACAAGGACGCCCCTGGTTTTGCCCTTATCAACCAAGACCCGCTCGACCTTGGCCCCGGTGCAAACGGTCACTCCGCTCCTTTGCAGGTCATCCGCCATCATGCCGATGAGTTTGTCTGTACCGCCCTCAAAGGTGAACACACCCCGGCTCATAAAATTAGAAAAGACAATCCCGTAGGTAATGGCGGGCTCATCCAGGGTAGAGCCGTTGGCATAGGTGATGGGCTCCATAAGGAGGCGATGGACATCGGAGCGACCCGGAAAGAACTGCTCAAAGAGCTCCCGCGTGGTCATACCCTGATCATCATAAAAATTCATCGCCCTGACCGTGTTGAAAAAATCATCCACTGTGGTCCGATCAATCTTAAAGTCCTCATGGAGGATGCGGGTAAAATCATCCTTGGAAAAGGTGGTGGTCAGGGAAAACTGAGGGTTATCAAAGGCGATGTTTTTGAGCTGGACAATGGAGTCTTTGATCTCCTTGGACCAGTATTTTTTGCAGGTCTTGATCATCCCGTGCGGAAAACCATGCAGAGAGACGTCAAAGATATGCCCTCCCCGCTTAAACCAAGTCGCCAACCCGCCCAACTGGATATGGTGCTCCAACAGGAGAACGGTATGGCCGGACTTGGCAAGACGTTTGGCACAGGTCAGGCCGCCGAGACCGGAGCCGATAACAATAACATCGTAGCTGTTTTGAACCTTGTCAAGAGGTGTACAGGACATAGCAATAAACTTTTTCCATGTTAACAGATGACCCGGAGTGCTTTACCCAAGGCTGTTGAATCGTCTTTCCTTTGCAAGGAATCCGCTTTAATCAATGATCGGCAGATCGTTCCCGTTCGTTGAGGAAGATTTTATCTTTTTCATCTCCATCTTAAAGCAATCAGGACAATAGCCGTGTGAGCATTCGACATTCCAATTATTTTTAAAATAGGCCTCAACCCGCATCCAAGTCTTCTCGCCGTCCTGCATTTTTCCGCAGACCGGACAGATGAAGATCATATGATACAATTCAGCTATCTCGTTGATTTCTTCAATCACCAAAAGGGCATGGGGACTGCCGCGAAAGGAAAACGGGGATACCGTGACTAATGCGTATATCTCGGCCTTATGATCATTCTGCATGATTTCCACACGAGTCCGCCGGCGAACAACACGCTTTCCCTGTAAGGCCTGGGTGACGGAATTTCTAATAATGCAATCCGAACATTTTTGAGATGTTCCGCATCCTTTGGATGACTTTTCAGAATGGATACAGTGAATGACCTCTCCGGCACGCTGTTGAAGAATGGTGTCTCGCCCGGAGTGCATGAGTTCCTCTGCCGCCGCGTTATATTCCTGAATCCTAACATCCTGATCAACCACAAAGACCATGGAAGGCAGAGCGTCAAAGACCTCCCTCAGCATGTATTTTTCTTTCATGGCTCTAGAGATACGCTTAAGGAAAAAGAGAAAGAAGCATAGAGAAATTCTTAAAAAACATTTTTCAACAGGTTGAGCTTAACCGCTCCGGGCGAAGGGCAACAGCCAGAGCAATCCAGCGCAATTCAGCAGGACCGTTAACCAAAATACAAAACGGAAGGGCTGCTTTTTCGACTTATGACGTAATTTTTGTTGCGCAATAAGCGCACCGGGCCAGCCCCCGAACAATGAAAACAAGTGGAGGGTATTTTCTGAGATACGCCACGCTCCTTTCCTTGCTGCTGACTTATCTTTCGCGTACATGAGAAAGGTCAGCAGACTGCTAATGAAATACAGGCCGATAATCAGCAGCGGTATTTTTCCGGCAAAAAATAAACCGGTGACAGCTGCAAGAAAGAAAAAAGCGATTGTATAAGAGTAGGTCCCTTCTTTGCCTTTGCAACCCATTATTCCGTTCAGGTCAAAAGATGCTGATTCACAATGGTCACGCCGCTGAGCATGGAGCCGACAATGCCAAGATAGCCCTGATCCGTGCCTGCAATAAAGAGATTCGACCAAGGAGTTCTGCCGCTCTTGATCTTGATCGGACTGCCGTACACGGCCCCGCCGCATTTTTCCGTAAACCGCTCAATGGTCATGGGCGTAAAGCTGTCCTGAAAAACCGAGCTCTGATTGTAATCGCCAAGGATCTTACTGACTGCTGCTACCGACTGCCGCCCGCATTGTTCTTTAAGGTGCCGGTACTGCTCCCTGTCGGCCGCTGCCTGCTGCCAGAGCTCATAATTGGCCGCATTGGTCACCCGAACCTGGGTCGGTGCATCCTTTTCCTTATAAATCCCCTGAAAATTATCCGGGAAACAGATCACACCCCAGGAAGGATCAATGGGCTCGGCAGGCCGATGATACCTGAGCTCATCCTTGAGACTATAGAACAGAATGGTTCGCCCTGACCTTTCCGGCGGCAGATGCAGTTCCGGCAGCATGGAGATTGTCTCCATAAAAGTCATTTTACCAATATACTCATCAATGTCCAGGGGCCAGCCGCTTAATTGAGCCGTTCCTGGAATTCCCACGGTGGACAGGACCGCATCTGCGGTGATCTCTTCGCCGTTGTGCAAACGGATCCCCTGCACCTTGTCGTCCTTGTTGATAATTGCAGCAACCGGGGCGCGAAAACGGAGTTCTCCCCCGAATTGGGCATACTGCTCCAACAGCATGTCGATCAGGTCCTTAATCGTTCCTTGTGGACGAAAAAAGCCCTCCAGGAAGAGTGCCCGAAACATGATGGCAAACTGCCCCAGATCCATATCATGCTCTTCGGCATTGCCGTACACCATCAGAGGCAACAGCAGCATGTCCTCCAGCAGAGGCTCGGCAAGGCGATCACGGAGAAAATTCCGAGCCGATTGCCACGGCACCTCGGCAAAGGGATCATAGGCATCAATTTCCTTGACCATTGCCCGAAATCGGTCAATGCTTGCCGGAAAATGACGCGCTATTTCTTCGCAGAGGAGATCAAGGTCATTGGAAAATTGAAGCGAGGCCTGGGGGAAAATCACCTCAGAGCCCATCTGCTCATGGGTGATAAATTTCTTGCGGGAAAATTTCAGCTGGCGGAACAACCGGTTTAAGGGCGCATGCTTGCTTCCCTGAGCGGCAAAGTTGGTCATCGCATGCAGACCGGTCTCCAGCAGATACCCTTGGCGGTAATAATAGGAATTCAGACCACCAGGCAGACTATGCCCCTCGACAATCAGGGTTTTCTGCCCAAAACGAGCTGAACGGATACCGGCGGCCAAGCCGGAGAGGCCGCCGCCGATAATAATGAGCTGGTAATCAGCCATAACGGAAATACGGGAAGTAAGATTGATGCTGCGTTGCTATTGGATCTCCCTCCCAACTCTGCATAAAAACAAGATGTTACAAAAATCAGACATCCTGTAATTTCGGCTCAAGATAGTTGACACAACTGGTCAAGGTGGCGAGCTCAGGATAATCTTCCTCGGGGATCTGAAGCTTGTAGCGTTTCCGCAGCTCCATCACGATATCAAGAAAATCCATAGAATCAAGGTCTAACTGATCTCGGAGAGGCTGATCCGCATCCAAATCGTCAAAATCCGCATCCTCATCTATATCTTCAATAATTTCAAGGATTATATCCTTGATTTCATCACGGGTCATGCCGGTTCCTCAATATAAATACTCTTTAATATTCGTTCGCTCTTCTTTCAACCCTTTCTGGTAAAAATATCTGCCAACCTTTTTTGGCAAAAGGGAATAATGTTACCATAAAAACGTTTAGTCTGCCATAAATCTCTTGATAATGACGACCGAATTTATCCCTACCATGCCGAAAGAATTATTAAGAATCGTCTCAACCTGTTCAACCTTCTCCGCCTTTCCAGCAACCAGTCCCGGCAGAGCACAATCTGGATCTGGATTATCCAGATTAATTGTCGGATGAACAAAATTATCTTCAAAAGCAGAGAGGTTTGCAGCCAATTCCAAAACTCCGGCAGCGCCCATAGCGTGCCCGATTATGGACTTTGTGTTATTGCTTCTGACAGCGGAGCAACCGGCAAAGACCTCTGCCAAGGCCTTGCACTCCTCCACGTCACCCTGTTTGGTGCCGGTGGCATGGGTGTTGATAATGCTGATATCCTCTGGCGTCAATCCGGCCCGTTCAAGAGCTAAACGGATGCACTCGGCCTGACGCGGTCCGTGCGGCAGAACAAAATCACGGGCATCGGAGTTCATGGCATAGCCAGCAACTTCCCCGTAGATCTTTGCTCCTCGGGCAAGGGCCTTGTCCAGACGTTCCAAGGTGAAGACACAGCCGCCTTCGGAAATAACGATCCCGTTCCGGTCCTGATCCAATGGACGACTGGCCTTGGTCGGTTCCTCATGCTCAGCCAGGGCTCCTTGCGCACGGAAGCTGGCAAAGATGCCAAAAGAACCCACGCATTCGGATAAACCGCCGCAGAGGGCAAGGTCGACCTCGCCGAGACGAAGCATCTGGGAACCTTGGATCAAAGCGGCATTACCGGCAGCGCAGGCAGCCCCCACCGCATAATGCGGGCCGGTGATCCCGAACTTCATGGTAATTTCGCCAGCCGGATTATTAAGCACGGTGCGCGGATTATGATGATGGGTCCAGTAATCGACGTTATAGTCAAACTTACTTATATTATAGACCTCATTTTCCGTTTCCACGGTACCGTGCTCGGTCAGGCCCATATAGACCCCGGTGCGGCTGCGGTCATGCTCGGAGAAATCTATCCCGGCATCAGCCAAGGCCTCTCCGGCGCAGTACACCCCGATACAACCGGCTCTGGTCCCCCGCTTGTTTTCCTTTTTTTTGCGATACTTGGTTTCCGGGAACTCACAGATCCCGGCAGGATAGGTATCCATATAACGCAGGTCAATAGTGGAGATCCCGCTCCGGCCCGCAAGAACCTGCTCTCGGAAATCCGTCAGGGTATTGGACCCGCCGGGTGCGGTCAGGCCCACTCCGGTTATTACTATGCGTTGCGCATCCGACAAAGAAACATTACTCATCATTCTCTTCCCCTATCAGACTGCGTACTATACCGGGAACCGCCTGCATGGCTTCCGGCAATTTATCTGCCATAGGACCACCGGCCTGCGCCATATCGGGCCTTCCCCCACCTTTGCCCCCGACAAGGGAGGCCACCTCTTTCACCAGCTGTCCGGCCTTGATTCTGCCGGTCAGATCCTTGCTGACTAAGGCCAGCAGAGCAGCTTTACCACCAAACTCACCAGCAAGGACAGCAACTCCGCTGGTCATTTTATCCCGAACCTTATCACCGATATCTCGCAAGGTCTTCGGGGAATCCAAGGATAACTGACCGCAGATCAGCTGAATACCGTTGATCTCCACCGCTCCAGCCAGAAGATCTTCAAGACCGCCCAAGGCCTTGGACGCGTTCAGAGAGGCAATCTCTTTTTCCAAGTCTTTTTGGCGCTGCAACAGGGCCTTGACCTTGGCCTGCGCATCGTCAAAGGAGCCAGAAAGCAACTGGCCCAAACCATCGGCCTGCTTAGCCAAGTGCTGGAGCCAGTCCACAGCTGCCTGCCCGGTCACCGCCTCAATACGGCGCACCCCAGCAGCAATGCCGCTTTCTGAAATAATCTTGAACAAACCGATATCACCGGTGGACTGTGTGTGCGTTCCTCCGCAAAGCTCCTTGGAAAAATCAGGGATACTGACCACCCGGACCTCATCACCGTATTTTTCCCCGAACAGGGCGGTTGCCCCGTCGGCAATGGCCGCCTCTTTGGAGAGGACAGCTGTCTCCACCGGCGTATTTCTCCGGATTTCCCGATTCACCAGCTGTTCAATGGCCCGAATCTCCTCCGGTGTAACCGGTGAAAAATGGGTGAAGTCAAAACGAAGACGATCAGCCCGCACCAAGGAACCGGCCTGTTTGACATGGTCTCCGAGGATTGCCTTCATGGCGGCCTGGAGAAGATGGGTAGCTGTATGATTAAGGGCTGTGGCTGTACGCTGCTCATCCACCTGCAAGCTGACCTGCTGTCCGCTTGTTATTGTTCCCTCTCTGACTGTACCGGTATGCAAAACCAAGCCCTCAGCAGCGGCTTTGGTTTCCTGCACAGTGAAGGACCCGCCTTCCCAGCTGATAAGGCCACGGTCGCCAATCTGTCCACCAGCTTCCGCATAAAACGGGGTCTGCGGACAGTAGATCTGGACCTCAGCTCCTGCACCGGCTTCCTCCACCAAATTTCCCTGCGCATCAATAATACCTTCCACCACAGACTCGGTAGAGGTTGTGGTGTAGCCGAGAAATTCTGTCGTTTTGCCCTGCTCCAGCAGCGCAATCAGGCCAGCAGAAAACCGATCTAAATTTTTTCCCTTCCAGGAACGCTTGGATTGTTCCCTCTGCCGCTCCATGGCTGCCTCAAAACCGGCATCATCCAGAGAGATACCCTTTTCCAGGGCCACGTCACGAACTATGTCTTTGGGAAAACCGTAGGTGTCGTAGAGCTTAAAGATGAAGTCGCCGTTGATAACCGGCTTATCCTGCTTCTCTACCAACAGACGAGCAATCTCCTCATCCAGCATGGCCAGGCCATGATCCAAGGTCTCGCCGAAACGGGTTTCCTCGTTATCCGTCACTTTGTCCAACAGCTCTCGCGAGTCAGCAAGATGGGGATAGGCGTCTTTCATCAAGTCGATTACCTGACGACAGATACCGCCGAAAAAGGCCTCTGTCAGCCCTAAGGTTCTGCCGTAACGGATAGCCCGCCGCATAACGCGACGGAGGACATAGCCCCTTCCCTCGTTAGAGGGCAGCACCCCGTCAGCTACCAAAAAGGCAGTGGCACGAGCGTGGTCGGCAATAACCCGCATGGCTGCATCATCAGCAGCGTCATCATTATAGGCCTTACCGGAAAGCCGGACAACCGTATCAACGAGCGGAGTAAAGAGGTCGCAATCAAAATTATTATATTTGCCCTGAAGAACAGCAGCAACCCGCTCAACCCCCATACCGGTATCAATGGAGGGCTTAGGAAGCGGCGTCATGATGCCATCGCTCTCACGATAGAACTGCATGAAGACCAAGTTCCACAGCTCCAGAAAGCGATCACAATCGCAGCCTACAGCGCAGTCAGGGCGGTCACAGCCGTGTTCCCGGCCTTGATCAATATGAATCTCGGAACAGGGGCCGCAGGGGCCGGTATCGCCCATAGCCCAGAAATTATCCGCCTCACCGAGCCGAACAATCCGCCCCTTGGGCAGATCTTCAATCTCTTCCCAGAGTTCGTAGGCCTCGTCATCTTCACGAAAGACCGAAACCCAGAGTTGTTCCGGGTTGAGACCCAATTCCTTGGTCAGAAACTCCCAGGCAAAATCAATGGCTTCTTTTTTAAAATAATCACCAAAGGAGAAATTACCGAGCATCTCGAAAAAGGTATGATGACGGGCAGTATAGCCAACATTTTCCAAGTCATTATGCTTGCCTCCGGCGCGTACACAACGCTGGCAGGAAACCGCTCTGGTATATTCTCGGTGTTCTTCCCCCATGAATATCCGTTTAAACTGAAACATACCTGCATTAGTGAACAAAAGGGTTGGGTCATCATGGGGGACAAGGGATGATGAATCAACGACGGTATGCCCTTTACTTTTAAAATAGTTAAGAAATTTTAATCGTATTTCGTTGCCGGTCATTATGTTGGGTTTAATAAATCGTTTAAGGTGGGTAGAAAATAGGAAAGCAGCAGTCAGAGCACCAGAAGGCTTATTTTAGATAGGGAAGCATGGCCTTAAAGGCTGGCGTTCCGGCTTTTTGCAATAATTCATAAATGATCATCTCTGCCGGGGCCAGGACTGCGCCGATCTCCCGAAGGCGCTCTTTGCCGTAGGCATCATTTTCAGGAATACGAGAAGAGACAGCATCCGCAACCACCCGAACATCATAACCGGCCCGCATGGCTCCTAGAGCTGTCTGATACACACAGATATGGCTCTCCACACCGCAGAGCAGGAGGGTATCCACCGTTGAGGGGAGCTTACCAAGCAGACATCGCACCCCAGCATTATCCAACCCGTTAAATTCTATTTTATCAATACAGGGCCAATCCGCAAGCAGCGGGACAAGCTCTTCGACAATCGGACCAATCCCTTTCTTATACTGCGTATTAGCGATCACGGGAAAGTCTAAGGCATCGGCAAGACGAATCATCAGTTCAATATTCCTGATTACTCGTCGCCCCTCATGGATATGAGCCATCAGCCGTTCCTGTGGATCAATGACATAGAGACAGCATTGACTGGCCTGTAACGTTTTTCTGAAACTCATCTTCTTACTTTATGCTGATTTATTCTTTGTCTTCACCTTTTAGTGGGCATCAAAAGAATTTGCAACAGAAAATTGATTCCTGCCCTGAGCAGAGCAAATCCGATGCTGGCAACATACGCTAAAAAAACAAAATACCTGCCTCTCCCGCTGAAAAAATCACCTGAAATAACAAAAACAAGGGACGCACCCATGCCATCACCTGGATTATTCGCCTGGATTGTAAGACAGCAACACGGAGAAGGATAGGCAGAAAAAAAAAAGCAAAGACCAAGTGGCCTTTGCTTTTTTAACGAACAGGTCAGAAGGGTTTAGTTGATCCCTTCACTCCCCTCTTCGTCTTTAATACGGTCCGGACGTGCGTACATGGTGGTGGAACCGGAGGACCAGAACATCAGTTCTCCCTTTTTCACCAAGCCGTTAGCAATATTTTTCATCTCACGGGGCTTACGGTCAGAATCGCACTTGTAAAAGTCCTTAATGTACAGCTGCGGCTTAGGTGACTTAGTCGCCTTCTCAATCATAGCAGCTTCGACTTCTTCAACACTCATTGCCATAACATGTACCTCTTCATTGGCTGAGTTTATAAGAACCCGACAAGATAATCTATGCCGGGTTTTTTTGTGCTATACGCAGAATCTTACTTGGTGTAAGCGTCTGTAGCGTTGGTATACTTGAACTGAGTAGATGTCCGCCATGTATCGTAAGCCAGACGGTAATCGTCGATAGACTTATCGGTGAACGGAATCTCACATTTTTCAAAGAACTTCTCCCAACCGATACGCTCAGCCCACTCGCCGACACGCTCGTACTTCTTGGCATCCTTCGCGTAAACCTCAACGATTTTACGAACAGCCTCAACAGTCTCCGGCCAACGCGGCGGGGTGTTGGGCAGGAACGGAATAACCAGCTTGGAGAATTTCGGAGCGGACTTGGCATTAGAGACCTTACCACCGACCAAAATAGCAATACCGTCACCTTCCGGGTCAGCCAGAGGCATAGCCGGACACATGGTGTAGCAGTTACCACAGAACATACAACGATCGGCATTTACCTTAACCGTCTTGATCTCTTCGCCATTTACCTCAGCCTTAGCTGGCTTTACAGCACCCAGCGGACAAGAAGAGATAGCCAAAGGCAGCTCACACACACCGGTGATACGGGTGTGATCAATCATCGGCGGCTTACGATGGATACCGAGGATAGCGATGTCAGAAGCATGAACAGCACCACACATGTTCAGACAGCAAGCCAAAGCAATACGAACCTGCGCAGGCAGGGTCATGGAACCGAAGTACTCGAACAGATCATCCATGACTGCTTTAACCGGACCAGAAGCATCGGTAGCCGGTGTATGGCAATGCACCCAACCCTGGGTATGAACGATATTGGTTACACAGGCACCGGTACCGCCGATAGGCAGCTTGGTCTCGCGTCCCTTCAGCTCTTCAACCAGAGCATCGCATTTCTCTTTGGAGTCCGTCATGAACTCCACGTTGTTCCGGGTGGTGAAACGCAGGTAGCCTTCACAATGCTTATCCGCGATATCACACAGTTCGCGAACGTACTCAATGGAAACCAGACGGGGAGAACCTACACGGACGGTGTAGCACTCGTCTCCGCTCTCACCTACATGCAGAAGGATACCCGGAGCAAGGATCTCATGGTAGTCCCATTTTCCTTTATTAGCCGCGATAACCGGCGGCAGCATTTCCGTGTATGAACGAGGTCCCAAGTCGGTAATCCGACCTTCCATGGGATTAGCTGGATCGTAACCCATTGCACAATCTCCTTATATAGTTATATATTTCAAATTTTAAGCAAAATCGGTCAACGACTTACGCTGCATGTTTCTTACGGAATGCTTGAACGTCACGTTCCCAGCCACCCTCAACTTCCTCTTCTCTCCAGAAGACATAGGGGTTAGAACGCGGCTCTTTCACATGCTGGGGCATAGCATCAACTTCCATAACCTTCAGGAAGGTGGGCAGACCGATACGCTGCATGGTCTCACCAACGCGCTCGCGGTTCTTACCGACTTCCATCCACCAGTCCCAAATCTGCTCGATTACGTCAATAACGTTCTCGTATTCATTCTCTTTGGAAACTTTGATGAAAGGAATAACCATGGTAGCGAACTGAGCACCATCCAGAATCGGAGCCTTGGCACCGATGCAAACGGTTGCGCCTTTCTCTTTACCCGGTTTCAGAGCACGCGGCATAACGTTGATGCAATGCATACAACGGGTACACTCGGAGTTGTCGATCTTCAGCTCATCGCCTTCCATCCACATGCAGTTGGTGGGGCAGAGATCAATAACTTCTTTCTTGATGTCAAAGGCACCCCAGTCACGACCGGCATGGGCACCACCGTTAGACGGATAGTTGCCAGCCATGTATTCCTTGACAGCAGCCTGATCCATCTGGATGTCGTCTTTCCAGGTACCGATAAGGGCAAAGTCGGAACGAGCGATGGACGCTACACAGTCGTTGGAACAACCGGAAAACTTAAATTTGAACTTATACGGGAACGCTGGACGATGGATCTCATCCTGATAATGCATGGTCAGGTGATAGCAGACATCCTGCGCATCGTAGCAGGCCCACTCGCAGCGAGAATCACCCAGACAGCAGGAGGGGGTACGCAGGTTAGAACCGGAACCACCAAGATCCTGATCCAAGTCATGGGTCAGATCCCAGAACAGGGGCTCCAAGTTTTCAGTACGGGTACCGAGGAGAATCATGTCACCGGTAGAACCGTGCATATTGGTCATACCTGATCCGTACTTATCCCACAGATCCATCAGAGCACGCAGGTTCTTGGTAGAGTAGTACAGGCCAGAAGGTTGAGCAATACGAACTGTATGGAAATGCTCAACACCGGGAAACTGTTTGGGAACGTCGGAGTAACGACCAACAATACCGCCGCCGTATCCAAAAACACCGACGATACCGCCATGCTTCCAATGTGTAATCCTGTCTTTGAACGAAAGCTCCAGCTGACCGAGAATATCCCAGCATTCTGGGTGGGTCTCTGCCTGGCGCTTCATGTCGGTAACGAAACTTGGCCAAGGGCCTTTTTCCAGATCGTCCAACAAAGGCGTATCATGCTTTGCCATCGGTGTTCCTCCTCGATAATGTTATAAAAAATTAAGGTAAATATAAAAAACGTATAAACTTACTGAAAATCCAACAGGTATGCAGGTGTTTTTCAGGAAAACAACAACGCTTTACCTTATTGATTACTTATTTAGTGGGCGAACTTAAACAGATGGATCGTATTTGTCAACAAAAAAGCGTAAAAACTATTGATAGGTCCAGCGTAACAGCACTTTTATCTTTGGTAACCACATGTCCCTCTCATCAGTGAAGGCCTCTTTAAACCTACGGCACAAAATCGCCCGTTTCTTCAAGCAAGCAGCGGATTACTCAGCGACCTGCCTGTGAAAAGCCACCACCTCTTCATAGGTACACCCTGTGCCGCCGAAGATGTCCAGCGCGCTGCCCACGGTCGCATCCAGCTTGGATTTTCCGGCCCTGTGAATAATTTTTAAATCGTCTATGTCGGTAACTCCACCTGCATAGGTGATGGGCTTGCGGACCTCTGCTGCTGCCAGGAGCTCAAGCAAGCGTTCATCAACGCCCATGCATTTCCCCTCCACGTCGACAGCATGGATCAAAAACTCATCGCAGCTCCCCTCCAGCTCCTTCAGCATTTTTTCGCTGATCATCAGGTCAGTAAACTTCTGCCAGCGATCGGTAACCACGTAATAGCCATCATCTTTCCAGCGGCAGCTCAGATCAAGCACCAACCGCTCTTTGCCGATGAGCCGACACAACCTGTCCAGCCGTTCCGCATCCAGTTGTCCGTCATGAAAGACATGGGAGGTGACAATAACGTGGGAAGCCCCTCGATCCAGCCAGAGCGCAGCATTTTCCGCAGTTATTCCCCCGCCGATTTGTAAGCCTCCGGGCCAGGCCTGCAGAGCCTCTGTTGCCGCCTCTTCATTGCCGGGCCCCAGCATGATAATATGCCCTCCAGGGAGATTATCCTCACGGTACATCCGGGCGTAATGGGAAGAAGAAAATTGGGAGGAAAAATTGGTTCGCAGAGTTGCGGAATCACTGTCGCTCAGGGTGGAGCCGACAATCTGTTTCACCTTGCCGTTATGCAGGTCAATACAAGGACGGAAGCGCATTTTGTATTTTTAAGATAAGATGTTATCTGGTTCCAAAGCTCCAGCTTGGGAACTGCTTTTTCTGAAGCCGGAGCTTCTGTATTCAAGATGCCCAAGCAAAGCTTGGGCACCAGTAAAAATGGATCTTTTGTACGCAGGGCGCCGTAGGGGCGAACCTATGTGTTCGCCCTTTCATGTCGGGCAGACACGCAGGTCTGCCCCTACATTTCTGGACGAAAGGAATTCCTTAGACAAAAAAAAAGCAAGATGCGAAAAAGATCGCATCTTGCTTCTGTACCGATGAACAGATTAATCAGTCATCCTTCTTAACCATCATGGTTGCCGGATCAAGGATCAGATGACATGAATCGCCGCTGCAGGCATCGCTGTTATGACGTATAATCTCCAGCTGAACATGCTCCTGCTCCGACTTAAGCAACACAACGGTCTCAAAAAGGTCGTCAAGCTCATGACAGGGTGCAGGTACACCTGACGGAGACACCCGATCATCCTCACGATGACTGGTCGCGGAAAACCAGGTCTGGAGGCGCAGACTCTCCATTAGATTATTAATATCTTCCAAGTCCTCGTGATCCATGTTTGTGAAATCAAAGCCATCAATCACCACACAATCCGGTTTAAAGATATCCTGCAGGATCAGATCGTTCAATCGCTCTTCAAGACGGGCCCGGTTAAAGGCAGATTCCTTGAAGCTCATGATCATCCGGTGCCGCTGCACCATATCAATCAGCTCATGGGGCTTGGCCACTGAGCATTCCTGAAGGATAATCTCCAGCATATCATCATACCAGAGCTTGGTCTTTTCCAGATTTTCACCGATACTGATATGGACAACCCGTTTTCCGCGCAGAATGGAATCCAAGGCGATCTGGACCAAAAGAGCGGTTTTTCCCAATCCTGCCCGGGCCATGATCAGACCCATTTTTTTGTCGTTTCCGGCTAAATTCAACACCCGTAACGGATTCTTTTTCACCAACGGTTCATATCCCATGCTACCACCTCTTATTTTTTCGTCTCTCTTTCGTATCGCTCACACAGTCCGCAATCAAACACGGGCTGCGGTATTTCCCGAATGCCGTGGTCAGTCTTCTTATCCGTTTTTCCTCGAGTCTTCGTATTCCTTAATCAGCTCTTCGGAAACACTCTTGGGAACCTGCTTATACGTTGAGAATTCCATAGTGAATTCAGCCTTTCCCTGGGTCAGAGAACGCAGGGTCGTTGAGTAGCCGAACATCTCGGACAAAGGCATATCCGCCTCAACAACGGTATAGCTCCCCTCTTCCGAGGTACCGACAATCATACCGCGTCGCTGATTCAGGCTGCCCATGATCGCTCCCTGAAACTCGGAAGGACCCTCCACAGCCACCTTCATGATCGGCTCCATAATAACTGGTCCGGCTTTTTTGTATCCTTCTTTAAAGGCGCCTTTGGCGGCCTGTTGAAAGGCCATATCCGAGGAATCGACTGCATGGTAACTGCCGTCGTTGATCAGACAACGAATTCCGGTAATGGGCGCGCCGATCAGCATACCTTTTTCCATAGAAGCCTGGAAACCCTTATCACAGGACGGGATATATTCGCGCGGGATAACACCACCCACAATCTGGTCGACAAATTCGTACTCTTCCTCTTCCAAAGGCTCCATATGGCCGCCTACTCGACCGAACTGACCGGAACCACCGGTCTGTTTCTTATGGGTGTAGTTAAAGTCAGCATGCTGAGTAATAGCCTCGCGATAGGCAACCCGAGGTGCACCAACCTCAACCTCAGCATTATACTCTCGTTTCATCCGTTCAATGTACACTTCAAGATGCAGCTCACCCATACCAGAAATAATGGTCTCGCTGGTCTCATGGTCGACAAAGGTCTTGAAGGTCGGATCTTCCTTACTAAAGCGATTCAAGGCCTTGGACATATTATCCTGGGCTTTATTGTCTATCGGGGTAATCGCCAAAGAAATAACCGGTGCAGGGACATGCATGGAACTCATAGACCAGTTGACCTTGCTGTCGCAGAAGGTATCGCCGGAGGCGCAGTCCACACCAAAGAGACCAACGATATCGCCGGAACCGGCTTGTTCGATTTCCTCCATCTCATTGGCATGCATTCGGACCAAACGTCCGACTTTGACCTTCTTACCGGTTCTGGTATTGAAGATGGTCTCACCTTTTTTCAGAGTACCCTGATAGGTACGCACATAGGTCAGCTGACCGTAACGACCGTCCTCCAGTTTAAAGGCCAGAGCAACCAAGGGATCATCAGGATTATTGGAAACCTTGTTTTCCTCTTCATCATTATCCAGATCAAGAGCGGTATTTACGACATCAGTCGGACAGGGCAGATAGGTCTCAACAGCATCCAACAGAGGCTGAACACCCTTATTTTTATAAGCAGAACCGATCATGACCGGTGCCAGCTCCAGATCCAAGGTACCTTTACGGATAGCGGCCTGAATCAGCTCCACAGGAATTTCTTCCTCTTCCAGCATGGCCTCCATCAACTCTTCCGAGAACATGGAAACGGCATCCAGCAGCTCCTCCCGCTTCTCTTCGGCGTCATCTTTCAGGTTATCAGGGATCTCTTCATAACGGATGTCATCGCCCTGATCTCCGTCAAAATAGATAGCCTTCATGGTGACCAAGTCAACCATACCTTCCAGCTCTGATTCCAAACCGATAGGCAGCTGAATCATTACGGCATTGAGGTTGAGTTTATCCCGCAACTGACCAACAACGCGTTCTGGATTAGCACCTGTTCGATCGCATTTATTAATAAAAGCGATACGTGGAACATTATACCGAGTCATCTGACGATCAACCGTAATGGACTGCGACTGAACACCGCCCACAGAGCAGAGGATCAGAACAGCACCATCGAGTACTCGCAGAGCACGTTCAACTTCAACGGTAAAATCCACATGGCCCGGTGTGTCAATAATATTGACATCAATATCTTTCCATGAACAGTAGGTGGCTGCCGACTGAATGGTGATACCGCGCTCTTTTTCCAGCTCCATGGAATCCATTGTCGCGCCGACGCCATCCTTACCACGTACCTCATGAATAGCGTGGATGCGCTGCGTGTAGTAAAGGATTCGCTCGGTAAGTGTTGTCTTGCCGGAATCAATATGGGCACTAATGCCGATATTCCGTACCTTATCCAGATCTTTGTTCATCTCTTATTCCTCTGTTACAGCTGCCTGGCCGCTGATTCTATCCGCTGCTCCTGGTCCCCTTGGAATTCGGATAAAAAAAACTCGCTGTTTGCCGAGCAAACAACCATTTAAAAATAAAAAAGGAGTCACAGCGAATTCTGTAACCCCTCAACACGTACCCTGCCTTCGGGATGACACTCAGACAGTATCAAATAAGTACTTTAAAAAACTGCACTTTAAAAACAGGGAGTCAATATATCTACTCTAAAAAGGAGTTTATATACCCTATATAACGAAGATGCGCAAGGTAAAACTGAGAAAGAAATACAGGGAGAAAGAAATTAAAACCGGTAGCCATTTAGCCAAATGACATGTCACCCGAGCATACAGAGCAACTCTGTATGTTACAAAGATAATATCACCTTGTATCAACAAACTAATCTGTCTTTTTGTGAGGGCGTAATGTCTGCGGAGAGCGGTATATTTTCCGTGCAGGGAGGCGGGGGCTTGGGGTATGGCGAGGAGGGTTGTCGAGAGAATTCAAGCGAATGGAGGAATGGCGGGGATATAATCACGGAGGGGCACGGCGTGCCGTGCCCGTACATATAATTCCCAGGGTTGAAACCCTGGGCTCTATTCGCTACGTCCCTCCGGGACGGCCCTTCTTCCTTGTCCTGGAGGGACAATCGAAATAGCCCGGTGATTTATCGCCGGGCAGAGTAGGGGGTGATTCATGAATCGCCCGTGGTGTTCTCGTGATGTATTGTAGGGTGCGGACCTGCGTGTCCGCCCTGTGTTATTTCGGCGAGATGTAGGGGCAGGCCCCTGTGCCTGCCCTTGATTATTCCGGGTAGACACACAGGTCTACCCCTACAGGTAACATACCGTTTCATCGGGACAATGCAAGGACACGGCACGCCGTGCCCCTACAGAATCTGGCATACCCACCATGCTGAAGAGATCCCCTCAAAGCCCATAAATCTCCCCATACTTACCCTTAAGATAATCAATATAGGGCTCGATAGAAACAGGCCCACCAGTGACCCGCTCAATCAGCTCAAGCTCAGTGTATTTCCGGCCATGCTGATAGATATTTTCCGTTAGCCAGCCACGCAGGGTATCAAACTGCCCCCGCCCAATCTGGTCGGAAATCTCAGGATGGGCCTGAAGAGCCTGACTGTAGAACTGGGCGCTGAGCACATTGCCCAGGGTGTACCCCTGAAAGGCACTGCCGATCAGGCCTGCAAACCAGTGGACATCTTGCAAAACCCCATCGCGGTCATCAGGCGCATGCATTCCAAAATCTTCCTCAAAGCGAGCATGCCAAGCATCAGGCAGATCCTTGATGGCCAGCTGTCCAGGGTCTTTTCCAGGATGGGTTGCAGACGGATAAAATCGTTCTCCGGACGAGCCTCGGCCCATGCCTGGTAAGAAAGTGCGCTGTGCTCGGATAATTCAGCCAGGAAATTCGTAGGAATCTTGGTTACCTGCTCATAATCTCGGTACACCACCCGGATTAGACTGGCATCGTTTGAATCATAGGGCTGTTCCTCAGCCCAGGGCACAAGTTGATCAAGCAATGTACCCATAGCCGAATCAACCAGTTTTTCCTGCGAGAGGCGGGCAAGGGTCGCCAATTGGCGGGCACGGGCAGCAGCTCCGCCTGAGGGCATATAGGTGGATTGGTCCCAATCAAGCAGGCTGGCAGCCATATCCAGATCATTGATCTCTTGTAGGCGGGTTTTCAATTCTTCGAGTTTATCGTGCATAGAAGCCTCTTTTTTTGCTGGGGATAAAATAGTACCCTCTACCCTTGCGTAACATAGGGTGCAGGATCTTCCAACCCAGCCTCAGCAAAGCCCCGCAGCCGCAGGATACAGGCATCACAATGACCGCAGGCAAGATCATCCACAGGATCATAGCAACTATGGGTCTTGGAGTAATCCACCCCCAGCTGATTGCCCACCTCGATGATCTCCTTTTTACTCAGCTCAATCAAGGGCGCATGCAGGGTAAAGGGCGAGCCGGTGCTGCCCTCCTTGGTGCCCAGATTAGCGGCCCGCTCAAAGGCCTTGAGGAAATCCGGGCGACAATCCGGATAACCGCTGTAATCCACCGCATTGATGCCGAGAAAGATATCTGTGGCCCCGATAACCTCGGACCAGGCCAGGGCATGGGAGAGAAAGATGATATTCCGGGCCGGGACATAGGTGACCGGGATTTCCTGCTCCATCTCCGCGACCTCTCGATCCTTGGGCACCTCTATATTTGAGGTCAGGGCCGAGCCGCCGATGGCTCCCAGGTCCAGGCGCAGCACCAAATGCTCAGCCACCTCCATGTGCTGGGCAATGGCTGCGGCCCGCTGTAATTCAATATCCTGCTTTTGACCGTAGCGAAAGCTGAGGCAATAGCATTGAAACCCTCTGGAGCGGGCAATGGCCAGGACCGTTGTCGAGTCCAGGCCGCCGCTGAGGAGAATAACTGCTTTTTTTCGTTGCGTGTTCATCCTTTGTTCACCCCTTGCTCATCTTTGTTGCTTTCTTCTCTCCTGGCTGTTTTTCCAGGAATTCCGGGCATATTTCCATTGCTGATACAATACGTACCTCTTCCGGGCTGACTTTGGCTCGATAGACGAGCACCTCCACCCCCTGCTTCTGCACCTCAGCCAAGGTTTCCGCATACACTGGATCAATATGCCGGGCCGGGGCAAAGCAGCGACCGTCCGCCCGCTGCACACAGAACAGCACCGCCGCCCGTGTTTCCTTGTCGATCAAGCGGGCAAGCTCATGGAGATGCTTGGTGCCCCTGGCTGTGACCGCATCCGGGAACATGGCCTTGTCCTCTTCCACCAGAGAGCAGTTTTTCACCTCAACGTAAACCGGCCCGCCCTCTGTTTGCAGCAAAAAATCAAGGCGGCTTTTATCCGAGACCTTGATCTCTGGCTGCACAGATGCAATCCGGCCAAAGGCGTTAATCACCCCGCTTGTGAAGGCCTCATGAACCAGCTTATTGGTCATGCTGGTATTGACCCCGATCCAGACTCCGTTATCCTGCACCATTTCCAAGGTCCAGGCATATTTTCGCTTGGGATTATCCGACTTGGATATAATGACCGGGCTGCCCGGTGCAGAGCAGCCGCGCATGGCACCGGAGTTGGGACAATGCACGGTCAGTTCGGTGCCGTCGGCAAGGGTTATATCAGCGAGAAAACGTTTGTAACGCCGCAACAGGGTACCGTGCTGACGAATGGGCGGGAGATGCATAGGGGTAGGGTTTTGATCTTTTTTCAGGGAGATTTCTCTTGTCTTCTTCAGGCGGCCTGCCCTGTACCAGAGACGCCGGGTACACAAGTACCATAGAGGAAAATAAATGCAACAGCTCTTTCACCCCCTGCGGAAAAGGCAGGAAGAGAAGGACCTTCCACACCTTCTGCTGCAATCTTCCTGCAATTTTGTCATGGTATTTTTACCCGGTTATAGGTATCATGGGCTCCAGATTATTACTCATTCATTGTGGAGACTCATTATGAACTACTCTTCTGAAGTAAAGGAGATGCACTGTGTTGTCCAGGGGACAAACCACGGGCCTGCGCCCATCCCCCAGGAGGGACAGTGGAATCAAGTGCGTCAGATTGGAGATATCAACGGACTTACCCACGGCGTAGGCTGGTGTGCTCCCCATCAGGGAGGCTGCAAGCTGACCCTGAACGTCAAGGAAGGGATTATCGAGGAGGCCCTGATCGAGACCATCGGCTGCACCGGTATGACCCATTCCGCAGCTATGGCTTCGGAGATCCTGCCGGGCAAGACCATCCTGGAGGCCCTGAACACGGATCTGGTCTGTGACGCCATCAACGTGGCCATGCGGGAGCTCTTCAAGCAGCTCGCCTACGGTCGCAGTCAATCCGCTTTTTCAGAAGGTGGGTTGCCCATCGGAGCTGGCCTGGAGGATCTGGGCAAGGGACTGCGTTCGGTGACCGGAACCACCTACGGCACCAAGCTCAAAGGCCCCCGCTACCTGGAAGTGGCTGAAGGCTATGTGATAGAGCTGGGCCTGGACAAGGATGATGAAATTATCGGTTATAAATTTCTCAAAATGGGGCCGATGATGGACGCTATCAAAAAAGGCGTTGATCCGGCAACGGCAATGGAAGAGGCTACCGGCACCTACGGCAGGTTCGCTGATGCCGTGAAAACTATTGATCCCCGGCAGGAGTAGACATCATGGCCTTATTTGAAGGATACGAACGAAGAATCGACAAGATCAATGCGGCTCTGGCCGAGCACGGTATTAAGGATCTTGAGGAAGCCCGCAAAATGAGCACAGATGCGGGCCTTGATGTGTACACCATCGTCAAAGAAGTACAGCCCATCTGCTTTGAAAACGCCTGTTGGGCCTATATTGCCGGGGCTGCTGTGGCCCTGAAAAAAGGCCAGACCAAGGCGGTGGATATCGCCTCGACTTTGGGTATCGGTCTCCAGGCCTTTTGCATTCCCGGCTCAGTGGCTGAAAACCGCAAGGTGGGCATCGGTCACGGTAATCTGGCTGCCATGCTGCTCAACGAGAACACCCGTTGTTTTGCCTTTTTGGCCGGACACGAGTCCTTTGCCGCTGCAGAAGGAGCCATAGGTCTTGCTCAATCCGCAAACCGAGTGCGCACCGAGCCCTTGCGGGTCATCCTCAACGGTCTGGGCAAGGATGCTGCTTATATCATCTCCCGGATCAACGGCTTCACCTATGTGAGGACCCAATTTGATTATGCCAGCAGTGCCTTGGATATTGTCTCGGAAAAACCTTTCTCTGAGGGACTTCGGGCTCAGGTGCGCTGCTACGGCGCTGATGATGTCCGTGAGGGTGTGGCTATCAACCATCATGAAGGGGTGGATGTCTCCATCACCGGTAATTCCACCAACCCGACCCGCTTCCAGCATCCTGTAGCTGGTACCTATAAGAAGGAATGCCTGGAGCAGGGAAAGAAGTACTTCTCTGTTGCCTCGGGCGGCGGTACCGGTCGAACCCTGCACCCGGATAATATGGCTGCCGGACCGGCCTCCTACGGTATGACCGACACCATGGGCAGGATGCATTCCGATGCCCAGTTTGCTGGCTCTTCCTCGGTTCCGGCCCATGTGGAAATGATGGGTTTTATCGGCATGGGAAATAATCCTATGGTTGGAGCTTCGGTTGCAGTTGCTGTTGCTATGGAGCAGGCTGTGGGGTAGTTTCTCCCTCCTCTCCCGAAAAACGCCCCCTCCAAAGAGAAGCGAGGGGGCGAATCCTGATATTCACTTTCGGCTCTAAGAGCAAAAAATAAACTCCACTGAGCTTGGTGCTACCTGCTGATGGCGTCAGTAGTTCAATAAAATCCGCACCAAAAAAAATAGATTCGACTTTTGAGTTCACGCGATTATAATAGTCTTATGTATTTTATTCAATTAATCAGGCAGGGCGGAGTATCTGGAGCAAGAGCATGAGTCCACAGCGCTTATTTCTTCTCGCCCTCCTTCTCTATATTGCTTGGCGATTACTACGAAGCCTGATCCGTGATAAAATCACGCAAGAAGCCAAAAGGCAGCTTCGGAAAAAATCCGAGCAAGCTCAAAAAACAACTGTCCAGGATACCTTGGTCGAAGACCCGGTATGTCGGACCCTGATCCCTAAACATCAGGCAGTTCGTTTGCGCCAGGACGGAAAAACCTATTATTTTTGCAGCGATTCCTGCTGCGATCAATTTACCGGCAAGCCGGGAGGAAAAGAATGAAGTTTTTTATAGATACGGCAAATATTGATGAAATCAACAAAGGGCTTGAGCTGGGCATGGTGGACGGTGTTACCACCAACCCGTCGCTTATATCCAAAGAGCAACGCCCCTTTACGGATATCCTTGCCGATATCTGCGCCTTAGTCGACGGCCCGATCAGTGCTGAAGTTATCAGTCTTGATGCTGACGGGATGGTGACCGAGGGTCGCGAACTCGCCGCCATCCATAAAAATATAGTTATCAAGGTCCCGATGACCGAAGATGGTCTGAAAGCGGTCAAACGACTGTCTGCGGAAAATATTAAAACCAATGTGACCCTGATCTTTTCCTCCACCCAGGCCTTGCTTGCTGCAAAAGCAGGAGCAACCTATGTCAGCCCTTTTGTCGGACGAATTGATGACCTTTCTCTAGACGGTATGGAGTTGGTTGGCGATATCATGACCATCTTTGCCAACTATTCCCTGCCCACCGAAGTGATCGTTGCTTCGGTCCGTAGCCCCCAGCACGTTGCCCAATCAGCATTAATCGGGGCGGATATCGCCACGATTCCTTATAAAGTCATCGCCCAATTAGCCAAGCATCCGCTGACTGATATCGGTATGGAAAAATTTCTGGCCGACTGGGAAAAACGACAAAAATAACCGCATATTTTATCATGAAACCCTGTGCAACCCGTTATTTATTTGCCGCAACCTGTTTGATTTTCCTTTGCAATCATGGAGGGGCGTCTGGAGAAGAAATTTACAGATATATAGATAAATACGGCGTTGCTCATTACACCAATGTCCCCACGGATCGCTACAAACCAGTCGCTCTCTCTGCTCTTTCAACACCGCAGGAAGAGGGAATATCTTTTCGGACCCCGAAAGTACGCAGCACAAATCGAAAAGCGCTGAAACTTCGTAGCGGGAAACGTTGGAAGTATACTGACAACACCCGATTTGACAAGCATATCCAGCATGCGGCCCGTGCCCATAAGGTGGACCCCATGCTGATTAAGGCGATCATTAAGGCAGAATCCGGCTTTAATAGCAATGCTGTCTCGTCAAAAGGTGCACAGGGTTTGATGCAGCTGATGCCAGCCACGGCAAAAGATCTTGAGGTCAAAGACCCCTTTAATCCTCGGGAAAATATCTACGGCGGGACCAAGTATATAAAATGGCTGCTAAAGCGTTTTAACGGTGATGTACGACTGAGCTTGGCCGCCTATAATGCTGGACCGGCACGGATTAAGAAAAAAAAAATCCCGCGTATTCCCGAGACAATCGCCTATGTGGGCAAGGTTCTTCGTCAATACAAGGCCTATAAAAAAGGGAGTAAACAGCGACGGACAACGCGACCCACAGTGGCAATGACCACCAGTATTCGTGTTCGAAAAATAGTAACCGTTAACTAACAGAACGAGTAGGCCTTGGCCAATAATCCAACAGTACTCGTGTGTACTGAACGCACATTCCGCATTCCGAACGGCTGTCCTCATTTCTGGAGATTGAGAATAATCTCCTCCCCTGATTTTCAGGGTACGCTGCAAGCAACGTAGGGTATTTCCTGAAGCTGAGCTATAGAACTTTTATGCAACACCTGCCAAATCTCATAACCGCTTTCCGTCTTCTGCTCACAGCTCTCCTGGCGATTCTCCTCATGTTTGAGCAGAAAACCGGCATGGCCTTGCTGTGTTGCCTGCTGTTCACCATTGCTGCGGCCTCGGACTGGGTTGACGGCTATCTTGCCCGCCGTTTTAAAGCGGTGACCACCCTGGGTAAGCTCATGGACCCTTTGGCAGATAAGCTACTCGTGGCCACGGCTCTTATTATGCTTATCCCCCTTGGCCGTCTTCCGGCCTGGATTGCCCTGGTGATCCTCTCCCGCGAGATGATGGTCACCGGGCTGCGCGGCCTTGCCTCGTCCTCCGGGATTGTGGTTTCCGCCAGCGGCCTGGGAAAGATCAAATCCACCTTACAGTATATCGGCTTAGGCATACTGATCTTCCCCCTGGGCCTCCTGCCTATCCCCTATCTCCACCAAATAGGCCTTGCTGTGCTCTACGTCGCCTTGGTGCTGACTGTTTGGTCAGGACTTGATTATTTCTACAAATTACGTCAGGTTTTTCTTGTGGAAGAAAAGGGGCAGCTGTAGAAATTCTTTTTCTCAGCTCTTTTTCTCAGCTCAATCGCTCTCTGATTGCGCCCTTATACTGCTCCAAGGCCTGATTATACTGGTCGGCAAGTTCTGCCTCCATTTTTCCCAGCTCCTCATCGACCTTGGCTTCCAGGATCTGTTCAAGGTTCGCACCGCCCTGCATACCTGCCTGTTGAGCCTGCTGGGCCATGATCTGCTCATACTGCATACGAATCTGCTCCTCCAGCTGCTGATGAAGCTGTTCGCGATGCTGATTATACTGACCAAGAATATTCTGCATTTCAGCGCAGATACTCCCTACCTCGCCAGCATCGCCGCTGATCTCCCGAATGCCCTGCGCAGCCTTTTCAGTCCGTTCTTTGCCGATTTCATCACGATGGAGGAAAATATTGCGCAGCAGGGTTTCCACCATGCCACTGCGAATACCCATCTGCTTTTCCTTGGGCTGGTCTGCTAAGGCTGTCATCAGGCTCTCAACCTTTTCGTCCAGAAAATCAGCTG
>CBFDDU010000024.1:0-27683 GCA_965603655.1 uncultured Candidatus Electrothrix sp. | reverse complement strand
GAAAGCGATACCGTGCTTGGACTCATTATAGATTTCAAGCTGGGGATGATCCGGTCCCATATGACATTTACCGCAGTTCTCAGGATTTCTGGCCTGACCAGCGGAGAAGTCATGGCGGGAGTGACAGGCCGCACAAGATCCTGTGCTGCCGTCCGGGTTGATGCGGCCGATACCGCTGTTCGGCCAAGTGGCCGGATCCAGCTTGCCGTTCTCTGTCACCTTAACCTTGGATCCGTGACATTGCCAGCAACCGTTGACTGCCGCTGCTGAAATTCCGTCCGGGAAACCTTCGGTGACCATACCCCGGTTGCCTTCAACAACCTCGGCGAGCAGATTATCCAGGGATCCCATAATCTGTCCAGCCTTGGAATGATGTGATCCCTCAAATTCCTTGACCTCTTTTTCATGACACCTGGCACAATCCTTGGGTGAGACGATGATAGAAACGGTAAAACCGTTATGCTCCATCGCATCCGCCTCACCTTTTTTTGCCTGATGGCATTCGTAACAACCCACGTTGGCGCCGAAATGCTTGCTGCCGCCCCATTGCTGATACATGCCTCGGTTAATGTCTTTATGACATTGCAAACATGTTTTGGTCTCCTCCGACAATTTGCCGGGCAACCCGCTTTCCTGCGCGGCCTGAACGTTTCCGCCTTGTATTCCGACTGCCAACATCAGGGCTGCCGACCACAATACCACTCTCATAACTTCCTCCTTGAAAAAGGGGTGAACATGGGCGACCAGTCAGTCTGGCCGCAAAAATATTGTAATTTCAATGTATAAAAGTGATTATTTTCTTCAGGCGTTCTAGGTTATCATTGATAATGAGCGGGACCGCACTTTGCCCGCAGGCTAACTCTGAGCCGCTCTATTTTAAACGGTTTTTATCTAATTTAGTTGTAATATGGTTTTTTTCCCTTGATCTAAGTCAATTATGAGAAATATTTTTGTTGCGAAGCTCTAGGGAGGGGAGCACCCGTCTTGGACGATATGGATGATCAATAAAAGGTTGTATTTTAATTACGTTGCAGTAGTTCATTATAGCGGAGGAACTCAATCATGTTGCCTTGTACCCGGATTTCCCCATTACGGTTCATAGTTGCAAAGATTCTGGAGAGATTTTCAGGAGTGGTGCCCAGCAGGCAGGCCAGTTGAGACTTGGGCATATCAAGAGAGATCTGATCGGTTCGACCCTGTTTTTCAGAAAGATAGATGAGGTGAGCAACCAGACGTTGCGGTACTTCTTTGAGCGCGAGGTCTCCTAATTTTATTGAGAGCTTGCACAGGCGTTGTGAGAGCCCGGCCAGCATGGACAGCGCTAAGGGCGGGTGGGTGGTTGTCAAATGGAGAAATTCCTCTTTGGGAAAGAAAAAAGCTGTGGACGAAATCATGCTTGTCGCACAGGCGGGAAATGTTTTTTTGTGAAAAAGCGGGGTCAGCCCGAAGGGTTCTCCGGGGTCGAGAACATAAATTATTTGCTCTTTACCGTTCGGCGAGGTCTTGAAGATTTTTATCTGGCCTTGGGCAACAAGGTAAAATCCCGAGACCGGCCAGCCTTCCAGAAAGATGACCTCTCCTTTTTGATAGTGTTTTTGTTGAGCAAGGGTTGTAAGCCGGTTAAGAAGCTCGTCGGTAAGTCCTTGAAAAAGAATGGAACCTGCCAGTATCGTTTTTTTTTCTTCTCTAATAAGCATAAAAAGAATGTTTTTGATTTATATCAAGGAAAGGCTGTATTGTTTTCAGTAGATTAATTATACAGTGTTGAATGGGTTCAGAAGATCTATGAGAAAATCAATGTCGAATATCTTTTTAATTATTCGTTAATAATAGGGTGATGTGACATTTTTGTAAATACAAAAAATGTATGCAATTGTACAGAAAATAGATGATTCTACAGCGTTCTACAGCGTTCTACAGCGTTCTACAGTGTTCTACAGCGTTCTACAGCGTTCTACAGCGTTGTCAGAGGTAAGTTTTCTTACGGTTTTCTTTTTTATTCCTGCGGAGCTTTATCGGGTATTGTCAAAATGAATTTGACCTCTTTTTTTGCCAATAAATGCCTTGAATACCTCTTGAAGGAGGATAAGGAGACGTCCGCGCAAGGCGAAGAAGGGCTAAAAAACGAGATTTTTCCTCCTTGGGCTTTACATCCGAAAGCCTTTAAAAAATCCTGTACCGGCTGCGGCCAATGTGCAGCCGCCTGTGAAGATAATCTGATCATTTTTAAAGAAAACGAGCTACCTGTTATGGATTTCTCTCTGGGGCCATGCAGTTTTTGCGGAGACTGCGCTCGGAGCTGTCCCTCTGGAGCCTTAGTTTTTTCTCCAGACCTGCCTCCTTGGCATCTGCATGTCTCCATTACTCAGGATTGCCTGATGGAGAAAAAAGTCCTCTGTCAGCTCTGCCAAGAACAATGTGATCACGGCGCGATTGTTTTTCCAAAGGGCGGACAGAATGATAATCCTCCTGAAATCCTGTTGGAGAACTGTACCGGTTGCGGTGCCTGCGCTGCGCGGTGCCCGGTTGATGCCATTTCTTTTCAATATATTGACGAGCTACAGATATGAATATTTCCGGTATAGTTGTCCAGTCCTCTCCTGATAAGTCTGCCGAGGTGCAAAAGGAGCTGACAGCATTTTCCGGTGTGGAAATCCATGCCGTGAACAAAGAAAAGGGAAGTATCGTTATTACCTTGGAAGACACTGCGGATAATGTGCCTTCTGATATCATGATGGATGTGCAGAATATTCAGGGCGTTCTAGCAGCGTCCCTTATTTATAACTATTGCGATGAGTAGTTATTTCAAGCCAGAAAAGGAGGAAGATGTATGAAACTGAACAGGCGCGATTTTATTAAGGCCAATGCCGCTCTGGCCGCAGCCGCAGTTGCGGGTACGCAACTTCCAGCAGCTGAAGAGGTCTTGGCCGCCGAAAGCGATAGCGGCATCAGATGGGATAAGGCCCCTTGTCGTTTTTGCGGCACCGGCTGTAGTGTGCTGGTCGGGACCAAGAACGGGAAGATCGTGGCGACCCAGGGAGATCCTGATGCCCCGGTGAACAGGGGGCTGAACTGTATTAAGGGCTATTTCCTGACCAAGATCATGTACGGCAAGGACCGTCTTACCAAGCCGCTGCTGCGCAAGAAAAACGGTAAGTATGACAAGAACGGCGAGTTCACCCCGGTCTCTTGGGATGAAGCCTTTGCGATCATGGCTGAAAAATTTAAGGAGGCCATTAAGAAGAACGGGCCGACCACGGTGGGCATGTTCGGTTCCGGCCAATGGCAGGTCTGGGAGGGCTATGCCGCAGCAAAACTGTTCAAGGCCGGTTTGTTATCCAATAATCTTGATCCCAATGCCCGTCACTGCATGGCTTCGGCTGTTGCCGGTTTCATGCGTACCTTTGGGATTGACGAACCCATGGGTTGCTATGACGACTTGGAACACGCTGACGCCTTTGTTCTCTGGGGTTCCAATATGGCGGAGATGCATCCCATCCTCTGGTCACGGCTTACCAACCGGCGCCTGACATCGGGTCATGTCAAGGTGGCGGTGCTGTCCACCTATGAGAATCGCTGCTTTGCTCTGGCTGACCTTCCTATAGTGTTTCATCCACAGACCGATTTGGTTATCCTGAATTATATTGCCAACTATATTATTCAGAAGAACAAGGTGAATAAAGATTTTGTGGGAAAACATGTCAACTTCCGCATCGGCAATACAGATATCGGCTACGGTCTGCGTCCGGAAGACCCCAGAGAGAAAAATGCCGTTAATTCCAAGAAAGCGGGCGGATCCAAGGAATACAGCTTTGAGGAGTATGCCAAGTTTGTCTCCGAGTATACCCTGGATAAGGCCCATGAGATCTCCGGCGTAGCGAAAAAAGATTTGGAGGCCTTGGCCGAGCTGTACGCTGATCCTCAGCGTAAGGTCGTTTCCTACTGGACTATGGGCTTTAATCAGCATACCCGAGGGAGCTGGGCCAATAATTTGGTATATAATATTCATCTGTTGACCGGCAAGATTTCCGAGCCAGGTAATGGTCCCTTTTCTTTGACCGGCCAGCCTTCAGCCTGCGGTACGGCCCGCGAGGTCGGTACCTTTGCCCATCGACTGCCTGCTGATATGGTGGTGAAGAATCCCAAGCATCGTGAGATGGCTGAAAAGATCTGGAAACTGCCTGAAGGCACCATTCCTGATAAACCGGGTTACCATGCCGTGCTGCAAAACCGGATGCTGAAAGACGGTAAGCTCAATGCCTATTGGGTGATGTGTAATAATAATATGCAGGCGGCAGCCAATATAAACGAGGAGGGCTATCCTGGCTACCGCAACCCGAAAAATTTTATTGTCGTGTCTGATCCCTACCCGACGGTCACAGCTATGGCTGCTGATTTGATTCTGCCCACGGCCATGTGGGTTGAAAAAGAAGGGGCCTACGGCAATGCGGAGCGGCGGACCCAGTTTTTCCGTCAGCAGGTCAAGGCTCCGGGAGAGGCAAAGAGTGACCTCTGGCAGTTGGTAGAGTTTTCCAAGTATTTCAAAACAGATGAGGTTTGGCCCAAGGAATTGCTGGACAAAAATCCTTCCTATAAGGGCAAGACCCTGTACCAGATCCTCTTTGCGAACGGCCAAGTGGATAAGTTTCCCTTGAGCGAACTCCAGAAAGGCCATGATAATGATGAGTCGCATCACTTTGGCTATTATCTGCAAAAAGGGCTGTTTGAGGAGTATGCCAGCTTTGGTCGAGGGCATGGTCATGATTTGGCTCCCTTTGAGATGTACCACGAGGCCCGAGGCCTGCGCTGGCCCGTGGTTGATAACAAGGAGACCTTGTGGCGTTTTCGGGAGGGATATGACCCTTACGTCAAAAAAGGCGAAGGCGTTCGTTTTTATGGTAAGCCGGATGGGAAAGCGGTTATTTTTGCCTTGCCTTACGAGCCGCCTCCAGAAGTACCGGATGAGGACTACAATCTCTGGCTCTGCACGGGTCGGGTTTTGGAGCACTGGCATTCGGGTTCCATGACGAGGAGGGTACCGGAGCTGTACCGGGCTGTCCCTGATGCCTTGGTCTATATGCATCCCAACGATGCGGAAAAGCGAGGGTTAAAGCGCGGTCAGCTGGTCAGGATTGCTTCTCCTCGTGGTGAAATTACCTGCCCGGTGGAGACGAGGGGACGAAATAAGGTTCCTGAAGGATTGGTTTTTATTCCTTGGTTTGATGCAGGTCGCTTGGTCAATAAGCTGATTTTAGATGCCACTTGTCCGATCTCCAAGGAGACGGATTTTAAAAAATGCCCTGTTAAGATAACCAAGGCTTGAGGGGGCCTCTGTGGATATTGATAAAGATATTGATAAAAAAGATAAGAAGCGGCAAAAGGAGACAGCTCGGCGGCAGTTTTTGACGGAAACGCTTCCTGCTGCTGCCGGTGCCTTGGTGCTGGCAGCAGGCTTGGGTGCGTATCAACGCTCTGCTCAGGCTGTGCCTGCTCGGGCGATGAGACCGCCCGGAGCCTTGCCGGAGAAGAAGTTCCAGGCTGCCTGTCTGCGCTGTGGGCAATGTGTCAGGGCCTGTCACGCTAATCTCCTGCGGAATAATAAAAAGGAGGAGGTTGATGTCGACGGGCCAGCAGAGGTGGATCCCAATGCCTCTGTCAAACTTGAACCGGTGTTGCGGCTGGCGGAATGCGGTGATGATATTCCTGTCGGTACTCCGTACTTCATTCCTCGGATCAGCCCGTGCAGATTATGTGAGGATATGCCCTGTGTCCGGGCCTGCCCGTCCGGGGCCTTGAGTGAAAAGAATCTGCTGGATGAAAAAAAACAGCCCTCAATCTACAAGGCCGTGATGGGATTGGCCGTGCTCGTTGACCATGAAAACTGTATTGGCTTTCAGGGCTTGCGCTGCGATGTCTGTTACCGGAACTGCCCGGTGATCGACAAGGCTCTTACCTTGGATATGCAGATTAATCGGAGAACCGGAGTGCATACCCGCTTTATTCCCACTGTGCATTCCAAGCACTGTACAGGTTGCGGCAAGTGTGAGCGATCCTGTATCCTGGAACATCCGGCAATTAAAGTTTTGCCTATTGAGCAGGCGCGGGGCGAGTTGGGCCATCATTATCGGCTGGGCTGGAAGGAAAAGGAAGAGGCTGGTAAGTCTCTGATACCTGAAGCTTTGCAACTCCCTGCAAGAAGGCCGGAGGAACTGCCATGATTGATAAACGAAGACCTGGTCAAGAGGCTGTTGCAATGAAAGGCTGGGTACAATCCTATAAATGGCTTTTTCTGCGTCGCATCTCGCAGCTTGGTATCCTCGGATTATTTCTGGCAGGCCCCCTGCTTGGGATATGGATTATCAGGGGCACTCTGTCCGCCAGTGAGGTCTTGGGTTTTCTCCCTCTAACTGATCCGCTGATTCTACTGCAATCTCTAACGGCAGGCCATCCTGCAACATCAACAGCTGTTATCGGCGCCCTGATTGTGGTGGTCTTCTATGCCCTGATCGGCGGCGGGGTTTTCTGCGCCTGGGTCTGCCCGGTTAATCTGCTGACGGATGCGGCAGCCTGGCTGAACAGGAGGCTGGGGCTGAAAAAGGGGATGACATTGAGCAAAAGCACTCGCTATTGGTTTATGGCGGCAATTCTTCTCTTGTCTGCTCTGAGCGGAACTATTGTCTGGGAGTGGCTCAACCCTGTGACTATGCTCCAGCGGGGTCTGCTCTTCGGTATGGGTACGGGCTGGATTTTGATCGCGGCAATTTTTGTTTTTGATGCCTTTCTGCTGCGGCGCGGCTGGTGCGGGCATATCTGCCCGGTGGGGGCGATGTACAGTCTGTTGAGCTTTGTTGCTGTCCTTAGGGTAAAGGCTACCGGGCGGGAGCAATGCACTGACTGCATGGACTGTTTTTCTGTCTGTCCTGAACCTCAGGTCATCCGACCTGCGCTCAAGGGTGATGCGCAGAGTTCTTCGGTCATTCTTTCCAAAAATTGTTTGAACTGTGGACGGTGCATTGACATCTGTCCGCATAATATTTTTTGTTTTTCCCGACGAACTTAATGGAGTCTATTATGAAAAGGGTCTTATTTCCTCTTTTTCTTGTGATACTTATTTGTTCATTTTCCCTTGCTTACGGTGAGGACCTTCAATCGCTCCGTGGAGGCACGGATATCCCGGCAGATTCAACTCCGGCTGTGGATATGGATTGGCAGCCGCCCGGTGCTGCTGTTCCCCGCACCTCTGCACACCAACCGCCGCTGATCCCCCATGATATAACAGGGATGGGTATTTCAACAGATATGAACATGTGTTTGGGCTGTCATGGCGTGGAAGGTACTGGGGCTCCGAAGCCTTTTGCGACCCATTACACAGATCGGGACGGAAACAACACAGGGGAGAAAATTTCTCAACGTTGGTATTTCTGTACCCAATGCCATGTAGGACAAGTGGCTGCTAAGCCCTTGGTGGAAAATATGTTTGAGGGGAAATAATCTATAAAAGCAGAACATGCGAACTCCGAGCCGAAAGATCTACGTCTTTCCATCCAAGGATATGATCCAAGGCCGACAGGGTGCAATCGGAAACGGTTTCGCCTCCCGTGTTTGGAAAGGAGTTACGCTGTCTCTGTCGTTTTTTGCTTGCCTGTGCCGAAAAGCGCAACCCCTACCATTCCTGCTGTGCCATTAAAGACGATATCTCGGATATCAAAGACCCGATTGGGCAGCCACCATTGAATCAGCTCATCCACACCGCCAGCAATCCAGACCAGCAGACAGGGAATCAGCCAAATGGAAATTTGGCGCAGTAGCGCGCCTTTTTGCGGTGTATTTGAGAAGACAGATGTTCCTTCCATACTCCAACAGATCAGCCAACCGGCAAGGCCGTAAGTGAGGAAATGCAGGCGTTCTTCCGGGCGGGCAGATATGAGAAAGGCGCAGCAGAGCAGGGTGATGATCAGAAGGATTCGAAGAAGAAATTGCTTTCGATTGATCTTGCTGTATCTCCAGAACAGAGCAAGGGGCAGGCATCCGCCAAAGAGGGCAATGATTGTGGGGAGCAGGATGCCTGTTGAACGAAGATATTCGGCAAGAGGACGGGCAATGCCGAGGGTGGTATAAATACAGAGGAGGTAGGCGAGGGTTAGGGCTATGCGGAGCTTGGTCGGTATGTTTTTTTCACGCATAACAGACAAAGAAGGTTCAGTGCGGAATTACAGGGCAACCCTTTGTGTGGGTAGGGACACGGCATGCCGTGCCCTTACAGCTTATTGAATCCCTAACTTCCTACTTTTTCTTCCCCTTCATCTGGGCCTGAAGCAGATCCCCTAGCGTGCCCATGGATTTGGGAGCGCTGGCTTTGGATGGAGCATAGTCCTTCTTTGCGTTCTTTTCTTCTTCCGCTTTGGCAGTGTAATCCTCCGGTACCAGAGAAATACGTTTTTTCTCCAGGTCCACGCTGTCTATTTTGACCGTGATCTCCTGGCTTGCCTCCAGTACCTCGCGAGGATGGTTGATGCGGCGACCGGAGCCGAGTTTGGAAATATGGAGCAGACCGTCAATGCCCGGTTCCAGGGTGATAAAGGCCCCGAATTGAGCGAGCCGGGAGACAATTCCGGTATGCACACTGGCCGGAGCATACTTTGTTTCCACTTGATCCCAAGGGTTTTCCAACGTATCTTTCAGGCTCAGGGAAATGCGGTTCTTGTCCCAGTCCATTTTTTTAATAATGACTTCGACTCGCTGCCCTTGGCTGAGCACGTCCGCGACTTGATCGGTCTGGCCCCAAGCCAGCTCGGAGATAGGGATCAGGCCGTCCACGCCCCCGAGATCGACAAAGGCTCCGAACTTCTGCAGAGAGCTGACAGTTCCTTCAACCTTATCGCCTTCACATAGGGTTTCTTTGAGTTTCTCCCGAAGCTCTTCCCTTTCTTCTTCCTGTACAGCCCGGGCCGAGAGAATGATATTGCGGCCTTTGCTCCCGAATTCAATAATCTTAAAAGCCATGCTCTGCTCAAGATACTCGTCAGGATTATCGACCCTGCGCAATCCCATCTGTGAGTAGGGGCAAAATCCTCGTTGGCCAGCAACTGTAACCTGGAAACCGCCTTTGATTTCAGAAGTAACTTTGCCCTGCACGGGAATATGGTTATGAAAGGCCTGTTCAAGCTCTTCCAACCCGACTTGCCCGGCACCAATCTTTGTTGTGAAGACCTGTTCGCCTCCCCGGTTTCTTAAGAGAAAGACAGAAACCGTATCCCCTATTTTTACCGTCAACTCATCGTGCTCATCACGAAGTTCAGATGCTCCGAGAATGCCTTCACTTTTTCCGCCCAGATCCAGAAAGATATTTTCGCCGTTGATGTCGGCAATCACAGCGTCAATCTTATCTCCCGGCTGAATTTTTGTGCTGCCGGTTTTATCCTGAAAAAGGTCTGCAAATTGTTCTTCACTCATGTCTTTTGATGATTCGGTTTGTTTGTTGGGTGGTTATTCCGAACGGTTCTTGATACAAGAAGGTTAAGGAAAAGATAGTATTATTTGTTGCTGATTGAATTATTGCCTGATAATCTCCGTATCGGAAGGCAGGCTTAACCGGACCAGTTCAACGGTTGTTTGCTGTGAATCTGCTGGCAATGTATTAAATTTGATATTATAGAAGATCAGTTCTGTTGTTGTTTCAAAATGGTCTTCCATGATAAGCCCCCTGATTTTTGAATCCTTATCAAACCGGAAATGGAGCGATTTGATCTGACCGTGGGGCTGTTTGGGAATCAGTTGGACTGCAATGTCTGATTGAGCGTTTGTTTTGCTGGTAAAGCGGGGGTCTGCGGGCAGGAGGTTGAAATCCTCTTTGAGATCACGTTTTCCGATAAAAAAGGAATAGGTTATATCGGATTGCAGCTTTTTTGCCGACATAATGAGCAGCTGTTTGTCTTTCGCTGTATAAATAGAAAGTTCTTTGCCATCGTTCAGGATAATTTGTTTGCCCGGTGTGTTGTAATCCCAACGCATAATGCCGGGACCGGTTGAGGAGGGGCGGTAAAATATGCTGTTGCCGGCACCTTCTCTGGTTCTGCCGTTGCTGTTGGTGATCTGCTTGAAATCAAAGCTGAGGCTGGTCAGGTTGCGATAGAATTGCTGTATTTTTTCGAGCTGTTCAAGCGGGACTTCTGCGGCTTCCGTAGCTCGGTTTTGCGGTGAAAGAGCAAAGAGTAAAAAGCAGGTAAGCAGGACGAGAGTCCGGGGGATGTTTCGCTTAAGCATTTGTTTTAATCAGGTTGATTTTTCGACCAAAGATGCCGTCGGCCAGCTTTTGTAAGGGCAGGGTGGAGTCGGACACAAAAAAACGGTTCTTCTCAAGGCGGTGAGGTTGACAGCTCTCAAAATTTCTCATAATATTTGAAGTTATTTCAGGTGAATTGTCAAGGAAAGATTTTAAGTGCCAAGCTGTTTCAATTGATGAATCAATAAGCTGTACTTTTTTACCGATTTTTTTCTGAATCAGATGGGTGAGAAGGGGATAATGGGTACACCCCAAAATTAAGGTGTCAATTTGATGTTGCCGAAGAGGGTGGAGGTAACGCTTTAAGACCATCTTTGTTTCGCGTTTATTGAGCCATCCCTCCTCAATCAAGGGGACAAGCAACGGGCAGGCCTGACCGTATATTTGACAGGCAGGATTAACACGTTTGATTTGTTCCTCGTAGATGCCTGATAGGACAGTCGCACGGGTCCCAATGATCCCGACCCGCTTATTTAATGTCCCCTCTGCCGCCTTGCTGGTTGTTGCTGTTATGACATCTATGATAGGAACAGCGTATTCTGCACGTAGAGCATCAATTGAGGTCGCTGCTGCTGAGTTACAAGCGACAACGATAACTTTCGCGCCTCGGCTCAGTAGAAAATCCGTGTTGCGACGAGAATAACCTATTATTGTTTCAGAGCTCTTAGAACCATAAGGATTATGGGCAACATCACCGAAGTAGAGGAGGGGATATTGCGGACATACCTGTTCAATGGTTCTGGCAACGGTCATCCCGCCGACACCGGAGTCAAAAATACCTATCATGAAAACCGAGGTTATTTCTTATTTTTTTTGGATCTGTTGCCGAAAGTTTTACGCAAGTTCGGGTGAATGCCACGTTCTTTGCTGGCCTGGGAGCGTTCTTCTGAAAGGGCTTTTGCGCAAAGCGATTGCGTACTGCTGAAACCGTATTTTTTGCGGTATTCTTTTGATGTCATATCGTGTGACTTCAAATGCTTGGTCAGCATCTTGAAAGATTGACCGCATTCCAGGCAGACTATTTTGTTTTTCTGAATAGATCTTTTGGGATCCATTGCTGGTTTTTCTTCTTTTTCTTCAAGATCGGTCCCGGTGTGTTCGGCTTCCTGTAAATCTTTGAGAGCCTGATAGGTGTCGTTGAGCGCTGCTTTGATTTCTTCAGTGCTCATATTAGATCCGCTTATTTGTGACTGGATGATGTCTGCGGTCATTTCAACGAGTGTTTTGCTCATATTGTACTCCTGTGGATAAATACATATGGTTGATAAGCCATATATTGTGTATTTTTTAAAAAATTCATTATAAAAGCCTACAAATATATATGATAGACCTTGAGGATGCAATATAATATTTTTTAAGTGTGGCAATACCTTCGCTAAATGAAAAAAACGGGTAGAAGTGCATGGTGTGCCGTCTTGTAAATGTTTGATTTTTGGTTTTCATTGAAAGGGCTTTTTGGGGGGATCTGGTCAAAATATATTTTGGCGAAGGTGCTGGTGTGGAGGATTGTCTTCCGTATTTTGGTGATTTTTTCTTTGAAATGGTGTGTTGACAAGTGTGAGAGTAAGATAATCTTATGCGGTTTTTGTTCTTTGAGGTTTCGATGGTTGACAGCCTGAGAGAGGAAGGTTATTTTGTTTAATCTGTACAGAGAGAATACTTTGTTTTTTGTATTATACTAAAATTACTTATATAAATATAGAGGTGAAAGATGCCGATTTACGAGTACGAGTGCCCTGCTTGTGAGAAAGTGTTTGAAGTGCACCAGGGAATAAATGATAACCCACTGACATCCTGTTCAGTTTGTGGTGGGGATGTGAAAAAAATTGTGTCCATGAGTTCCTTTCATCTGAAAGGTGGTGGGTGGTATTCGGACGGATATGCATCGGGTTCGTCCGCTCAGGGCGGTGTCAGTAATAAAGCGGTGGAGAAGAGCGCCGTCAGTACTGATTCGGCAAAAAAAGCACCTTCGTGCGGCGCCGACAGCGCTTGTAAGGGATGTTCAGCTTCTTCCTGATTTTCAGAAGCAGGTATAAAACAGATGCACACCCCTTTTTTTCGGAGGGAGGTCGTGTGTTAAAGCATGCCTTTTCGGCGTGAGCGGGGAATACGGTTTTTTAATTGACAGGTTTTTGTTTTCGTTGGTAGTCTGAAAAGAAAGATTCGGTGTTTCGTCGTATTATTTTCTAAAAAAGGAGCAGTGCCATGGCGGGTGCGGAAGCGGTTGCAAGCAGTACATCAGGAGGTTTTTTTGCAAAAATAGGTGCTTGGTTGCAAAGTACGCATGTTCCTGAGCAGGTGAAGGATGTCGATGCTGTTGCTCTTTTTACAAATCCTTGGTTTTTAGTTCCTTTTATCGCCCTCATCGGTTATTTGGTCTGGAAGCAATCCTTCAATGAAATTATTATTATCGCTATATTTATTGTGCTCTGGTGGCTCAGTGGGACAGAGTATATGCAGAGTCTCGTTGTTGACGGGGAGATCCAGATTAAAAAGGTCTTGCCGGTGTTGGCCGGTGCTTCAGTAGTTCTCGGCTTTATAGTTTATTTGTTTTTCGGGAGATCCTGATTGTTACTGCCTGTCGCATCCCGGCAGGACAATAAAAGGACGGAAGGACAAGGTCTGCTGGTCGGTGCGCTTGTTTTGTTACCTATGTATTCTTAAATCAGGTTAATCAGCATGGAATATCGTAACGCTGTTTTTGTTGTTACCTCAGAGGATTCATGCCCTATCTATAATGTAGGCGAAGAAATCCAGATTCAGGACTCAGCAGTCAGTGTGGACTATGAGAAGCCGGTTTGCCTGATTTTGGTGCGTGAACTTCATAAGGCACTTGCTAAAAAACCGGGGGAACAGCGATTTACGCAGATGGCTATGCAGCGAGCATCGTTTCGTTGTCCCGGCTGTACAGGTTCCATGCGCTTTGAGTACAAAAAGGAACGGGGATTTTCCACCCTGCAGATGAATCTTCTGCGAATCGCTGATAAAAAGGCGAGAAAACGGCATGTGGAAGCCCTGTTCAAGCATCTCCGCACCATGCAGGTGTTTGAGCTTCTTGAGGACCATGACTTGTTGGATCTGATTTCAATGTTGAAATTGAAACAATTTGATCCGAATAAGGTTATTATTTCAGAGGGGACCAGAGGTACACATCTGTACATCATATTATCCGGTAAGGTCACGATAGTAAAAGGGGATAGTGAAATCATAGCAGAAATCGGACGGGGAGAAATTTTCGGTGAGATGAGTCTGCTTTCAGGAGAACCAGCTAGCAGCTCTGTCCATTCTCGAACCGTTGTCAAGTTCGGTACAATCAATGGAAAGGATCTGAAGTTTATTCTCAATCGATATCCGGTGTTGCAGATTTTTTTCTATCGCCTGCTGGTCAACCGAGCTCAAATGAATATGGCCCGGGCCGGTAAAATCAGTTCCGGCATGAGCGGGGAATTGATTTATATCAACCCTGTTGAGCTCTTTCAGTTGATCAATAGCGGGGGGAAATCTGGAAAAGTTGACTTGATTTTTCACGATGGGCATGCCACTATCCTTTTTAAGGAGGGGGAAATTATTCATGCCTCCTTCGGAGACCTTCATGGAAAGGAGGCATTATTTGCTCTTTTATCCAAAAAGAAGGGATCTTTTAACTATAACACCGAACTTGCCAGGAAGTACCAAGATCTGCCTGTGCTCGGCGGCTTTATGGGGCTGCTGATGGAAGGCCTGCAACGGCTGGATGAGGAACAGGGAGGCTGATTTTTTTGCAGGATGAAGAGCTGTTGAGTAAGGGGAGGGGGACCCCCCGCAGTCTGCAGTAATATTGTGACAGGCGATGTCTAGCTGAGAGAGGCTGAGGATATATGGAATATCGAAATGCTGTATTCGTGGTTACCGAAGAGCACGTATGTCCCATATATAATGTCGGCGATGAATTTGTCACCCATGATTCCACTCTGACTATTGAACGAAATAAAGCCGTTTGCCTGATGCTGGTTCAGGAAGTGCTCAAGGCGCTGACCGGTACGAGACCCTTACACCCCCGTTTTACCCAGACCGGGGTGCGGCGGACGAAATTTGAGTGCGGCGGATGTACCGGATTGATTCGTTTTGAGTATAAAAAGGAGAATGCCTATTCCACCTTGCAGATGAATCTTCTCGAGGTAGCGAAAAAACGGGCAAAGAAGCAACTCATTGAAGAGTTTTTCGGCCTGCTCCGAGAGATGGAGATTTTTGAGCCGCTGGATGATTTTGACTTGCAGGACCTTGCTCTTCTGATGAAGCTGCAAAAGTATCCCGCCAATAAGGTTATCATTGAGGCCGGAGAGCTTGGAACCCATTTTTACGTCGTGTTGGCCGGAACAGTGGCTGTTGTTCGAGAGGACAACGAGGTTATTGCGGAGATCGGTCCTGGGGACATCTTCGGGGAGATGAGCCTGCTTTCTGGAGAATTAACCTATCCCTCTGTGTATTCCAAGACAGTTGTTCAGCTGGCTGCTCTCAAGGCAAAGGACTTTAAGCATGTTCTGTCCAGGTATCCTATCCTACAGATTTTTTTCTATAGAGTTCTCGTCAACCGCGCTCAGGAAAATACGATGCGGGCCGGTAATATCAGTTCCGGTATGAGTGGTGACCTGACAGATATCAATTCAGTGGAGCTGTTTCAGCTGATCAATTCCGGTGGCAAGACAGGACAGGTACAGTTTGTTTTTGATAATTGTCAGGCCGTTACCCTGTTTAATGAAGGGGAAATAGTCTTTTGTAAATACGATGGGCTGGAAGGTAAAGAGGCTATTTTTTCCTTGCTGGCAAAGCAGAAAGGTCTGTTTACCTACACCAAGGGACTTGCTGCGGAGGAAAAGGAACTCCCTGTTTTGGGGGGATTCATGGGGCTCATTATGGAGGGCTTGCGCCGTATTGATGAAGAGCAGGGCGAAGGCGAATAAGGGGAAGAGTTTCCCTTCAGCTGTCTACCTCTCCCGATATTTCTGGAAGATAAGACAGGCATTGGTGCCGCCAAACCCATAACTGTTCGACATAACGGTGTTCAGTTTCGCCTGCCGTGTCTCTCTGGCAATATTCATGTCCTTTGCACCGGCTTCCATTGTATGAATATTGGCACTTGCTGCGATGAAATTATTATTGAGCATGAGCAGGCAGTAAATGGCCTCATGCACCCCGGCAGCACCTAAAGAATGCCCTGAAAGTGATTTGGTCGAGCTGATTCGGGGTATGCTGTTGCCAAAGACATGACGGATGGCCTGTAATTCAATCATGTCGCCGATGGGTGTGGACGTTCCGTGTGCATTGATATAATCGACAGGCTGGGCAGCTGATGCAAGCGCAATTTCTATACAGCGTGAGGCCCCCTCGCCTGACGGAGACACCATTTCATGGCCGTCGGCCGTTGCTCCGTAACCGATGAGTTCTCCGTAAATATGCGCTCCGCGCTGCCGGGCATGCTCAAGTTCTTCTACAACAATCAGGCCAGCACCGTTAGCGACAACAAATCCGTCCCGATCTACATCGTATGGTCTTGATGCTTGTTCCGGTGTTGTATTGTATTTTGTGGATAGGGCACCCATGGCGTCGAACATCGAGGTCTGGGTCCAGTGTTCCTCATCACTGCCGCCAGCAAAGACAATATCCTGTTTCCCCAGCTGGATCTGTTCCATTGCAGCCCCGATACAATGGGCGCCGGTGGCGCAGGCCGAAGAGATGGAGTAGCAGGTTCCTCTGATTTTAAAGGGCGCTGTCAACCCTGCCGAGACCGTGCTGGACATGGTTCTCGGTACCATAAAGGGGCTGAGGCGCCGTAACCCTTTGTTGCGCATGGTGTCGGCGGCGGCAACGACATTTTCCGCCGAGGTCCCTCCAGAGCCTATTATAAGCCCGGTGCGTGGTGACGATACCTGTTCGGCGCCGAGTCCGCTGTCGTTTATCGCCTGTTGCATGGCTATATAGGCAAAGGCCGCTGCATCACCCATGAAGCGGAGTATCTTTTTGTCGATATACTCTTTGCAGTTTATTTGGGTAAAGGCACCAACCTGAGAACGAAGTCCGAGTTCTTTATAGGGAGCCCAATACCGGATGCCGGATTTTCCTGTTTGCAGGGAGGTAAGAACCTCCTCCACTGTGTCACCGAGGGAGGAAACAATGCCCATCCCTGTTATTACAACTCTACGCATTATTATTTTTTCTAGAAACGTGTTGTACGCAACAGCAAGACATCATATTTTGGACAGTCATGAAGAAGACTTCCGTTAATATCGAAGGTACCGTTCGGAAATCATTTCTTCCGGGTTGCACAGGAACCGTCAGTCCGGACGAGCATCAATCATGCTCTTGTAAGAAAACAGATTCACTCTAAAAGAACAATAGTTTTTCAGATAAATATAGATATTATTTCTGATGCGTCGAAAATTTAAATGAATTTTACGGCCGATATGCAGGGGTACAGTGTCGGAACCAGAACAGCGGAGAAAAAAATGTTGAAAAAGAAAATGCTGAAGGCATTAAATCGTCAAATTAATGCGGAAATGTATTCCGGATACCTTTATTTATCCATGGAGTCCTATTTTCATTCCGTCAGTCTGGCCGGTTTTGCAACCTGGATGAGAGGCCAGGCCCAGGAGGAACTTTATCATGGGATGAAGTTTTACGATTTTGTCAATGAACGCGGGGGGCGGGTGACCTTGGACACTCTTGACAGGCCGGATTCGGAATGGGAGACTCCGCTTGCCGCTTTTGAGCAGATTCTTGCCCATGAACAGAAGGTGACAGCGTTAATCAATGATTTGATGGACCTCGCGAGTGTTGAGCAGGATCATGCAACCAAGATTTTTTTACAGTGGTTTGTTTCTGAGCAGGTGGAGGAAGAGGCGACCGTCGGGGACGTGCTGAATAAACTGCGCCTGATCCAGAACGACTCCTCTGGACTTTTTCTGTTGGATGCTGAAATGGCAAAGCGGGTTTTTGTTCTTCCTGCGAAGGGGTGATTTTCTTGTCTCAATTCTGAGTAAGGGGGCTATGTTATGGGGACGCGAGCAATTAAGCAACAGGTGCTGAGGTTATTGCAGCAGGACGATCTTGCCGATATTGAAACAGAGCTTGCCCTGCTTCAGGAAAAGGAATTGATTAATGCCCTCTTTTTTGGGATATGCCATTCCGATGAACGAATTCGTTGGCATGCGGTCTCGGTCATGGGCGGTGCTGTGGCCCGGTTGGCTGAGCAGGATATGGAAGAGGCACGGGTGATCCTTCGTCGTATGCTGTGGAGCTTGAATGATGAATCCGGTGGGATCGGTTGGGGAGCGCCGGAATCTATGGCTGAAATCATGTGCCGTCATGAGGGACTGGCTGATGAATATGTTCATATGCTGATTTCATATATGCGACCAGACGGTGAAGAAGAATGCCAGGACGGTAATTTTCTTGAGCATGGGATGTTGCAACAAGGCCTCATGTGGGCAGTGGGGCGAATGGCACAATGCCGCCGGGAATATTTGCTGACCCGAGGAGCAGGACATGATCTGTCCCCCTACCTGGGATCTCCTGATGCGACGGTTTGTGGATTAGCTGCACGGGCAATCGGTTTGCTGGGTTGCACAAAAGGAGTGGAGCGATTACAAGAGCTGGCGAAAAATGACCGGAGGACAGTACGTCTCTATGATCAAGGGGTTTTCAGCACGGTGTCGGTTGCCATTCTTGCCGGGCGGGCTTTACAGGAGATCAGATGATGGGAAAGAATGTGTTCCCGCAGGTTGCCTGCCTGCAGATGCCTCTTCAGCAGGGCGATGTGGACGCCAACCTGAAAGAATTTCGGGGAATGCTGGCAGCTGCCTGCTTTGCTCCAGATACCCTGGTTGTTCTCCCAGAACTTTGGGCCACAGGCTTTGACTATGCAAATATTGATACTCTTGCAGAGCAAACGCCGCAACTCCTTGCTGAACTCCAAGAAAAAGCAGCGCAGGCCGGGATATGGTTTGCCGGATCATTATTGGACAAGCAGGAGGGTGAGGAAATATATAATACTCTGTTTGTCGTAGGACCTGAGGGATTGGTAGGGAGCTATCAGAAACAGCATCTTTTCCGGCTCTGGCAGGAAGACCAGTATGTTGCCTCTGGAAAAGAGGGGGGGACTGTGCTGACTCCTTTTGGCCCCATCGGTGCATTGGTCTGTTATGATCTTCGATTTCCAGAGATCAGCCGAAGGCAGGTCTTCTCTGGCTGCACATTGCTTATTGTTTCTGCGCAATGGCCAGTAACCCGCTCTGATCATTGGAGGATTTTACTTCAGGCGCGGGCTGTGGAGAATCAAGCCTTTGTTGTTGCGTGTAACGGAAGCGGCAATATCCCTGTGGGTGATCTGGCTGGTCATTCTCTAATTATTGCTCCTTCAGGCAAGGTGTTGGCTGAAGCTGATGAGAAACCCGCTATTATCAGTGCAGAACTTCAAGCGGTAGGCGTGGAAGATGCCCGATCCCGTTTCTGCTCAGTTGCTGAACGCCCGTGGTATGGTCAAGATCGCGATAAAATAGTTGCGGAGCAGATTCTTCTGGAGCGGCTGACGCGTATGCGGGCCCAAGGGAGCAGGGTCGTTTTTACTAATGGGTGTTTTGATATTCTGCACGCTGGCCATGTGAGCTATTTGGAGGAAGCACGTCGTTGCGGGGATTGCCTTGTGATCGGGTTGAATTCCGACCGGTCCGTACAGGCGTTAAAAGGTCCTTCGCGACCTGTGAACACTGAGCTTGAGCGGGCTCGGGTTCTGGCTGCGCTTGGCTGTGTCGATTTTGTCGTACTTTTTGATGAAGACACTCCGCTCAGGCTGATTACCACGCTGCTACCGGATATTCTGGTCAAGGGAGCAGACTGGCCTGAAGATCAGATAGCCGGTGCTGCTGAGGTGAAAGCTGCCGGGGGGGAAATAGTGCGGATTGCTTTTACTTGCCAGGTCTCTACCACCGGCATTATTGATAAAATTGTTGATTCAACCCGAGAATGAGCTTGCGCTCTTTTTGTTTTTTTTGAAGAGATGATGATCTCATAAAAGGTCAAGAAAGAGAGGTTGTTAACGGTTATTCAGAGGGTTGCGGGGATGATTTTTTGGAAAAATGGGCTTTTGCTGAAGCTATCACTCTTGAACCAATGCGCAATTTTAAAAAAATAGTTGACATACCTTTCTAATTGCTCTTAAGTATTTAACTGTAATCTGACTTTCCAGGTAGAATGGAACAGAGCTTTACTGTTCTGGAAAGTTGTACAAAGCCACAGCTGTCGTGAGGCAGTGTCGGAAAGCTACGGGTCTCCGAAGAGGAGATAGCCGGGTTGCCAGCTTGAGTTTTTTCCAGGAGGACAGTGTGTGCTCAGTAATTTTTGCTTACCATAGAACTCTACTCGTAAGAGTTTCATTACTCCTCTCCTTTTTGTATTTTCGATGATGCCTTGAGGTTATAAATCATATAAAGTCAGTGGATTGGCAATGATGAACTTTGCAGTAACCCAGGATTTTTATATGAATTACCATGCGTTGTCTGAAAGCTGGTCCGCTCGGAAAAATATCAAATCCGTATGAAACGTCGATAAATCAATATGTTCTAAAGATGCCTTGATGGTATCTTCTTGTTTATATTGCTGTTGATTATTTGTGATACTGTTTTTTGGGCCGGATAAGTTAATAATAATTCTTTTCATAATTACAATCAGGATGTATTTTTTAGAGGAGAGGGTGCTCTCTTTTTTTCAAGAAATCATAAGATAGTTAACGAATCCTTTCAATACCGTTAAAAAAAATTGATTTCAGTTTTAGATATGCTATCTTAGGAAGGTGATGGAGTTCGGGTGCTGATACGGCTATCGTTTTTTGTCTCGGGATTGTTTGAAGGGTATACCCTACGTACATAATGAGTTTCCTTACCAATTGAATTTGCTTTATGATTCATGTCTGATATATCAAAAATTCTCATTGTTGATGACGATCTGACCTTTGTCAATGATCTCTGTGACGTCCTGTCTGCATACAGTCAGTACGAGGTGCTGACTGCCACAAACAGGGGCGACGAAATATTTGCGCTGAAAAAAGAGAAAATAGCTGTTCTCGTTGTTAATCTCAATGCTGAAAATATTGACGCGCTGGCCCTACTCTCCCTTGTTTCCTCTTCGTATCGACATATCCAATGCATCGTGATGATTGCGGAAAAGCATCGTTCCGTGGAGTCGGTAAGGGAATGTCATTTTAAAGATTCCATCTACCGTTATCTTGTCAAGCCGACAAACCTGGAGACCATTGGCTGTGCCGTTCTTGAGGGACTGCAGCGTCTGGATGAGAATGATTATACCCCTGGGATATTTGTAGGGAAAATAGTTTCGTTTCTTGAAGTGCTGAAGAAAACCTGTCGCATTCGCGTCCATTTCGGGAGCAAGAAACAGGGCGTGTTGTATTTTGAAGACGGTATGTTCGTGAATGCTTCCTGCGATAACAAGCAGGGGGTGGATGCGGCATTGGAGATATTTGACTGGCCTCCATTGGGATTTACTGAAGAGCCGCCGGAGATCGGGATAGAAAAGCTTATTACTCCCAAGGGATTGGAAACTATCCTGATCACCGCTCGGCTGAAAAAAGAAGCAGCAGGCAGCCCTGTCGGCGGAGGAGTGGGGGAAAGTTGCCCTCTCAAGGCTGCTAATCAGAAAATCAACTTATTTATTGTCGATGATTCAAGGATGATGCGTAAGGTTATCGCCAATATATTTAAAGACCACCCCGTGGTGGAGGTCGTTGGAGAGGCAGAGAACGGAGAAGAGGCGCTGCAAATTATTCCTCAGCTCAAACCGGACGTGGTGACCCTTGATGTGGAAATGCCGGTTATGGATGGTTTAACCACGATCAAACATTTGATGATCCAGGCGCCTACCCCCACGGTTATGCTCAGTTCTATGACGGTTGAGGGCTCTGATGTGACCTTTGATGCCCTCAAGTACGGGGCAGTGGATTTTGTTTCCAAACCCTCGAATACCGGGGAAGCTAATCTGGAAGAACAGACCAGCGAAATTGAGCGTAAGGTGCGCTTGGCAGCAGAAGTGGAGCTTGAGGCGGTGAAGTACGTCAGGGCCGTCAGCCAGGAAAAGAAAGACGCGCTGGCCCTTGCTGGCAGCAAATGCGAACGGCTTGTTGCGCTGGGGGTCGCAGAAGGCGGTTACGGCTCTTTACTGAAGATTCTTCCGCATCTGTCGGCAAAATTTCCAGCGGCGTATCTGGTGGTTTTTTATACCCCTTCCCGTCATTTGGATTCTTTTGTTAATTATATCAATAAACTCTCTCCGCTTATTATTCGAAGGGCTGAGAATAATGCCCCGATTGAAGCCGGGGTCTGTTATTTTGCCTCAGGTGATGAGTACCTGACTGTTCATGAACAGGAGGGAGGGCTGGTGCTTCATCTTTCAGCTGCGCCCTTTGTCACCCGGAGAGGTTCAATAGATATGCTCTTCTTCTCTGTGGCAGAACGGTTAAAGGAGAAAAGCGTGGCCGTTGTCCTGTCCGGGATGGGCGAGGATGGCGGGGAAGGCATGGAGGAAATTTTACGGGTGGGCGGTACCGGGATTGTTCAGGACCCGGCAGGCAGCTTGTACCGAGAGATGCCTGGCGCGGTGGCAACCCGTTGCCCAGGAACAAACTTATTGCCAGATACGGGAATTCCCAAGGGTATTGAGGGCGTGCTTGTGGGTTAGGGGCTGGTGTGTATTCTCATTTGAGAAAAAAATATGGATCTCGTTGCAATATTTAAGATATACCGATATATATTGAAAGAAATAAGATAAATTTCATAAGGAGGTATAGAGGCATGTTCTTTGGAGTGCGGCAGAACGGGGCCCGGTACCGGACAGTATCATCCGGTCGATCGGTACTATCGGAAAACAGACAGGAGGGGAAACTATGAAACAGAGAGGTACAGGAACCTTTAAAAAGGGGCTCGGGCTGACGCAGAAGTTGATTCTTCTGTTGCTGACAGTTGGTCTGCTTCCCTTTGCCATCAATGCTGTGGCCTCGTATATGCAGGCCTCGGCAGCTCTTGAGCAGACGGCTCAAGCCCAGCTTGAGGGTATTCGCGAGCTGAAAAAAGGTCAGATTTCCGGTTATCTTGCAGAGCGTCTGGGTGATGCCCAGATTATGGCCGAGCTGGTTCAGTCGCTTCGTCATGAGGCTGAATTGAAATTGAAGGCAGTTGAAGGAACCAAGGTACAGGCCTTGGTACGTTTTTTTAGCAAGCGACAAGCGGATTCGCTGATGCTGGCTTCCAGCCCCAGTACTATTAACGCTATTCAGGAGTTTAGCGAGGCCTTTCGCGAGGAGGGCAAGCGGATCGGTGGCAGCCTGTGGAACGGCTATAAAGAAAAATACGGTACCTGGTATAAATCTTTCGGCACAGGCCATGGTTATTATGATCTCTTCCTGATTTCAGCGGACGGGAACGTTGTCTATACCAATGCCGAAGAAGCTGATCTCGGAAAGAATCTGGTCAGCGGTGCCTTAAAGGATTCCGGCTTGGGGCGCTTGTTTGCCAAGGCTCGGAAAGGGGTGGCCCTTGAAGATTTTTCAGCCTATGCCCCGTCCAATAATCAGCAGGCGATCTTTATCGGTGCTCCTATTCTTGATGATGGTCGGCTCCTCGGTGTTGCTGCTCTGCAAATCTCCACCAAGGATATTGACGGAATCGTACAAGCCCGCGAGGGACTGGAAGATACCTTTGAGTCCTATATGGTGGGTAATGCAAATTCACCTTCCTATCGTTCCAATCGGGTGGTTAAGGAAGGTCGGATCGGTGAGGCTCACTCTGGGCCTGATACCGATTTGGCCTTGGCTGGCAAGTCGGGTACACTGCATAAAATCGGTACCACAGGAGTTTATGAGCTGTCCTCATATACTCCGGTACCTATTGAAGGGCTGAATTGGGGTCTGATTACCAATGGTGCTCTGAAACAGGTTGTTGTACCAAAGGGTGAAGGGGAAGCAGAGGATCTGATGCAGAAGTATCAGAAGGCCTACGGCTACTTTGATATCTTTTTGGTTGCTCCAGACGGCTATGCCTTTTATACGGCTATGAAAGAGGCTGATTATCAGACCAATATGATCAGCGGCAAGTACAGTAACACCAATCTGGGGCGCTTGCTCAAAAAAGTGGCAAGCAACAAGAGGGTTGAGCTGGCCGATTATGAATTCTATGCACCCTCTGGCGATGCACCGGCTGCCTTTGCTGCTGCCCCGGTTATGGAAAAAGGCGAACTGGTTATGATGGTAGCGGTCCAGCTCTCTGATAAGGACATTCAGGAGATTATGGCCGAACGTACCGGTCTGGGTGAGACCGGTGAAACCTATCTGGTCGGAATGGATAAGCTGATGCGCTCCGCCTCCAGGTTTTCAACCGAATCCACCCTGTTGAAAAAAGAGATTGACACCGAAGCCGTACGCCAAGGTCTGCAGGACAAGGCAGGGGTTGGTCTTATTAAAGATTATCGTGGAGAGAATGTTCTCTCTGCCTATACCCATCTTGGCCTGAATGAGGCGCTTGATACGAACTTTGACTGGGTGTTGATAGCGGAGGTTGATGAGGGCGAGGCCTTTGCCGCTACCAATCGGATGCTGTGGTTTGCTCTGATCGGTGGACTTGTTATTGCCGTTATCGTGCTCGGTGTGGCCGTTTTGGTTGGTGGTCTGTTTGCCCGTCCTATTATTGCCATTGCAGGCGTTGTACGACAGGTTGCTGCAGAACGTGATCTTACCCTGCAGGTGGAGACGACCTCCACTGATGAGATCGGTGAGATGGCTGAAGAGTTCAACAATATGCTGCTTGAGTTGAATACTGCGTTCTCCGAGGTTCAGACTGTATCCCAGGCCGTTGCTGCCAACGCCGAGGACGTGTCTGGTCGTGCATCTGCTAACAGGGATCGTGCCCAGGTCGAGGCCCAGCAGTCCGAGAAGACAAGAGAGCTGCTCCAGGCAATGGGTCAGACAGCTGGTGCTGTTGCTGATGGTGCTAAGGCGCAGCAGGCTAGTGCGCAGCGTTCTCAGCAAACCATTGCTGAGCTGCTCCAATCTATGGATACAGTGAGTGATGCTGTTATCAAACAGTCTGAGGAGGCTGAAACAGCTACCGATCGTGTGGGTGCCATGGGTGAAACCGGTGCCCTTGTTGTGGCCACATCCAATGAGCAGGGTCAAAAGGTTATGCAGATGACTGCATCCATGAACGAGATCACTGCAGCTGTACAGAACATGGGCCAGGCGGTAGATGCTGCCACAGCCCAGGGTCAGGAAGCCCTTGAGGCTGCCCATGACGGAACAACGGCCGTTGATAACACGGTTGCTGGTATGCGCGCTATTGCGGAATCCTCTGGACAGATCTCTGAAATCATCGGCGTTATTACAGAAATCGCCGAGCAGACAAACTTGCTCGCTCTGAACGCCGCCATTGAGGCTGCCCGTGCTGGTGCACATGGTAAGGGTTTTGCGGTTGTTGCTGACGAGGTTGGTAAACTGGCTCAGCGTTCCTCTGAGGCTGCGAAAGAAATTACCCAGCTGATTAAAGATTCTACTGCCAGCGTTGAGGCAGGAACGAAGTACTCTGAAGAACTGCAGAGCGCTCTTGCCAAGATTGACGCCAGTGGTCGTAACAACATGCGTTCCATTGAGGAAATTGCATCGGTTGCTCAGGTTGTTGAAGGTGATATTCAGAAAGTCCAGATTCTTGTACAGGAACTGAACAGGATGGCGGAAGAGATCTCCAAAATGGCTGGTGAGCAGGGTTCTCGTCGTCAGGCAGCTGAGACAGCGCTGTCTTCTATGGTTCAGCAGTCTCAGATCATTAGTGCGCTGGTATCTGAAGCAAGTGCCGGTTCCAGTGCCATTGACTCTGAGATGCGTGAGATTGTGACTCGTACTGATACGCTGAACGAAATGGTTACTGCTCAGGGTGAGCGTTCCCAGAATGCGGTCAGGATTGCCCAGCAGTCCTTTGAAGGTGCGCAGAAAACTGTTGAGGGTGCTGGTGTGGTTGTGTCCATTACCGATGAATTGCGGGCTGCTTCTGACAGACTGCGCGATCAGGTTGAGCAGTTTAAGTTGTAAGCTCATCTTTTATCTGTTTTTCCGTATTCTCTGTCGCTGTATCGCTCTGCGTTTCCTTGATTGGGGGCGCAGAGCGGTATCCTTTTCTTTGCCGGACTGTGAGAACGGAATTGGAAACCATAAAATTTGCAACGGGCCGTAAGGACGAGCGGCTGTTGAGCTGCTAATCGTAATAAAGGAGAAAATTCATGGCTGATACTTTTACAGCCGATAAAAGGACCGACCAGGAAGAAAAAGAACAGCTTATGCAGCTGGTCGGTTTTACCATCGGCAATGAGCAATTCGGAGTAGATATTCTCATGGTACAGGAGATTATCCGTTCAGCTCCTATTACATCGGTACCGAATTCACCTGACTTTATTGAAGGTGTTATTAATCTGCGCGGTAATATTATTCCTGTTATTGAGTTGAGGAAGCGACTCAATCTGTTCCAAGAGGATAGTGCGTCCAAGGAATCCTGGATATTGATTCTGGATATTAACGGCAGGGTCACTGGATTCATAGTGGATTCTGTAACGAGAGTCCTGAAAATTTTGGAAAGTACTATCGAGCCTCCGCCGGAAGTGGTTGTGGCCGGGCTTGCCAATCAATATATTCGAGGTGTCTGCGATATCGGTGAAGGCCTGCTGATCATGCTTGATTTTAACCGTATCCTTCTTGCAGATGAATTAAAGTTGCTGAAGGCAATAGAGGGAGAGTAACCAGATGAGTAAGCGAGTTTTGATAGTCGATGATTCATCTATGATGCGTAAGATGATCGCGAAATTATTACAGCCACCGGGCCATATCGTGGTGGGGCAGGCAAAAAACGGGCTGGAGGCTATTGAGCTCTATAAGTCCTTGAAGCCCGATATCGTCACTATGGATATCACCATGCGTGAAATGGATGGCCTTGCAGCAGCAGAGGAGATTTTACGGTATGACAGCTCAGCACATATTATCTTCCTCTCAAATCTTGATGAAGAGATATATCGGAGCGAGGTTGAGCGTCTCGGAGCACGGGGATTTGCCAGTAAGCATAAGGCGAGAGAAATTCTTGATATGATAGAGAAATCAGAAGCTGACGAGTAGTTTGACGGTCGCCGGGACAGAGATTGTACCGACATCTGTCTTTGCTGTATTCAGTTCATGGCTCATAGAGAAGAATATTTTTGCTTAGAGCTCACGTTGAACATGGGGAGACTTGAATATTATTCTACATGTAACGCTTTATGATCTTGGAGAAAATTGCGGGCAGTTTGGTGGGAGGAGGTTTTGGCTGTTCGTCACAAAGTTCATCTTAACACGGATTTGTCGCCCATGTCTACTTTGTTACAGGCAGCAAACGATGTGAGTTTGAAGAGAAAGGCACAGCTTTTTTTTGTACTCAATTTTTTGCTGACCATGATTGCAGCAGCAGGCCTTCTCTATGTATTGGTCAAGCACAGTGGCGAGACTTCAAGAATTATTCATGCCTCACTATGCGTTATTCTGTTTTTTTTGTTGAGTGTTCAGATTGCTGCGATGATCTATTTCAAAAGAAATATTATAAAACCCCTGGCTGAAATGCAGGTGGCAAGCAGACTCATGGCAGACGGCCATCTTGAAACATTGAATTATATGAAAAGGGCGGATGAAATCGGCTCGCTCGGCGAAAATATTAATGACTTGGCGGTAAATATGCAGGAGGTCTTGCTTTTTGTTTGGAATCATAGCCGGTTAAGTCGGGATCTGCTGGAAAATATTGCCAATGATTTGAATTTTTCATTGGACACGGAGAAACCCGGTTTCAAGATAGAGAATGGTATACAAAAAGATATCAGTAAGATGCATCGAAATAATGAGGATCTTAAAGCTATTGTCATGTCGTTTAGTTATTTTGAAATTAAGCTGGAAGATGAGAAAATGGTTTCTGATTACCAGCAGGAGTCGGGAGTAACAGTCTCCTAAGCTGAAAAAAGTATTTAGAGCTGGCTGAGAAAAGCTCTGGACAGTTGAACGCGCGTCCTGAATGTAAGAATAATCAGATAGTTACAAGGTGGAGAATATGATAGACTCATCAATGTTACCGGATTTTATTGTTGAGGCGGCTGAACATCTTGAAGAGATGGAAAGCAGTCTTCTCCGGCTTGAACAGGATTATGAAGACAAAGAGGTCTTGGATGAAATCTTTCGTTCCATTCATACGATAAAAGGGGCTGCTCAGTTTGTCGGTATTGAACGGGTCTCGGAACTGTCTCATAAACTGGAGAATCTGCTTGATCTTATTCGCAGGCACGAGATTACCCTGAATACTGCGATTACGGA